>CAUVMF010000042.1:0-12473 GCA_963552975.1 uncultured Selenomonas sp.
ACAGATCGTAAAATCTGCTCCAACCTGAGCAACTTCGTCTCATCTCATTTCCTTCCGGAAGAGTCATTTCATGACTCGTCAATTTCTTGTAAAAGAATTGTGTTCGTTGACTAACATCAACGATGTTGCATCTGGCTTGTTAGAATTCATTCTAACATGTTTTGCATTGTGTAGTTTTCAGGGTACATCCTGCGCCGTTTCTACCCTCAAGGCTCTTTTCAGTTCCTTGCGGCTCTCATCGGCGCGACTGTCATAATATAACACAGGTGATTGATCTTCGTCAACCCCCTTTTTCAACTTTTTCTCAACTTTTTGTGTGAGTGCTCACATCATATGCGCGAGCAGCACGAGAATAACGCCGGGGATGCCAAGAATACCGACGATGAGTGCCTTGAGAAAGGTAATCTCGATGCCGACGCCAAAGAGGTTGATGACCCACAGGATGATGGCACCGACGATGCTGTTCGTGATGAGTTTCCACAGGATGCGAAACGGCAATGCAATGAGTTTCCCGAGAATCGCAAATACAACGATGCCAACGGCAATGCCCGCAATAATATCCAAATCAGATTTCCCTCCTATTTTCCATGGCGCGCGAGAGGGTCACCTCATCCGCATACGCAAGATCGCCGCCAACGGGCAGCCCGTGCGCAATGCGCGTGACACGCACCCCCATCGGTTTGAGCAGCTTTGCAATATACATAGCGGTCGCCTCGCCCTCGACATTCGGATTGGTCGCAACGATGACCTCCTGCACATCCGATGTGCCGACGCGCGTAACGAGCTCGCGGATGCGGATGTCGTTGGGTCCCACACCCTCGATCGGAGAGAGTGCGCCGTGCAGGACGTGATAGACGCCCGTATAGTCATTCATGCGCTCCATCGCCGCGACATCGGGCGGCTGCTCGACGACGCAGACGGTCGTATGGTCGCGTTTGTCCGACCTACAGATCGCGCATGGATCACTGTCCGTGAGGTTGAAGCAGGTGGAGCAGAAGCCGATCTTCTCCTTCGCCTCGATGATGGCAGAGGCAAGGCGACGCGCCCGCTCCATGTCCATATCCAGAACATGATAGGCGAGGCGCGCCGCCGTCTTTGCCCCAATCCCAGGCAGCGCACGGAACTGCTCCACGAGCTGCGTGAGCGGCGCGATGGTGTGCATCAGAGGAGGCCCGGCGGGAGTCCGAGCCCGCTCGTGAGTTTGCCCATTTCCTGCGCCATCATCTCATCGACCTTCTTGGTTGCTTCATTAAATGCTGCCGAGATGAGATCCTGCAGCATCTCGATGTCCTCGGGATCGACCGCTGCGGGCGCAATCACGAGACTCTGCACCTGCTTCTCGCCGTCCATGACGATCTTCACCGCACCGCCGCCGGAGGAGACCTCGACGGTCTTGCGCTTGAGCTCGTCCTGCATCTTCTTCATCTCATTCTGCATCTTCTGAACTTTTTTCATCATACCGGCCATATTGCCGCCGCCGTTAAACATAGCAACTCTCCTTATCGTCATTCTAAAATGATGTGTCTAGCGTAACAAAAACTGTCCGCAACGTCAAGTGTTCTCATCGGGCGGCAGCTCATCGCTCTCAAACATCTCCGCCTCCTCGTCGGGCGTCGGCTCGTACACCTCATACGACTCATCCTCCACGGGAGCGGGCGCAGGCTTCTTCGCAGGTGCGCTGACCTCCTCGACGCGCGCCCCCTCGCCTGCGATCTTCAAGAGCTCCGCAACAGGCGCGGGATACTCCGGTACCTTCGCCACCGCAGGCGGAGGCGGCACATTCTCCTCCTCGCCGCCCGTGCAGACGATGACGAGGGGACGCCCCACAAGTTCCGACATGACCTCCTCGAACACCGCACGATGTCGATTTGCAATGTAGTCGCGCGCCATATCCGTCGCGGGGCGGATGAAGAAATGCGTCTCGGTCGCGCCCTCGTAATCCGCGCCCGAGAGCAGCGAGGCTGCGAGCCTGTGCCGCTCCTTGAGCCGTGCCTGAAAGGACTTCCAGAGTGCGGCGTCCAGTTGGCGGGACTCAGACGGAGTAGACGCATCCGCACGCTTCGCAATGCGCTTCGGCGGCGCGGCTTTCGGCGTTGTCTGCCGTGCAGAGGCGGACGCGCCCTGTGCCCCCGCCTTTTGCCCCGCAACAGCCCCCGCCTCGGATGCGCCGTGCGCTGCAATCTGCTCCGCCAGCCGCCGCACCTCCGCCTCAAGGCGTGCAATGCGTGCTGCATCCGCAGGATTTGACTCCGTGAGCAGCGCGCCCGCAGGAGAGGCGTCCGCAGGACGGCAGAGTCCGATCAGCATACTCTCGACGGCAATGCGCGGCTGCGGTGAAGTACGAATCTCCTGCATCGTCTCATTCAGCGTTCGGAGGATCGCCATGATCTCATCCTGCGAGAAGCGCGCCGCCACCGTGCGCAGCGTCTCCGACTGTCCATCGGGCAGTTCCGACGCCCCGAGCGTGCCACCCACTTTGGCAATCATAAGACTGCGGAAGTACTGGGCGAGTTCCGCGAGAATCTGCCGCAGTTCACGCCCATTATGCAGCAGCTCCCCAAGCTGCGTAATGAGCGGTGCCGCCGTACGGCCTGAGATCTGCAGCGCCATCTTCTCAATCCACGCACGCCCGACGAGCCCGAGTGCCTCCTGCACACGCTCCGCCGTGAGCGTGCCCTCCGCAAGTGCCGTACACTGGTCGAGAATCGAGAGTGCGTCGCGCATGCCGCCGTCCGCCTGCACGGCAATGATGGCGAGCGCATCCTCATCCGCCGCAATGCCCGACTCGTGACAGACGTGAATCAAACGATCGCGAATCTCCGTCACCGTAATGCGGTGGAAGTCGTAGCGCTGACACCGTGACTGGATCGTCGCGGGCACCTTGTGCGGCTCCGTCGTCGCAAGGATAAAAATTACGCGCGGGGGCGGCTCCTCAAGCGTCTTGAGGAGGGCGTTGAACGCCTCCGTCGTCAGCATGTGCACCTCGTCGATGATGTAAATTTTATAGTGACCTTCCGTCGGTGCGAACTTCACGGACTCGCGCAGATCGCGAATCTCATCAATGCCGCGGTTCGACGCGGCGTCGATCTCAAACACATCCATCGACGAGCCGTCGCTAATTGCACGGCAGGAATCACACACACCGCACGGCGTCGTTGTCGGTCCCTCGGCACAGTTGAGCGCACGCGCAAGAATCTTTGCCGTACTCGTCTTGCCCGTGCCGCGCGGCCCCGTAAAGAGGTAGGCATGACTCGTCTGCCCCGACGTGACAGCACGCGCAAGCGTGCGGCTGATATGCTCCTGCCCCACGAGATCGGCGAACGTCTCCGGCCGCCAGCGACGGTACAGCGCAACATAGGACATGCTCAAACCTCCTCCTTTTCCAACAAAAAACAGCCCCGCAGGGCTGCGTTGACATTCCGATTTCTCCCACGGCAGGCCACAGCCCCCAGGCACCCTCACGGCACATGAGACGATCCGCTTACCGCTGCTTCCTTCCGGACCTGACGGGGTTCACAGGGCCCCATTGCGCGAGACCAAGGCACTGCAGCCCGCCCTGAGAAAAATCAATAAAAATGGCGGAGAGTGAGAGATTCGAACTCTCGGTACGGTATCACCGCACACACGCTTTCCAGGCGTGCTCCTTCAACCACTCGGACAACTCTCCACTGTGCTCTCGAAAAAGCTATTCACTTCTGCAACGCCTCACAGTCTAGCACGAGAACCGCGCCGTTGTCAAGGAAAAAATAAGAAGAGCCGCACACGGCGGCTCCCCGTAATATCCACTATGCCAGCACGCGCGAAAGACGCACGAGCTCCGGATCGAGCGTCTTTGTATTGTTGACCGCCTCGAAGAGGTTTACGCTCACAACCTGCCCCTCGTTGAAGCTGAAGATCACATCGTTGATGCCGGAGATGATCGCCAGTGCCGCCTTCTCGCCGAGCATGGACGCCTTGATGCGATCCTCCACCGTTGGCGAGCCGCCACGCTGGATATGTCCGAGCACCGAGACGCGCGTGTCGATCTCTGTCTTTTCGCGGATGATCTTTCCGATCTCCACGGCAGAACCTGCTCCCTCCGCGACCACGATGATGCTGTAGCGTTTTCCCGCCTCGTACATCGCCTTCAGCTCGCAGCTGATCTCCTCCAGATCGTACGCCACCTCGGGCACGAGGATGTACTCCGCGCCGCCCGCGATGCCCGACATCATGGCAAGCCAGCCCGAGTGACGCCCCATGACCTCAACGAGGATAATACGGCGGTGTGCCGATGCCGTATCGCGCAGCTTGTTGATCGCATCCACGATCGTATTGCACGCCGTATCGCAGCCGATCGTATAGTCCATGCCCCAGACATCGTTGTCAATCGTCCCCGGCAGTCCAACGATCGGCATCCCCGTCTCCTGACTAAGCAGGGAGCCGCCCGTGAGCGACCCATCGCCTCCGATGATAACGAGACCTTCAATGTTGCGTTTGCACAGATTCTCAAACGCCGTCCTACGCCCCTCCGGCGTCATAAACGACTTGCTGCGTGCCGTGCCGAGGAACGTACCGCCGCGCTGGATCAGATCGCTGACACTGCGCGTCGTAAGCTGCTCAATATCGTCGTGCACCATGCCGCTATAGCCATTGTGCACACCATAGACATCGACTCCCTCATAGATCGCCGTACGCACTACCGCGCGTGCCGCCGCGTTCATGCCCGGACTGTCCCCGCCCGAGGTAACCACTGCGATTGCTTTTTTCAGCATAAAAACATCCCCCGTCCTCTATGCAGCGCTTACGCGAATCACTATCTACTCTATATTGTACGAAAGCACTCGCGAAAAGTAAAGACTTTCGCGGAAAATAATGCAGGAGTATCGACAAAAGCGTCTGATTGAAAAATTTTTAAGGAATCGCTGATAAAATGAAGCCCGCCAGATTAGCGTAGATTTTTTCGTCCGATTGAGGCAGCAAACCGGATGCATAGCAAAGGCTATGTGGAGGATTTGTCGACACGGTGCGGGCGAAAAAGATGCGCCAAGATGACGCGGCTGAATTTATCAGTGCTTCCTAAAGACGGGTTGTTGTACGAAAGTCCAATCTTCGTACAGCAACCCGTCTTTTATTTTCCTACAAGAGGCTATGCACTCTGCCAAGCTCACGAATCCTGTCCAGAGAAAGATTGGAGATTTTTGCCCTGGGCGCGAAAAAACATTATCTTTTCCCGTTCAATTAGTGTAAGATGGTGGTAGTGACACATAGGATGCTCCTTGATCAATGTGGTCTTTGCAAACACCATTGTATCAGATTCCTATGTGACACGTTTTCTTTTTTGCCGTTGCACTTAGATTGTAAACTCAAGCATAAAACATCGTATACAAAAAGAGAGATTGGCGCTCCTAGATAGGAGAATCCAATCTCTCTTTTGTATTTACGTCAAAATATTTACATCAGCAAACGCCTCAGAACGCCCACTTGACGGATACACCGCCCGTGACGCCCCTGCGCTTACCCTGCCAACCGTTGAGGTTCAGGTCGTAGCTCATGCGGCTGCCCTGCGGTGCGAATCGATAGCCCAGTTCGAGGAGGGCACTGCTTCCCTTCAGCGAGGGGCTCGGTGCGCTGTCGCCCTGCGATGTCGCACGCGCATCGCCGTCGAACTCATACTCCCACGCGAGACCCGCGTAGAACTGACCGAGTGCCGTCATGCCGTGCGTATAGCGCGTACCAAGGCGCAGACGGTGCGAGTTCACCGCGTCGAAGTCATACGTCTCGCCCGAGCTGAGCGTTGCACTCGTGCCCGCTGTATGCGCGTACGCATAGCGCACATATGCACCGACGGTGTCGCTTTCGTTCACATGGAAATCTTTGCCCGCGCCGACCTGCACGCCGTAGTAGGTGCTCGTCGTATCGTAGGTTGCAAGCCCTGTGTAGTCACTCTTCGTCCTACCGACGCGCAGTGAGCCGTCAACCCAGTGGCTGTCCGTCTCGATCTTTGCCATCACGCCCGCACCGACGAAGCTGGTCTTGCCGCTGCCGTGCGTGCCGTCGTCGAGGTAGGAGTCGTAGCTGCCGCGCCCGTACTCGATGAAGGGGCCAAACGTGAGTGTCCCCGCCTGCATGGCGTTCTCGCGCGCCCAGCCGACGCCGAGGTTCCAGCCCTTCAGATCGACGTAGGAGCCGGTCTCGTGGCGGAGCGAACCGCCGCCCACGCCTGCCCAGAGACCATAGGGGACATTGCCGCTCTGTGCCGCCGCACGCGCCTCCTTCTTTGCCGCATCCATGCCCGCGCCCGCAGTGAAGTCTGCAGCATCGTTCAGGAATGCACTCGCACCCGCACGCGTCTCGACGAGAGATTTTGCCTTTTCGGTAAATCCTGCATTCGTGACCGTAGCCGTGAGTTCCCCCGTCACCGTCTGTGTAATCTCAAATTCATAGCGGTATGATGAGCCCTGCATGCCCTCTGCTTTACGGGTCTGCATACCGTTGGTCTTGTTCTCGATGACCTCATCCGTTGTGAGGGCGCCGCCCGCCGTTTTCATCAGCGTGATCTTGTCCCCCTTCCTGAGCTTCGGTGCCGCACCGCTGCGATTGACGCCAATATCGAGGCCTCGGATGTCCTTCGTCGCCACGCCAAGCTTCAACATGGGTGTCGCTTCATTCGCCGCCATCTCGTCGGCGTAGAACTGGAGATTCTGCACGCCCGCGAAGTCGTGCACCTCGGAGGGCTTGTAGACGGCGAGCGTGTTGCCCGTGCCATTTGCGGCAGAGCCGCCCATGACCGTGCCCGTGACCTTTGCGCCACGGAGGTTGATGATATTGTCCTTCGTCGTCATCCCGTAGCCGCCGCAGATGTTAGCGGCGGTCGTGATGGCACCGATGTTCACGGTGTTGCCCGATGCCTCACCGTTTGCGGCAGAACCGCCGTAGATATTGTCTGTAACCGTGCCTGCCGTATAGTTGACAATGTTGTTGCGGCTGTCATTTTGCCTGTCAACGGCAGCTTTCGTTCCCGTGCCGCTCGTCCGGCCGCCGTAGGCATTCCGATAGATCTTGCCCGCATCATCGAGTGTGAGCGTATTGTCCTGTGTCGTGTTGCCCGCATTGGAGCGACCCGCCCATGCGTCCGTGCCGTCGCTTGTCACGCCTGTTATGCCCTTGAATGTGTAGCCCTCATAGATGAGCTCGGTGATTTTGTTGCCCGACTTCTTGACGTCGATATTCATCTCCGTCGTGTCCGTCGTCTCGGATTTCACAGCGCCCGTATAGCCCGCGAGATGGATGCCGTTCGCGTTCCTTAGGAGCGTGAGCGGTTTCACCGCCGTGCCTGTTGCGCTGAGTTCTGCCCAGTTGACATTGGTCTCTCCCGTGCCTGTGACATTCAGCATTGTGCCGCCTGCAGCAACGCTGTTCGTATTGAAGTTCATCTTCTGGAAACCCTCGACGCTCTGTGCAGAGTTCTCCCCCCTGATGTTCAGCACGTTGCCCGTGCCGTCTGCCTGGGTTCCACCGACGATCTTGTCCGTGACGGTCGTCCCGTTAATATTGACCGTGTTGTCCTTCGTCGTCGCACCCGCGCCGCCCGTGATGGAGCTTACTGTGACGCTGCCGACCGTGACTATGTTGCCTGACGCTTCACCCACAGCCTTGCCGCCCGTAACTGCACCGCTGTTCGCGTTGATAAAGACCCTGTTGCCCGTCGCATCACCTGCCGACTGACCACCGAGGACTGCACCCGCGATGGACTTCTCAACGGTGACTTCGTTGTTCGTTGCCTTGCCGCCCGCCACATCGGTCAGCCCGCCGTACACCGTGCCACTGATGGACGCAGTGCCGCGCACTGTGACCTTGTTTCCCGTGCTGTCACCGCGCTTCTCGGCTGCCGCCGTCGATCCTGCACCCGTCGTCCAGCCACCGTATGCGTTCGTATGCGTGCCGCTATCGACGGTGATTGTGTTTTCGCGCGTCGCGTTGCCCGCCTTCGAGCGTCCGCCGTAGACATCGGATCCGTCAACCGTCGCCGTGGTCGTACCCTTGAACGTATACCCCTCGTAGATGATTTCGGTGATCTTGTTCCCCGTCTTGCGGACATCGACGTTCGTTTCCGTCGTGTCTGTCGTCTCCGACTTCGCCGCGCCCGTGTAGCCACTGAGATTGATGCCATGCGCGTTCCTTAGGAGTGTCAGCGGCTTTGCCGCCATCCCCGTCGCCGTAAGTGACGCCCAGTTGACATAGGTCTGCGTCGCACCCGTAACATCCAGCAGGGTGCTGTCCTGCGCCGCGTTCGTCGCATCGAAGGTCATCTTCTGGATGTTGGTAATGCTTCCCGCAGTATTGTTCATCCCCTTGACATACAGCGTATTTCCTATACCGTTTGGCTGTGAGCCGCCCGTGAGCGCGTTCGTAACGTGTGCATTACCGTTCAGGTGGATTTCGTTGTTGTGCGTCACCACACCGTCACCGCCCGTGACGGAGGTCACTGTCACGTTTGCGAGATACACTTTATTACCGGATGCCGCCGCCCCTGTGGAGATACCACCTGTGACTGCACCCGTATTCGCATGGATCGTAACCGTATTGCTTGACGCTTCACCGATTGCACTGCCGCCGACGATGTTGGCATCGAGGTTTTTCTCGACGGTGACTTCGTTGCCCGTCGCCTTACCGCCCGCTACATTGGTAAAGCCGCCGTACACCGTGCCGCTGACCGCTGCGGAGCCGCTGACCGTGACCTTGTTCTGCGTGCTGTCCTTCTGCTTATCTATAGGACCGTCCGAGCCCGTACCGCTCGTCCAGCCGCCGTACACGTTCGTATGCGTGCCGCTGTCAACCGTAACGATATTATCCGTTGTTGTGTTGCCAACGACAGAGCGACCGCCCCACGCATCCGATCCATCCGTCTCTGCCGCGCGCGCCCCCTTGAAGATCAGCCGCGCATAGTTGATTTTCCTGTTATCACTGCTTTTGCTCAGCGTTGTCTCCACCGTGACACCTGTCCTTGTGACAGATGTCACACCATCATGGACGACAATGCCGCCGGAGGTATTGTTCTCGATCAGCGTGCCGGAGGGTGAAGTCGGCGTGCCATAGATGGTAATGTCGCTGAGACTCCTAAACTTCGTCCCCATCGAATCGCGCAGCGTGAGTTTCGGCTGAAGCGTATCCGTAAAGTAGAAATTGACCTTGTTGAAATTGACGATGTTCTTCGCACGCGCACTCGCCTTGACATTGAGCGTATTGCCCGCATAGGAGACACGGTTTCCCTTGAATGCACCGAAGATGTACTTTGCAATCTCAGTGCCTGCCGCCAGTTCGTTCTTCCCATCGCCGAGGTTGACGACATTGTTCTGAATCGTACTCGTAGTTCCTTGACTCATCGCGGCATAGACGCTGCCCTGTATCTTACCGCCCGTGATCGTGACGATATTGCCTGTCAGATTCCCGCGGCTCCGCGTATAGCCGCCGATGACATCGCTCCTAAGCGTGCCGCCCGCAACGGTGACTTCATTCTGAGCAACGTCGCCTGTGGAGGTTCCGTCCTCTAACGAGCCGCCGCATACCGTTTTTTTCAGCGTACCGCCCATGACCGTCACCGTGTTGTGCGTCACACTGCCCGTTGCACGTGCCCCACCGAGCGCACCACCGAAAACCTTTTCGGTGATGATACCACCCCGAACGACAACCCGGTTCTTCAAGATATTCCCCCTCGCATCCGGATGATTGGAAAATCCGCCATACACCATTGAAGTCTTACCGCCGTTGACCTCAACTGTATTTTCCTCTGCATTCCCACCTGCTCCGACATAGCCGCCGACCATCCACTCTGCAAAGGACACGGTTCCCGCATTAAAATAGACCTTGTTCCCCGTTGCACTCCCCGTGCCTCGTGCTACACCGCCGTAAATAGAGTTGAGCTCCGTCGCGGTGCCTTTGATGTGCACCGTATTGCCGTCCGCATTCCCCGTGCCAAACGTAATGCCGCCGTGGACATCACCGTCCACCTTGCTGTTTTCAACGACCGCCGTGTTTCCCGTAACGTCGCCGCCCCGTGCCTTACCGCCATAAATCGACTTTGCCGTGCCGCCCGAAATCATAACATGATTGCCCGACACCTTACCCGTGCCAAACGTAATGCCGCCATACAAAATCTTATCATAAGGCTGTGTGCGCCCTTTGAACGTCAGCGTATTCTCCGTTACGTTCCCGGCATCACTCTCTTCTCCAATATAGCCTGCCGCCGTTCCTATCACAGAGCCGTCGGGCTGAACGACATTATCCGACGGCGCGTGTGATGCGTCAATCGTCACATCCGCCGCAAGCACGTTCTGCGCAGGCGAAAGGTACCCGCCTCCGCCGAGCGCGACGGCAACAAGCAGTGCCAAGCGACGTGATTTCACTTCTTTGAACAAGTAGTTTTCCTCCTATTTGGTATCTTAGGGAATCGCTGATAAAATGAAGTCCGTCGGATTGGTGCAGATTTTTTGTCCTGTCAAGGAGACAAACCGGACGCATAGCATAGACTATGTGGAGGATTTGTCGACACAGACAGGGCGAAAAAGATGTGCTAAGACGGCGGTGCTGAATTTATCAGTGCTTCCCTAAATATGTTTGTGATTTCTTTATCGGACGAGGCGTCCCTTTCCTCCCTCTCTCTGGCGGAGGAGGCTTTGGTTTACGGCATAACAAAAGGCTGCTGCACAAAGTCGTTGGCAACAGCCCATTGTTATTGTTGTCCGAACGCCCAAGGCACTCCCCTCCCCCGCTCTGGCGGGGGAGGCTTTGCTAGCGTCAGAACGCCCACTTGACGGAGACTCCGCCCGTGACGCCCTGGCGCTTGCCCTGCCAGCCATTGAGGTTCAGATCGTAGCTGACGCGGCTGTCCGCCTTCGGTGCGAAGCGATAGCCGAGCTCGAGGAGCGCACTGCCGCCCTTGAGTGAGGGGCTGGGCGTGCTGTCGCCATCGTAGGTCGCGCGTGCGTCGCCGTCGAACTCGTACTCCCATGCAAGCCCTGCATAGAGCTGGCTCAGAGCCGTCTCGCCGTGCGTGTAGCGCGTGCCGATGCGCAGGCGATGCGAGTTCACCGCGTCGAAGTCATACGTCTCGCCCGAGCTGAGATGTGCGCTCGTGCCCGCCGTATGCGCGTAGGAATAGCGCACGTACGCGCTGACCGTATCGCCCTCGCGCACGTGGAAGTCCTTGCCCACGCCAACGTGCATTGCATAGTAGGTGCTCGTCGTGTCGTAGCCGGTGTCAAGCCCTGTGTAGTCGCTCTTCGTGCGGCCGACGCGCAGCGAGCCGTCGATCCAGTTGTTCGCCTTCGTCTCGAGCTTCGCCATCACACCGGCGCCGAGGTAGCTCGTCTTGCCGTTGCCGTGCGTGCCGTCGTCGAGGTAGGAGTCATAGCTGCCGCGCCCGTACTCGATGAAGGGACCAAAGGTCAGCGTGCCCTCCTTCACCGCGTTCTCACGTGCCCAGCCGACACCGAGGTTCCAGCCCTTCATATCGACGTAGGAGCCGGTCTTGTGACGCAGAGAACCTGCGCCCATACCTGCCCAAATGCCGTAGGGTGCGCTGCCGGTCATTGCCGCCGCACGCGCCTCCTTCTGCGCCGCATTCATACCCGCACCCGCGAGGAAGTCCGCGCCGTCGTTCAGGAATGCGCTTGCGCCCGTACGTGTCTCGACGAGGGACTTTGCCTGCTCGGCAAAGCCCACCTTCGTCACCGTTGCGATGAGCTTATGCGCGTCATTTGGATCCTGATGGACGGCAAACTCGTATTTACGCGACACACCGTCTCTGCCCTCCGCCGTCACGCCGCTGCCGACCGTGATCTTTTTCCCGGGGGCAGTCGTGTTCTCCATCAGCGTGAACGTGTCGCCCTTCGCGAGCTTCTTCGTTGCTCCGCTGCGTGCAACGGCGAACTTCATCCCCGTGAGATTCTTGTCGCCGCCGCTGACGTTCGTCAGCTTCAGCAGGGGATTTGCATTGCGCACGGGTGCGTTCTCCATATCAAAATGGAGCCGCTGGATATTGGTGATGTCGCCGACCGACGAGGAGGCACTCGTGCCGTAGGAAACATCGAGCGTGTTGTCCACGCCGTTTGCCGCCGTACCGCCCGTGATCGTACCCGAAACCGACGCATTGCGGAGGCGGATCACGTTGTAGTTCGTCACTGCCCCCCGACCACCTGTGATGTCGCCGGTAAAGGCAGCGTTCATGACACTGACCACGTTGTTCGATGCCTCACCGCTCGCGGAGTAGCCGCCGACAATACTGCCCGTGGCGTTACCAGTCACATTGACCGTATTCGACACAGCCTTGCCGACATTCGTCCAGCCGCCGTAGACGTTGGTATAGGTGCCGCCTGTGAGCGTGACCTCGTTTGTGTGGCTGTCGTTCTTGTCCGTCGCCGTCCCATTTGCGCCAGTGGTATAGCCGCCGTAGACGGTCTTGCCGCTGCCGTCATTCACAGTAAACTTGTTGTCAT
>CAUVMF010000043.1:0-12266 GCA_963552975.1 uncultured Selenomonas sp.
TGAAGGAAGGCCGCCGCTTCGAGATGGGGGAGACGCCGATGGCGATCAACTCGTGGATTGCGGCGCTGGGTATTTGAGGCATGCGTTTATACGATTGCAATTACGTTGGAGTTGCTGCACAGGGGGGCAGCAACTCCTTTCTATATGGGGGGATTTTTTAGAGGAGACAAACCCAACACTGCCAAAGCGATGTGAAGGATTTGCGGGCGGAAAGCGGACAAAATGCGCTAATATGGTGTGGCGCTTTGTGCGATAGAATATGATAGAGGTTGAAATCAGAGAGGATGTCGTTTGCATGATAGAAAGTGCTGCACAGGCGCAAGCGGCAAAGGCGTTTGCGGCGAAATGGAAGGGCAGGGGCTACGAGAAGGGCGAGAGTCAGAAGTTCTGGATGGAGCTCTTGCAGACCGTGTATGGCGTTCCAAATCCCGCCGATCTGCTCGTGTTCGAGCAGCAGGTCATGCTCGACCATACGAGTTTCATCGACGTGATGATCCCATCGACGCACGTCATGATCGAGCAAAAGAGCCTCGGCAAGAGCCTCACTGAGCCGATTCGACAGAGCGACGGAACACTGCTGAAGCCCATCGAGCAGGCGCGGCGCTATGCGGCGGCACTCCCGTACTCTACGCGTCCGCGCTGGATCGTCAGCTCGAACTTCGCGCAATTTCTTGTCTATGACATGGAGACACCGAACGCCGAGCCGCAGGAAATCCTGCTCGAAAACCTCTCGCGCGAGGCGTATCGCCTGAACTTCCTCGTCGATGTGGGCGATGAACACATCGCAAGGGAGATGGAGGTCTCCATCAAGGCGGGCGAGCTCGTCGGCAAACTCTATGATGCGCTCGCGAAAGAGTACCACGACATGACGAATCCCCACAGCCAGCAGAGTCTCAACATCCTCTGCGTTCGCCTCGTCTTTGCCCTCTACGCCGAGGATGCAGGACTCTTCGGCAGACATGCGATGTTCCACGACTACCTGCGGGACGTGCCGCTCCCCCTCTTTCGCCGTACCCTCATCGAACTCTTTCGCGTACTCGACACCCCCATAGAGGAGCGCGACCCGTATCTGCACGACGCGCTCGCGGCATTCCCCTACGTCAACGGTGGGTTATTCGCGGAGATGGACATCGAGATCCCGCAGTTCACGCAGGAGATCGTGGACATCCTGCTCGCCGATGCGAGTGCGGGCTTTGACTGGAGCGCGATCAGTCCGACCATCTTCGGCGCGGTCTTTGAGTCCACGCTCAACCCTGAGACGCGCCGCGCGGGTGGCATGCACTACACGAGCATCGAGAACATCCACAGGGTCATCGACCCGCTCTTTCTCGATGCACTGCGCGACGAGCTCGATACGTGCAAGGCGCAAAAGACGGAGAAGGCGCGGCGCAAGGCACTCCTCGACTTTCAGGAGAAACTCGCGGCGGGGCGGTATTTCGATCCTGCGGCGGGCAGCGGCAACTTCCTCACGGAGACCTACCTCTCACTGCGTCGTCTTGAGAACGAGGTCTTGCGCGAACTCTCGGGGGTGGAGGTCTTTCTCGGTGGGATTGACAATCCCGTCAAGGTGTCGATCGCGCAGTTCTACGGCATCGAGATCAACGACTTTGCCGTGACGGTTGCGCGCACGGCTCTCTGGATCGCCGAGAGTCAGATGATGAAGGAGACGGAGAGCATTGTCCACATGACGCTTGACTTCCTGCCGCTGCGGACGTACGATAACATTCATGAGGGCAACGCGCTCCACATGGACTGGCGCGAGGTGCTGCCGCCGACGGACAATGTGCGCGTGATGGGGAATCCGCCGTTTGTGGGATATACCTATCAGACAGCCGCGCAAAAGGAAGATATGGCGGCGATATGGCAGGATGCAGGAGGGAAGCCCTACCCGTCGAGTGGCAAGATCGACTATGTTGCCTGCTGGTACTTCAAGGCGGCAGCGTATATGGTGGGGACGAATATTCGCACAGCCTTCGTCTCGACGAACTCCATTACGCAGGGCGAGCAAGTCGCGCTGATATGGAAGCCGCTTGTGGAGCGTTTCGGCGTGCAGATTGATTTTGCATGGCGGACGTTCCGATGGAACAGTGAGTCTCTTGACAAGGCGGCGGTGCATTGCGTCATCATCGGCTTTCGGTCAGGAACGACTGTGGCGACGAAATGGCTATACAATGACGGCGTGATGCGGGAAGTTGAGAATATCAGCCCGTATCTGACAGCCTCACCGACGATTTTTGTAGAGGCGCGAAAAACACCACTTTCCAATCATACACCGATTATGCAGCGTGGGAATCAGCCTACCGATGACGGGAATCTCATTCTTACTCGCGAGGAGCATGACGAACTCCTGAGGTCTGAGCCGCAGACGGCGGCGTTTTTCCGTCCCTATATGATGGGCTGGGATTTCATCCACCGTACAGCGCGGTACTGCCTGTGGCTTGTCGATGCAGATCCGCTTGACGTTAGTAAATGCCCGCAGGTGATGAAACGGATTCAAGCGGTGCGCGATTTTCGTCTTGCAAGCAAAAAAAAGGCAACGCAGAGGAAAGCCGATATGCCGATGTTGTTTGATGATATACGAGAGTGTCAAACGGGCTATATTGCTGTTCCTAAAGTATCCTCGGAAACTCGCCGCTATGTACCGATGGATTATCTGTCAGCGGATATTATTGCAGGCGATATGCTTTTTGTTGTGCAGAACACATCACTCTATCATTTTGGCGTTATGACATCGAATGTCCATATGGCGTGGATGCGTGCTGTGGCAGGGCGGTTGAAAAGTGATTACCGTTATTCTAGCACGATGGTATATAATACGTTCCCGTGGCCCGATCCAACGTCGGAGCAGCAATCGGCAATCGAGATTGCGGCGGAGGCGATTCTCGCCGCACGCAGGAAATACCCCGATGCGACACTTGCAGACCTCTACGGGGAGGCAATGCTTCTTTACAGAGATTTGTTGGAGGCGCATCGTGCAAATGACCGCGCCGTCATGCGGGCGTATGGATTCTCGACGAAGCTTTCAGAGTCGGAATGTGTGGCGGAGCTGATGAAGCGCTATGAGCGACTTGTGCAGGCAGATACATAAAGGAGCTGTGATACTACGGTGATTTCATCCAAGATTCGATTCCCCGTGATCTTTGTGGGGATTTTTGTTGCGGCGATTCTCGCGGCGCTCTATGTTGCTACGTTCGGACGCATGGAGCGCGCGGATGCGGCAGAGAGCATCAAGCTCTACTGCGACGCGTTTGTGCGGCAGGATGAGGAGGCGCAGAAGCGGCTCATTTCCTACGGCGCGCCGACGGAATCGTTCAACATGAAGATGGCGTTCGCGAATGCACTCCAGACCTCGGGTGCAATGCTCTCCCCCGAGGAGGCGGCGGAGATCGGCGATGCCTATATGGAGTCCCTGCGTGCGGCGACGGTCGAGACGGCGGTGACCGAGCAGGGTAAGGAGCATGCCATGGTCGAGGTGACTGTGACGCGGTTCAATATGATTGCGGCACGCGAGAAGGCCTCCGCACTCATGCGTCAGCGGATGAAGCTGAACGGCAGCCCCGAGGAGCTGCGCAGGGTGGCGGTCGAGGCGACGGCAGAGGCATATCGTGCGCTTGAGCCCATGGGGACAGTGACATTCTACGTGCCCGTGCGCTATAACGAGGAGACGCGGATCTGGGATCCCGTCGACCCCGTGCAGTTCGGCTTTGACCTTTCCAAACAGACGATGGGGGTAGAGTAGTCTATTTCGTCTTTTTCATTTCTATGCTATACTTTCTCTTGCCACAGCTCTCATCAAGCTGCTTCGGCAAGGAGGGAGGTAGTAGAGATGTTATTCACTGAATTTCTGGTTTCCCTGCTTGTTAGCGTTCTTGGTAGTATTCTCGGAGCGTTAATCTTGCAGATGCTGGGGCGGTAGAAACCAGCCGCATGGTGGCACCAGCATGACGCACCTCATCAGTGCGCAAAAAAGCCCCTTCGGGTCATCACTCCCGTCGGGGCTTTTCTGTTGGTAGTAGCATGTCATTCACTGACTTCAAGGGTATTTTAGCATAAGGAGAAAGAATAAGCAAGTGTTTTGCTGTGAAGCATTTGGAATGGGAGGTTCAATATGGCAGAAGCAGATTGGCGTGCTACAGACCGCGTGACGGCGGAGGGGAATCCGCGCCGTCCCGAGGGGGAGGCAGGGCGCGCGATGCTCGCGCGCATGAATGAGAGTCATGCGCGCCTCGTGGACTGGGGGCTCTTGCACATCGACCTCCATGCGGGGGACACGGTGCTCGACATCGGCTGCGGCGGCGGCAATACGCTCGCACGGATGGCGGAGCGCGTGACGGAGGGGCATCTCACAGGAATCGACTACGCGGAGACCTCGGTGGAGGCATCACGCAGATTCAATGCTTCGCTGGTCGATGCGGGGCGTATGGAGATCCTGCACGGTTCCGTCGAGGCTCTGCCGTTTGATGATGGGCATTTCGATGCGGTGGTGACGGTGGAGAGCTTCTATTTCTGGCCGTCGCCTGCGGCGTGTCTCAAGGAAGTTGCCCGTGTGGTGAAGCCGGGCGGCGCGTTTCTCTTGCTCGCCGAGATTTATGGGCGGGATGATCTGCCGGCGAGTATCCTTGAGAAGGTCACGGGCTATGACCTGACGAATCCGACCCCCGGGGAGTTCGAGCGGCTCTTTCGTGTGGCGGGCTTTGCGGCGGTCAATACGTATTTCAAAGATGGAGAATACTGGATCGCCGTGCGCGGCGTGCGGTGAAGGAGATGTCAGTTTACGCGGCTATTCATTTGTGGTACGATAGATGTGACATCAGTGTCGCGCCTGAGACATGATTATTTGACGGGAGGTGTCCGCTATGCTCGCGGTACAGGGCTACTATGACGGAACGGCATTTCAGTCATTGGAAAAAACAATGGTGCAGCAGAATCAGCGCGTTATCATAACGATTATGGATGATTTTTTGGAAACTCCGACAATCTCCCAAGCGGAGCGCGTACGAAAAGTTGAGCAGCTCTGCGGCTCTCTGTCAAAATATGCCAAACCTGATGGCGTGGCACAGGAGGAGAGCGCATGGGAACGTGCTGCGGTGGAAAAATATGGTGATATTTGATGCCAATATGATCCTTCGCTATCTGTTGGGTGACAACGATGAAATGGAGGAAACGGCGAAACGCTATTTAATCGACGGTGATGTTTGGGTAACGCTTGAAGTTGTTGCCGAGGTGGTCTATGTCCTGAAGGGTGTGTATCATCTAGATCGGCAAGAGATTTCCGAGAAGTTGATGCAGTTCTTGGAATTGGCTGAATGCAAGGAGAATATTGTTTTGCGTCAGGCTCTTCACACTTACGCTATCCAAAATCTTGATTTTGTGGATTGTATCTTGTACGCATATAACAAGGTTAAGGGCATTGAGATAGCGACGTTTGATAAAAAATTACTGCACTTGTTGGCTGTTCAATAAATCGAAAAAGTTGTTGTACGAGGTCGTTTGATCTCATACAACAACTTTTTTCATGCCTTTATTTCTGCTGTTCCTGTACGAAGCGGATGAATTCGTCCGTCTCTTCCCGCCCATTCAGCTTTGCGGTATACATCTGATTGCCCATCTGCGGCGACATCATCTCGGGCATACGCTCGCACATGACGATTTGTCCCGCGTAGCGGTCGAGGATTTCCTCGTGCGTATGCACATAGCGGTGGAAGTCGCGGCGGCTCGCATAGGCACAGTAGCAATGTTCTCCGAGATCAGGGAGGAGGCGGCGATTCGCCGTAATCATATCCGCCCAGATTTCGTAGACATCCGTCGAGTGCGCGAAGTTCATCATGTCGGTCGTGTAGCCGCCGGCAGGACGCATGTTGACCTCGAGTCCAACGAAGTCGCCGACTGCGCCGAGCCCCGGTTTTGCCTCCGTCAGGCGGAAAAATTCGAGGTGGACGAAACGGCTGTGCACATGGAATGACTTCAGCGTGGCGCGTCCTGCCTTCTTGAGCGCATCGGGTACAATGTCCGCCGTGTAGTAGGAGAGGTCAAGCTGGTAGAGCACGATGTCCATGACGGACGGCGGCCAGACGGTCATGGACTCAAAGATCGGGTTCGCGTCCGCGTCGACGATGGCATCGTAGGAGCATATGTCGCCTGTGACAAACTCCTCCATGACGTACGGGACGGTCGGTTTCGACGCGTAGAAATGGCGCAGTTCGTCGGCGTTGTCGATGCGGTAGGTGTCCGTTGCGCCGACGCCCGTGTCGGGCTTGACGATGACGGGGTACCCGACCTCTACGAGGAACTCCTCGGCGGCGGCGAGCGTCGTGACCTTTGTGAGGCGCGCGGTCGGGATTCCTGCCTTATGGTAGTATGGCTTCATGGCGGATTTGTTCTTGATGTGCTCCATATCGCCCATCTGCCAGCCTGTGCGGATGTTGAAGTCCGTACGCAGATGCGCATCGCTCGCGAGCCAGTACTCATTGTTCGACTCGATCCAGTCGATGCGTCCGTATTTGAACGTGAAGAATGCAACGGCGCGCAGCATTTGATCGTAGTCGGCGAGCGAGGGGACGAAATAATACTCCGTCAGCGACTCGCGCACCTCATGATGGAGATGGTCATAGGGCGTGTCACCGATGCCGAGGACGTTGACGCCCTTTTTCCTCAGACGATCGCAGAAGTTCCAGTAGACGCGCGGGAACTGCGGGGAGACAAAGATAAAGTTCATGATTGCACCTCTTTTTTACGCCTGTTCGCGCAGGACAAACGGGAGGAAGTAGGTGAACTGCTTCTTCCACCAGTCCCAATCGTGATCGACGTCGTAGCCCCAGAAGTCAACCCATGCGTGGATGTCCTTGCTGTAGAGCACGTCACCCATGAGCGCCGTCGTGCGGCGCCCCTCGTCCTCCCAGCGACCCTGTCCGACGCAGAGGACGATCCGCCGCTGATTGTAGAGGTCGATGTAGGGATGGTCGCATGGCATGTTTGCGAGGAAGTCAAGTGGCGAGTTGTCGTAGAGTACGTCGTTCATCCAGCCGTCGGTGAAGAATTTCGCATCGTAGATGCCGGAGAGCGCGAGGACGCCTCCGAAAAGGTCGGGGCGACGGAAGAAGACAATCGCGGCGTGCAGGCCGCCGAGACTGCATCCTGCGGCGATGGGCAGACGCTTGCTCGTGTTTTCGACATAGATGCGGGGGACGACCTCGTCGATGATATAGGCGTAGTACTGCTCCTGCCGATGGGCACGCCACACCTTGTCACCCCAGATGTTCGACCACGTCTCCGTGTCGACGGTGTCCACGCAGAAGAGCTGAATACGTCCGCTCCTGAGATCCTCCGCCAGAGCCTCGATCATGCCGAAGTTCTCGAAGTTGTCGCTCATCGCGTCCTGCGTCGGGAAGACGAGGATGGGCGTGGCGGTGGGGTTCCCATAGATGCGTATATTCATCACGCGGTCAAGCCGCGTGCTGTGCCAACTCATTTCTTTGCAGTTTGTCATAAAAACCTCCCTGTCGTTTCATTTGCTGACATTTATACTCTAGCGAATCCGTTTCCCTTTGTCAATGTTTGACGGTGGGGACGCGAAAGACAAAGAAGATGACGTGCAGTGTCCACATGAGACCGATCGCTATGCGCGCGTGCAGATGGTCGGTTAGGAGGAAGGAGATGCCCATGAGCGTTGTGACGGGGAGCATGATGCGCAGCTTCTGCCCGAAGGTCATGCCGCGCCGTCCATTGTGCATGAGGCGCATGGTCTCACGGTAGATCCGCGTCGTGCGCAGCCAGCGTTCAAGCCGTTGTGAACCGCGTGCGAAGCAAAATGCGGAGAGCAGGACGAACGGAACGGTCGGCAGGATGGGGAGAAAGGCACCGAGTATGCCGAGTCCAAGGCTGATCAGTCCGAGTGTGACATAGAAAAATTTTTTGAGGATCATCGCTGTTTTCCTTATGAATAAGAATCATTTACATCAAAGAGGATAGCATGAGAAGGAGAAAATGGCAACGCGACATTTTGTAGTTTTTTCGATTTGTGGTATAATGTAAGACGATTTTTAGGGACTCCGGATTCATGCGGCTGTCCCCATTGGAGAGGAATAGACGAATATATGATTCGTATGAAGAATGTCTCAAAGATATATGATAATGGCGTCGTTGCCCTCGACCATGTGAGCATCGAGATCGGCAAGGGCGAGTTCATCTTCGTCGTCGGTGTGAGCGGTGCAGGCAAGTCGACGTTCATCAAGATGCTCTTTCGTGAGGAGCTGCCGACGGAGGGCGAGCTCTTCGTCAATGGGCACGATGTTGTCAACATGGATGTGAGGGATGTGCCGTACCTCCGGCGTGGGCTCGGCGTGATCTTTCAGGACTACCGTCTGCTCTCAGACAAGACGGTCTATGAGAATGTGGCGTTTGCAATGCGCGTCATCGAGGCGCCGCGCCAGATGATTCAGCGGCGCGTAAACGCCGTGCTCGATGTGGTCGGGCTGCGCGATAAATACCGCAATTTCCCCTCGCAGCTTTCGGGCGGCGAGCAGCAGCGCGTGGCGATCGCACGCGCCATTGTGAACGATCCCGCAATCCTCATCGCGGATGAGCCGACGGGGAATCTCGATCCTGATACGAGCTGGGATATTATGGACATCTTTAAGCGCATCAATGAGTCGGGGACGACGATTGTCATGGCAACGCATGACAAGGGCATTGTCGATACCATGCAGCGTCGTGTCATCGCCATTGAGGGCGGGCATATTGTGCGCGATGAGCAGCGCGGAGGATACGGATATGAAGATTAGAACTGCCGAATACTATGTGCAGGAGGTCTTTCGCTCCCTGCGTCGCAACAACTGGATGACGTTTGCGGCGGTTGGTACGGTTGCGGTCTCGCTCTTCATTCTCGGTGTTTTCCTCATTCTCGCGCTCAATATGAACCGTGCGGCCTCCCTGCTCGAGTCGCAGGTGCAGATCAGTGTCTACATGAAGGACGATCTCACACAGGACGAGGAAGAGGAGCTGGGAGCAAAGATCCGCGCGCTGCAGGGGATCGAGTCCGTTCAATACGTCAGCCGTGAGGAGGCGCGTGAACGCCTATCGGAGCGCCTCGGGGAGCAGAAATATCTGCTGGACGCGCTTGGCGACAAGAACCCTCTGCCCAATGCCTATGAGGTGACGGTGCGTCAGCCGGACATGGTGGAGACGGCGGCAAAGCAAATCGAGCGCATGGACGGCGTGGAGTCGGCGAAGTATGGGCAGGATGTGGTGGAGCATCTCTTTGACATCACGCGCCTCGTGCGTATCTTCGGCGTGCTGCTCATCCTCCTGCTCGGCGGGGCGACGGTCTTTATCATTGCGAATACGATCCGTCTGACGGTGTTTGCGCGGCGGCGCGAGATTGCGATCATGAAATACGTCGGAGCGACGGATGAGTTCATCCGCTGGCCGTTCGTCTTGGAGGGCATTGTGCTCGGCTGCATCGGCGGGCTGATCTCGGCGTTCGTCCTGCGCAGTTTCTATGCGGGTGTGACGAGCAAGGTCTACGATACGCTGGCGTTCTTCCCATTGATTCCGCAGTCTCCGTTCATGACCTATGTCAGCATTGTCATTGTACTGCTCGGCATGGCAATCGGGGCGGCGGGTGCATGGGTGTCGCTCAAGCGTTTCCTGAAGGTGTGATTGTCCAATGAAACAAGTGATGAAAAAAACGGTTGCGGCGACGCTTGCTATGATCTTCCTTGCCGCAGGGCAGGGCGTGGCAGCGACCCTCGAGGAGGAGCGCGACAGCTACGACGCGCAGGTGGAGGAGCTGGGGCGGAAGAGCGATGAGCTCGCCGGTAAAATCGATTCGCTCTCGGAGCAGAAACGCCTTCTCGATGAGGAGGCGAGTGCGGCAATCGCCGAGCACAAGGCGCGCCGCGCCGAGCTGAATGCGACGCTCGAGCGTCTGGAGGAGAACGAGGAGAAACTCGAGGTCGCCGAGCATGATTACGCGCGCAAGAGCGAGACACTCGGAAAGCGTGTGCGCGACATCTACATCAACGGTCAGATCTCGTATGTGGATGTGCTTTTCGGTGCGAAGGATTTCTCGGATTTCCTGACGCGCATGGATCTCCTGAAGCGCGTGATCAAGCAGGACTATGATCTCGTCCATGATGTTCTGGCACAGCGGAATGCAATGCTGGCACTCAAGGAGGAGCTCGAAAAGGATCGTGCAGCGCAGGAGTCGCTCGAGAAGAAGGCGCGTGAGGCGCGTCTTGCGATGGAGGACAAGGTCGAAGCACAGCAGGCTCTCATCGAGCAGATGAAGTACGACAAGGAGACGATTGACCGCAAGCAGGATGAATCCCGTGCGGCATCGGAGCGTATCACGCGCATGCTCCAGCGCAGCGGCCTCAGAAACCTCCCCGTGCAGGGCTCGGGCGCGATGCTCTGGCCGCTTGCGGGCGAGATTACGTCCGATTTCGGCTGGCGCACGCACCCGATTTCGGGCGCGCAGAGTTTCCATAGCGGCATCGACATCGGCGGCGACTACGGCGAACCAATCTACGCCGCACAGGCGGGCACGGTCGAGTATGCGGGGTGGATCTCGGGCTACGGGAATGCGGTTATCATCAATCACGGCGGCGGTATATCGACGCTGTACGGGCACTGTCAGGCACTCCTCGTGAGCACGGGGCAGAGCGTCGCACAGGGCGAGCTGATCGCCGAATGCGGCTCGACGGGCAACTCCACAGGGCCGCACTGCCACTTCGAGGTGCGCGTCAACGGCGAGCCGGTGAATCCGCTCGGGTATCTGTAAACGAAAGAGAATATGAGCAGAAAAAAACTAATTTCAATCGTCCTTCTGTCTGCGCTGCTCGGAAGCATGCTGACCGTATTTGCGGCGGGTGCACTCCTGCGCGCGGCGGGACTCTATGCGGACGATGTGCTGCGCTTCTTCGGCGTGATGAAGTTCATCCAGGCGCGCTATGTCGATGCGCCGAATACGACGGCACTCATCGATGGTGCGATTGAGGGTATGGTCGCTTCGCTTGATGATCCGCACTCCGTCTATATGCCGCCCGCGATGTTTGAGGAACTGCGCCAGCATACGGAGGGCTCGTTCGGCGGCATTGGCGTGACGATGGGCTTCAAGGACAATATCGTAAAGATCATCTCTGTGCTCGAGGGCACGCCCGGCGAGGCGGCAGGACTGCGTGCGGGTGATGAGATTCTCGCCGTGGACGGCACGCCGACGAGCGAGCTGCAAAATGAGGAGGTTGCTCTGCGCATCCGCGGTGAGGCGGGCACGCAGGTCGTCCTTCGTATCCTGCGCGACGGGCGCGAAGAGGAGTATACGATCACGCGCGACATCATACAGGTCGCGTCCGTACGCGGCATGATGGTCGAAGGCACGAGCATCGGTTACATCCGTATCGGTTCGTTCGCAGAGCATACGGGCGAGGAGTTCACGAGCGAGATGAACCGTCTCGCAGGCGAAGGGATGACCTCTCTCATCATCGATCTGCGCGAGAACCCGGGCGGACTCATCACGAGCTGCGTCGCCGTCGCCGAGCAGGTCGTCCCTGCGGGTGTGATTGTCTCTGTCATTGACCGCGACGGCGATGAGGAGGTCTATCGTTCTTCGCTCAGTGCGCGCAAATATCCGATCGTCGTGCTCATCGACGAGAACAGCGCGAGTGCCTCGGAGATTCTCGCGGGCGCATTGCAGGATACGGACGCGGGGACAATCATCGGCACGACCTCGTATGGCAAAGGCTCCGTACAGGCGGTTCTGCCGCTCTTTCACGAGGACGGGCTGAAGCTCACGATCGCCAAGTATGTGACGCCAAATGGCCGCTCCATCGACGGCACGGGAATCACGCCCGACATCATCGTCGAGCGCAGCCCGCAGGATACGACCGACGTGCAATTCGATGCGGCGAAGCAGTATCTCATAGAGCATCCGTCACTCTAAGGAAAACATAACAACATTCTAATTAGGACATAGCGCCCCTGCGTTAGCATGGGCGCATTGTTATCCAAAACGCCGTAAAACCCCTAATTTAGGGAAGCACTGATAAATTCAGCACTGCCATCTTGGCGTATCTTTTTCGCCCTGTCTGTGTCGACAAATCCTCCACATAGCCCTTGCTATGCGTCCGGTTTGTCTCCTTGACAGGACAAAAAATCTGCACCAATCTGACAGACTTCATTTTATCAGCGATTCCTAAAGCAATATATCGAAAGTCAAAAAACCTCGCAAAGGAAGTGACTGTATGGAATCATATCAGATGGGCTTCAAG
>CAUVMF010000044.1:0-12065 GCA_963552975.1 uncultured Selenomonas sp.
CGAGCGGCGCGAAAACAGCGGACGTCAAAGAAGCCGCCGCCATCGTCAACGATGACGGCAAGACCGTCGAGATCAAGGCAAAGACGCTGAAACTCACGGTGAACGATACGACCTCGGCTGCGCCCTTAGAGCGTGCATGGGGTATCCGCATGACGGGCGGCACGCTGTCGCTCTTAGGCGGCGCGACGGAGATCGATGTCGGCGGCTCGAAGGAGAGCAGGGCGGTTCAAGTCTCGGGCGGCACGCTGTCGATTGATAATCTTAAAGCAAAGACGAATGTCGCCGCTGCCGACTCGGCAGTGCTGTTCGCACAAAATGACGCTTCTATCGGAGCCGCAAAAGAACTTATGCTCGACGGTCATATTGTGGCAAAAGACGCGGAAAGCAGGATAGATGTTAATTTTGTGGGAGATAAATCCTATCTCAAAGGCTATGCCTATGGCGATGGCGAAATCTATATGACGCTGACGGGCGGCGCCACCTGGTACAATGAGAAACAGAGCGCAGCTTCGCCGACTGGATTTTCGGGCAGTCGTGTGACTAGTTTCAAGGGCGATATGTTAAGCTGGATTTTCCAGAGAGATGACAAGGACATCACGATCGAGGAATTTTCGGACGGCAGCTATATGAATGTGATCTATGAACACGATGCTGCTGCACCGAAGAATATCAAGGGCGGCGACATCGTCATTAATACAGCGTGGGGCAACACCACTGCCACGCTGATCACGGACAGCGCCGGACTCAATACGGAGCCTACAGCAAGCCGCGCCGAGAAGAATCTCGTCAGCGAGACGCTCAATGCGCTTGCGGGCAAGCTCCGTTATACGGACTATACGCCGAATGAATCAACCCTCACAGGGCGTGTGCAGATTTCCGAAGGTTTGACGAGCGCTTCTGTGGGAAAGCGGCTCGAATATATCACGTTTGATGAGACGACGGGCAGGGGAAAATATCTCTATACACCGTTGGTTGAGCCGTCGGGCGAGCAGACGAATACAGATTTCACGACGGGCATCACGGGCAGAGAGATAAATGACGCTCCCTATGTAAACGCCGGTGTTCGCAAGGCGGATGGGCAATACATCTTCACGAAGGATTCGACCATCACGAACGGCAAGGATATCATCGAGGGAGGGGGCTGGCTGGGCAAGATCAGCGCGGCGATCTCGAACTCCAATTCGCCGGTTCCGCTGAATATCGATCTGAATGGCAGAAATCTCACCGTCAAGACTACGACGAACATCAGCACGACAGGCATTTCGTCCATCGGTGCAGGCTCGAAGATCAATATCAAGAATCCCGGCGCGGTTTCCATCGATGCGGAGAGCACGAGCACCGGAAATGCGGCGGCACTCTTCGTCAACAGCGGCGGCGCGATCCATATTGAAAACGGCGGCGGCAGCCGTGAAGATAAGGTGCTCAAGCTGCGCGCGAACAGCATCTCGAAATCGGATGTCGCCGTCATCAAGTCGATGAACGGCGCGGGCGGCGTTCAGTCGAACATCACGATCGATGGTCTTGTCGATGTGCTCGCGGACGGCGACACCACGACGAACGGCAAGGGCGCGAACGAAGCCGTCAGCGCCGTCGCTTCGAAGATCGACATCGGCGGCGGTGCGATCCGTGCGACGGGCGGCGCCTGGGCGGCGATCCGCGCCTACGGCGAGTTCACGTCGGGAAATTACGGCACGGTGAACTTCAACGTCACGAAGGATAAGGACGGCCTTGCGAACGGCGCAGGGAAGAATCGTGCCGTCATCGAGGGTGACCTCGTCACGAACGGCGGCATGGGCACGAAGGGGCGGATCTCTGTCGGTCTTTCCACGCCGGAATCGTACTGGCTCGGCAACTACGCCGATGCGAGCGGCTACGGTGTGACGCAGGGGCAGCTCGGCTCGGTCAACCTCTTCATGAAGAATGGTTCCTACTGGAAGGGCTTCTCGAACGGCACCATGAAGATGGAGATGAGCGGCGAAGGAACGAAATGGACGGGCTTCAACATCAGCAACAACTTGCAGCTGACTCTCTCCGACGGTGCCATTTGGTACAACGCCATCACGCCGGAGCAGACGGATCAAAAAGACAAGCCAGCCATCAGCCATGTCTACCACTTCACCGGCAGCGGCGGCTTCATCGATATGACGGGAACGAACCGTTTCCTCGCGTCGAGCCGGAACCTGAACGGCGCTCCCGTGCAGGCGGGATCGTCCGCTATAGAGGAAAAGGGTCTCGGTGAGACGGGCGACCTCACCATCGACAGCTACAGCGGCGATACGAAGGTGCTCTATCGCCACGATGCAGCATCGCCAACGACCGTCTACGGCGGCAAGCTTACGATTGCAAAGGCTGCTGCGGGCAGTGCGATTACCCTCTCTACGGACAGTGTCGGACTCAATACAGAGTCGACAAAGGCCGCAGACAAAAACCTCGTGAGTGCAACGCTCAACGCACTCGCGAACAAGCTCTACTATACGGCGTATACCACGGGAGAAAGGAATCTCTCGGGCAAAGCGGAGATTGCCGAGGGGCTGACAACCTCGGCGGCAAGCAAACGCATCGAGAACATCACATTCGACAAGTCGAGCGGACAGGGCGGCTACGCCTATACACCGGCGGTCGATCCGAAGCCGGATACGCCGAAGCCAGATACACCAAAGCCGGATGTTCCGAAGCCGGATACGCCGAAGCCGGATACACCGAAGCCGGATGTTCCGAAGCCGGATACACCAAAGCCGGATACGCCGAAGCCAGATACCCCGAAACCGGATACGCCGAAGCCGGATACGCCGAAGCCGGATACGCCGAAGCCCGATCCGAAGATTGAGTACGGCGACTACGAAACGAAGCTCATGAGCGGCGTCAAGTCGGCGATGACGGCATCGACGATGGCATGGCGTGCCGAGGCGAACGACCTCATGAAGCGCATGGGCGATCTGCGTCTCTCGCCCGAGGAGACGGGCGTCTGGGCGCGTGTCTATCGCGGCAAGGCAACGAGCAACAAGGACAACGCCAACTTCCGCATGAACTACTCCACCATTCAGGTCGGCTATGACAAGCAGGTGAACAAGGATTGGCGCGTCGGTATCGCGGGCAGCTACATGAGCGGCAACTCATCCTACGCCGCCGGCAATGGCAAGAACAAGGAAGGCAACCTCGGCATCTATGGCACATGGTCGGGCAAAGACGGTGCATACGTCGATCTCATTGCAAAGATCGGCCGCCTCTCGAACGAATACACCGTCTACAACGACTATGGTCACTACGTCAAGGGAGATTTCCGCACGTGGGGTGGCTCCCTCTCGGCAGAGTACGGCAAGCGCATCTCCATGCAGGGCGGCAGCTTCGTCGAGCCACAGGTCGAGCTCATCTACAGCCACATGAACGGCGTCGACTACACGGGCGACACGGACTATAGCGGCATGAAGATGTATGTGCACCAGAAACCGTATGACAGCTTCATCGGGCGTCTCGGCATCGGTGTTGGCAAGGAGACCGAGCGCAGCACCTACTATGCGCGTGTCTCCCTCTACCACGAGTTCGCGGGCAACTTCCGCACGGAATACTCCGACGGCAGCAGCCCATGGAAGACGACACAGGTGGGCGGCAGCGACACATGGGTCGGCGTCCAGCTCGGCGGTACGCTCATGCTCAACGACCGTACGAACCTCTACGGCAACTTCGAGAAGACCTTCGGCGGCGATGTAAAGACCGACTGGCGCGTGGATGCAGGACTGCGCTGGAACTTCTAAAGCAAAACTTCCCACAAGAAAAACCGCACTCACATGGGTGCGGTTTTTCGTTTGCCCTATTTATTCCAAGACCTCATCCATCGAGAGCTTCGTGCGCGCGATGGCGATTTCGAGGTCGTCTTTACCGATGTTCAGCGGCGGGTTGAAGTAGAGGACATCGCCGAGCGGTCGTAGGAGCAGCCCATTCTTCAGTGCACGGCGATAGATGGCGTAGCCGAGACGGCGTGCGCTGTCAAAGGGGCGCTTCTCTGCTCTGTCCTCAACGAGCTCGACGGCGTGAATCAGCCCGATGTGACGAATCTCGCCGACATTCGGATGCGTGCCGAATGCCTCCGTCATGCGCTCCGTGAGCCACGCCGCCGTTTCCTCGGCGCGCTCCAATACATTCTCCTCGTCGAGGATGTCGAGCACGGCAAGCGCCGCCGCGCAGCCGAGCGGATTGCCCGCGTAGGTATGCGAGTGCATGAACGCTCTGCCCTCGCTCCAGTCCGCATAGAACGCCTCGTAGATTTTCTCCTTTACGATGGTGATCGACATCGGCATATAGCCGCCCGTCAGCCCCTTCGAGAGGCACATGATGTCGGGCGAGATGCCTGCGCGCTCACACGCAAAGAGCCGCCCCGTGCGTCCGAAGCCCGTTGCGATCTCGTCCGCGATGAGGAGCACATCGTACGCGTCGCAGAGCGCGCGCAGCTTCCTGAGATACGCCTCGGGATAGATGCGCATGCCCGCACTTCCCTGCAGGAGCGGCTCGACGATCATCGCCGCCGTCTCATGCCCGTGCGCCTCGAATGCGCACTCGGCGTGGACAAAGCACTCACACGCACAGTCCCCGCGCTCCTTTCCAAACGGGCAGCGATAGCAGTCGGGTGCCTCGACGTGAATGTTATCCATCATCATCGGCTTGTACATCTCGGCGAAGAGATCCATGCTTCCGACCGAGAGCGCACCGATGGTCTCGCCGTGATAGCCCTCCGTGAGACACATGAAGCGCGTTTTCTCCGTGCGACCCGTCTGCTGACAGTATTGGAACGCCATCTTGAGCGCCGCCTCGACCGCCGAGGAGCCGTTGTCGTTGAAGTGGAACTTCGTCAGTCCCTCGGGCACGAGGGTCGCGAGCCGCTCGGCGAGCTTGATGGCGGGGCGATGGGAGAAATTTGCAAAGATGACGTGCTCGAGGCGGTCGAGCTGCGCCGCGATCCGCGCGTTGATCTTCTCGTTCGCATGCCCAAGGAGGTTTGCCCACCACGAGCTCACGATGTCGAGATAGGAATGTCCGTGCACATCGTAGAGCCACGCCCCCTTTGCGTGGTCGATCACCATCGGCGGCAGCTCCTCGTAGTCCTTCATCTGTGCGCACGGGTGCCAGATGTGGCGCAGGTCGCGCTCCTCAATCGTCGGCATTGCTCTCTCCTTCTCTCCCTTATCAATCATACAGTGCGGAAAGTACGTCCACCGCCATCGGCAGTTCCTCTGCCCCATGTGTGACACGCGCAAGCACAGGTGCGCCCGTCAGTGCCTCGACCATTTTCACATTGTCCTCTTCCATCGTGCCGCCCCGCCAGTTGTTGAAGACAAAACCTTTCAGCGGGATGCCGCGCATCTTCAAATGCTCTGCCGTCAGCACGGCGGCGTTGATCGTGCCGAGCCCCGCGTCCGCGACGACAAGCGCAGAGAGTCCGAGACGAAGAACGAGATCGTCCAGAATGACGTGCTCCTCATTGTCCCAGCGCAGGGGGCAGATGATGCCGCCACTCCCCTCGACCGTCAGATAGTCCGTCCGCACCTTCGCCGCACGGTAGTCCCGCTCCACCACGTCGAAGTCGATCGGACGCCCTTCGATCTTTGCGGCGAGATGTGGCGACACGGCGTCGCGATAGATGTAGGAGACGTGCGTGTCCTCCGCCGCAAGATCTGCAACCGCCGCCACATGGAGCGCGTCCCCCGGCAGGAGTTTCCCGTCTCTGCCAATCTCCGCGCCCGAGAGCGCCGCCTTATAGTAGGCGGCACGCAGCCCGGCGTCACACAGTTTCTTGACGATCAGCCCCGTAACGTAGGTCTTGCCGATGTCCGTCCCCGTGCCCGTGATAAATAATGCCTTGCCCATTGTCGTCTCCTCTTACAGCCACAGTCCCGCCCGCTGCGTTCGCACACCGATGTACGCCGCCGCGACGCAGAGCAGGAAGTCCGGCAGCACCTGCAGCACGCCGCAGTACCAGATCGCCACCCAGAAGCCGATCGGCGCGTCGATGATGTAGTTCGACGCAAAATAGAAATACGAGATACCGAAGACGTAGACCACCACCATGCCCAAAAGGCACGCAGTGAGTGCACGGCGAAACGTCGGCGCACCCGTGCGGACAAATGCGCCCGTCACCCAGCCCTGCACGATGAAGCCCACGAGGTAGCCGAACGTCGGCTGCAGCACATACGAGGGACCGCCACCCGAGGCAAAAACAGGGATGCCGACGAGTCCCATCAGTACATACGTCCCCACCGCGAGCGCCCCAAGGCGCGCGCCGAGCATCAGCCCCGCGAGCAGCGTAAAGAGGAATTGGAGCGTATACACATCCGTCCCAACGGGGATGCGGACGAATGCCCCAACCGCAACAAGTGCAATGAATAGCCCACAGAGAATTATTTCTCGCAGTTTCATAATGTTCAGATACCTCCAAATGTATTTATCGACGAAATAAACTTGCTTTATCATACACGTTTCGTGTTTTACTGTCAACCAATTTATTTTGTTTTGGTTTACGAATATTTTTCGCACAAAAAAGACAGTACACAGACTGTCTCATAATTATACCGTTGTTGGTGTTATCTATTCGGTGGACGGTCAATCACGGCGGTGATTGACGATGAACGAAACGAACATAACGCTGTTACTGCTAATCGTTCTCGTGTTACTTTTGAGCAAAAAGTAAACCGCCCCTAGCAGTCAACCTATAGGCGGTTTTACTTTCCATCTATACAAGGGGCTGACCGTTTACACGATAGCACCTTTTCTATGCGTATTATACGACAAAAATCGTATTTTTACAAGACGAATCTGTGATTTTCCACGACGTCCTACACCTTCGTCACACGCACGCGATCCATCTCTGTGCCGTCGGGCAGGAAGCACGCGACCTCGAGCGTGTCATGCGAGACCTCCATCGTGAGATAGTTGTCCGTCTCGGGCTGCGGCAGTGTCACCTCGTCAAAGGCGTGGTCGATCCAGAGATCCGGATAGCGCACGTTGCCCGCGACCCCCGTGAGGATGTAGAGCGGACCTTTCTTATCCGTGCGCTTCTCGAAGCCGTAGATATGTCCACGATTCCGGTACGTATGCAGATGCGCCGTAAACACAACGTCAATCCCCAGCTCGTCAAAGACGGGCATCCACACGCGCCCGTTGTCCTCGTCAATGCCCTCCGTGCGCTCGGGGCGTCCGTTGATGCGGTACTGCAGCACATCCTTGTGCATGAGGACAATGTTCCAGCGCTTCCGATGAGCCTTCAGGTCGCGGCGAATCCACGCAAGCTGCTCGGCAACGAGCCCCTCCTTAAAGGCATTGATTTCTTGTTGCTGCGTGCAGAGCACGATATAGTGTACGTCGCCGTAGTCAAACGAATAATAGTAGTGCTCGAACTCCTTGCTCCCGTTGCGCGGTGTTTTGAAATAGTGCAGATACCCCTCGGGCAGGCGCACCTTCCAGTCGAGGTTGTACGTCTCGTGATTGCCCATGACGGGCACAATCGGAATCGAGTGCTGCATTTCTTTGACCCCTGCGAAAAACTCCGTCCACTGAAGGCGGTCTTCCCCGTTGTCCACGAGATCGCCCATGCAGGCAAAAAGCTGCGCGTCCGTGTTGCGTGCCCACGCGAGATGTGCGAGCTGCTTCCAGTCCGCATAGTCACTCGACTGCGAATCGGGAAAGATCAGTATTTTGTAGTTCTCATTTGCGCGCGGCGCATAGAGCGTCTGCCAGTCCGTCGCCGCATCACCCGCCGTAATGCGGTACTGATAGGAGCTGCCCGGCGTGAGGTCAAGCTCCGCCGCATACTGGTATACCTCGGTACCGTCGTCGGTAAAGCGCGCATCCTCTGCGGCAAAACGGCGCACATCCTCCGTGCCCTGCACGCGCAGCTCTACCGTCTGCTGATCGTCAGGCGAGGTCACCTCCCACATGAGGACGCGCCCACGTCCCGCATCCGCCGCAACGACCTGCCGCAGACGCTCGACATAGAACACGCCCGGGAACTGGCGCAGCGCCGTATCGCGCAGCCCGCGCAGTGGATCGAACTGCCAGAGTATTCTTCCGCCCGCCGCGAGCACTCCCGCTGCCACCGCAGCCTTGATAAAGCGACGCCGATTGATCTTCTTTTTTTCTTCCATTTCTTCACATACCCTCGTCTATAACTATCACACCTCAATCATAAAGCCTTGTGTGTGTAATCATCCGTTATCATTGTTGTCTCAGGCACTCTGCACATAGCAGGAGAGGCGCTCCTCCTCCGAGAGCCGATGCCCGTCCGCGCGCAGTGTGAGATAGCGTGCAACATCCACGCAGCTGATCCGCCCGCCGGGGAGAAACGAGCCCGTATCGCACGCAATGATATTGTTCGGCAGAAAGAGTGGCACATTGCGGCTCATGTCGCGCCCGCCGATCGCCTGCGTCGGCGTATGCCCAACAACGACAAGTTCCGCGCCGCGATAGCGATCGAAGAATTCATCGCGAATCCAGAGCAGATCGCTCGCCGTCTGTTTTTGGCGCGTGGGATGCACACCCGCATGGACGAAGAGGATGCTCTGCCCGCCGTGCTGCATGCGGAAATAGAGCGGCCGCGCCTTGACGAATGTGATCAGTGCCTCGCGCTCCTCTGTGGGAAGCGCGGCGAGCTGCTTCTTCGTCACCTTGCCCCCGTTCATCAGCCAGACATCAAAGTGTCCGAGGAGCGTCCTGCCCAGCCCATACTCCTTCAGATAGCCGAGCATCATCGCCTCGTGATTGCCGCAGAGCGCGTAAACATGCTCATAGCGCTCCACCTGCGTCCGCACGAAGCGCAGCACCTCGACGGGCGCAGCGCCGCGATCGATATAGTCGCCGAGAAAGATGAGCATATCTTTGTTATCGTCAAATGCGATCTTTTTCCAAAGTGTATACAGCTTTTCCATATGACCGTGAACATCGCCCACGGCGAGAATCCGACGAAACGCCATCGCAAAGCCCCCCCTCTCTTTATATCATTATAACGCATACTGTATGAAATGAAAATGAGAGTAAAGGACTAATTATGTACGTATTCCGCGGCGTGGCAAAGGCGTGATTGACATTCCACGCCGCACGATATATGATATGAATGTTGGGTTATGTTCATTTACATGAGCAGGAGGACACAAATGATAGAACGCTATACGCGTCCGGAGATGGGGCATCTCTGGTCGATTCAAAACGAGTGGCAGACCATCCTGAACGTGGAGATTGCCGCGTGTGAGGCGATGGCGGAGCTCGGCGAGATCCCCGCCGCCGCCGTGGAGAACATCAAGGCGAACGCGAAGTTCGATGTCGCACGCATCAATGAGATCGAAAAGACCACCGATCACGACATCATCGCCTTTCTCACGAATCTCGAGGAGAACGTCGGCGAGGACTCGAAATACATCCACAAGGGGCTGACCTCGAGCGATGTCAAGGACACGGCGTACTGCGTCATGATGCGCAATGCCGCCGCGATCATCTTGGACGATCTGAATGCGTTCCGCGTTGTGCTGCGCCGCCGCGCAGAGGAGTTCCGCCATACGCCCTGCATCGGGCGCACGCACGGCATCCACGCCGAGCCGATGACCTTCGGGCTGAAGATGCTGCTCTGGAGCGCGGAGATCGAGCGCGACATCGAGCGACTGACGCGTGCAAAGGAAACGGTCTCCGTCGGCAAGCTCTCAGGCGCGGTCGGCACCTACTCCAACATCGACCCGCGCATCGAGGAGCTGACGTGCAGGAAGCTCGGCATCACGCCCGTCCGCCTTGCAACGCAGGTCATCCAGCGCGACCGTCACGCTGAGTTCGTCACGACGCTCGCCATCATCGCGGGTACGATGGAGAAGATCGCAACCGAGATCCGCAACCTCCAGCGCACGGACATCCGCGAGGCAGAGGAGTTCTTTAAGGCGGGGCAGAAGGGCTCGTCGGCGATGCCGCACAAGCGCAACCCGATCAACTGCGAGCGTGTCTCGGGCATGGCACGCCTCGTGCGCGGTAATGCCGTCGCAGCACTCGAGGACATGACACTCTGGCACGAGCGCGACATCTCGCACTCCTCCGTCGAGCGCGTCATCCTGCCCGACGCGACCATCAACGTCGACTACTGCCTGCACAAGCTGACGGGCATCGTGGACAAGCTCCTCGTCTACCCCGACGCCATGCTGCACAACATGAACCGCACGGGCGGACTCATCTACAGTCAGCGCATCCTCACGGCGCTCGTCAACAAGGGCATCCTGCGTCAGACCGCATACGTCTGGGTGCAGCGCAACGCCATGAAACGCTGGCTCGAAAAGGAGGACTTCCGCACGAACGTCGAAAAGGACGCCGACATCTCCGCCCATCTCACGAAGGACGAGATCGACGCCTGCTTTGACTACACGTATTTCCTGCGCCATGTGGATTCCATCTTTGCGCGCTTTGGTCTTTAAGGGAAAGAACTCTTTGTCAAGGTGAGGTCATGAGATGCTCCTAAGCAAACCCTAGTGGAGCAAACGGGAAAAGTACACGTTCTGCCCCCTGCGGATTTCTTTCGTTCAAGCGAAGCGCGTTTAAGAAGTCCGCAGGTATTTAGGCAGATAAGTGTACGACCGTTTGCGTAACTAAGCGTTTGCGTGGAGCAAGCATACCGAAAAAAACCTTAACTTCACAGAGTCAAGAATAAGGGGGACTTTATCATGTCAACCATCGTTATCACGGGAACACAGTGGGGCGACGAGGGCAAAGGGAAGATCGTCGACTACCTCGCAAGCAAGGCCGACACCGTCGTCCGCTTTCAGGGCGGCTCGAACGCGGGGCATACCGTCGTTGCGGCGGGTGAGGAGTACAAGCTGCGTCTCCTCCCCTCGGGCATCCTCTACAAGGGTACGCACAACATCATCGCAAACGGCGTCGCCTTTGACCCCATGATCTGCCTGGAAGAGATGGACGCCCTTGCTGCGCGCGGCATCGACACATCGAACATTCGCATCTCCGACCGCGCGCATGTCGTCATGCCCTATCATCGCCTGATGGACGGCATCGGCGACGCCCAGCGCGGCACGGACAAGATCGGCACGACGGGGCGCGGCATCGGCCCCTGCTATATGGACCGCGACGACCGCATCGGCATCCGCGTCTGCGATCTCATGGAAAAGGACACCTTTGCGGAAAAGCTCAAGAAGAACCTCGACGTCAAGAACGGAGAGCTTGCCGCCGTCTACTTCCACGAGCCGCTCGACTACGACGAAGTGCTCGCGGAGTACGAGGGCTACGCCGCGCGTCTGCGCCCGCTCGTCACAGACACGATCCCGCTCATCAACGAGGAGATTGACGCGGGACGCAAGGTGCTCTTCGAGGGCGCACAGGCGACCATGCTCGACATCGACTACGGCACCTACCCGTATGTCACAGCATCCCACCCTATCTCGGGCGGCGTCACCATCGGCGCGGGCGTCGCGCCGAAGAAGATCGACAAGGTCGTCGGCGTCGTCAAGGCATACTGCACGCGCGTCGGCGAGGGTCCCTTCCCCACCGAGCAGCTGAATGAGATCGGTGAGCAGCTGCGCGAGGCAGGGCATGAGTTCGGCACCGTCACAGGCCGCCCGCGCCGCACGGGCTGGCTCGACGCCGTCGTCGTCCGCCACGCGGGACTGCTCTCAGGGCTGGACTACATGGCGGTCACGCGCCTCGACATCCTCGACGGCTTCGACGAGATCAAGATCTGCACGGGCTACAAGTACAAAGGCGAACTTTTGAAAGGCGTTCCTGCGAGCCTCAACGTCCTCGCCGAGGTCGAGCCGGTCTACGAGACCTTCCCGGGCTGGATGACGGACACCTCCGGCATCCGCAGCTATGCGGAACTGCCTGAGAACGCACGCAAGTATCTCGAGCGCATGGCTGAGGTCACGGGCATCGCCCTCGGCATCGTCTCCGTCGGACCCTCGCGGGAGCAGACCATCGTCCTCGCCAAGGATCTTTTCTAAAAAATATAAAATTTCGGCACGCTGCGCGTTTTGCACACAGCGTGCCGTTTTTTCTTGACGACTACGATTCAATCGTAGTAAACTATCTTCAAGAGGCAGGTG
>CAUVMF010000045.1:0-11829 GCA_963552975.1 uncultured Selenomonas sp.
AACGACGACGCAATCCGTGCGGTGAAGCTCCTCACGGGCTGCATGGCGGACGCTGTGCTCGAGGGCAATCAGGGCGGTGCGCAGGAATCTGCGGCTGAGTAAGGAAACGAACAGAGGGGTAAGGGATATTATCCCTTGCCCCCTTTTTTTGAAACATTGGGAGGAAATACAATGGCAATCACTGCTGCAATGGTAAAGGAACTGCGTGAGCGTACGGGCGCGGGCATGATGGACTGCAAGAAGGCGCTCGCGGAGACGGACGGCGATATGCAGAAGGCAATCGACTATCTGCGCGAGAAGGGCATTGCAAAGGCGGAGAAGAAGGCGGGTCGCATTGCTGCCGAGGGCGCTGTGACGGCGTATCTCACGGCAGATGCGAAGGTCGGTGCAATCGTTGAGATCAACTGTGAGACGGATTTCGCAGCGGGTAATGAGCAGTTCCGTGAGCTGAGCGCAAAGGTTGCAAAGCACATTGCGGAGACGAATCCCGCCGATCTCGATGCGCTGAACGCGAGCCAGCTCGACGGCAAGGATGTCGCCTCCCTCATCACCGAGGCGACAGCGACGATTGGCGAGAAGATTTCGCTGCGCCGCTTTGCGCGTTATGAGAGTGCGGGGCGCGTTGCAACGTACATCCACATGGGCGGAAAGATTGGCATTCTCGTGGAGCTCTCGGGCGGCGATGAGCAGCTCGGCAAGGATATCGCGATGCAGATTGCTGCGGCATCCCCGCTTGCAATCGACCGCTCCGGCGTGACGGCGGACGACATCGAGCATGAGAAGGAAGTGCTTCGCAAGCAGGCACTCGAGGAGGGCAAGCCCGAGAAGATCGTCGAGAAGATGGTCGAGGGGCGCATCAACAAGTTCTACGAGGAGGTCTGTCTGCTCGAGCAGAAGTTCGTGAAGGATCCCGAGCAGAAGGTCTCGGCTGTGCTCGGCGGCGTCGAGGTCAAGGCGTTCACGCGCTTCCAGCTCGGCGAGGGCATCGAGAAGAAGCAGGAAGATTTCGCTGCGGAGGTTGCTGCACAGATGCAGTAATGTGATGAAATGAAGGGGCTGTTATGCGGGGCATATTTTTGCTTCGCATGGCGCCCCTTTTTTGCAGACGGACAGGGGATTTTTTCCCTGTAATGTGATATAATGACGCAAAGAACAGACAGGAGGAGTCATCGTGGAAGCGAAATATCGCCGTGTCGTTTTGAAACTCAGCGGAGAGGCTCTCGCGGGCGATCAGGGATTTGGCATCAACCCTGCGGTTGTCGAGGAGATTGCCGCGCAGATCAAGAAGGTGCGCGATCACGGCATCGATGTTGCAATCGTGGTCGGCGGCGGAAATATCTGGCGCGGCCTTGCGGGCAGTGCAAAGGGCATGGATCGTACGACCGCAGACTATATGGGCATGATGGCAACGGTGATGAATGCGCTCGCGCTGCAGGATGCACTCGAGAAGCAGGATGTCGATACGCGTGTGCAGAGCGCGATTGAGATGCGTCAGGTCGCAGAGCCGTACATCCGCCGCCGCGCAATCCGCCACATGGAGAAGGGGCGCGTCGTGATCTTTGGTGCGGGGACGGGCAATCCCTATTTTTCGACGGATACGACGGCAGCTCTGCGCGCGGCGGAGATCGAGGCGGATGTGATTCTCATGGCGAAGAAGGGGACGGATGGCATCTATGACTCTGACCCGAACAAGAACCCCGATGCGCACCGCTTTGAGACGCTCGCCTATATCGACATCCTCAAGAAGGGGCTGGCGGTGATGGATGCGACGGCGACGAGTCTGTGTATGGAGAACAAAATTCCCATTGTGGTATTTAATATCGACGAATACTCGAATATCGCACGTGCATCGTTTGGAGAGCCGATTGGAACGACCGTAGGAGGCGAAGCTGTATGATCAAGGAAATTCTTACAAAGCATGAAGCAAATATGAACAAGGCGATTGAGGCGCTTCGCCGGGAGTTCTCCTCCCTGCGTGCGGGGCGTGCGACGCCGAACCTCCTCGATAAGGTGATGGTGCCGTACTACGGCACGCCGACCTCGGTCAACCAGCTCGCAAAGGTGACGGTGCCCGAGCCGCATATGATCGTCATCACGCCGTGGGAGAAGTCCATCCTGCACGAGATCGAGATTGCAATCTCGAAATCTGACCTCGGCCTCTCGCCGAACTCGGACGGCACGGTGATCCGCCTCGCGATTCCGCAGCCGACGCAGGAGCGCCGCAAGGAGCTCATCAAGACAGTCGGCAAGAAGACGGAGGAGGCAAAGGTCGCCCTGCGCAACATCCGCCGCGATGCGAACGAGGCGATCAAGAAGCTCGAGAAGGACAAGGAGATCAACGAGGACGAGTCCAAGCGCGGGCAGGACTCCGTGCAGAAGCTCGTGGACAAATTCGTCAAGCAGATGGAAGAGATGCGCGCGGCGAAGGAAAAAGAGGTCATGGAGATCTGATGGGAGATCACCGTTTGGCGCGTCCGTGGACGGATGTCCGCCCGCAGATCGAGGCGGATAGGGGCGCCTATGACTTGCGGGAAACACGTTCTCCCCGGGATTTCTTTGCCGTGGACGAAACGTCGCTCTATGTCGTTCGCGCGCAGGAGAGCGGCAGACACACTGTGCTTACATTGACCCCTGCGCCCGCGCGGAGCGCCTCCGTCACAGCCTGTGAGGAAGCACTCCGCTGAGCGGATACAGCCCCTTCCGGCGACTGCCGGAGGGGTGTTTTGGCAGAATGCGAGGAGGACGGAAGAGAGACGATGTGGAGAAAGATATTTGGCGGCGGGAAGAGTGCGCCGACCCCGGACGGGGATCATCTTCCTTCCAATCTTGCGGTTGACCATGCAGCGCTGCCGCGTCATATTGCGATTGTTATGGACGGAAACGGACGATGGGCAAAGGCACAGGGGCGTTCGCGCTCGGCAGGGCACGAGGCGGGTGCGCGCACGCTCAAGCGGATTGTGCGCGCCGCATCGGATATGGGCATTGAGGTGCTGACGGTCTATGCGTTCTCTACGGAGAATTGGAAGCGACCACAGCGTGAGGTTGATTTCCTGCTGCGGCTCTTTGATTCCTTCTTGGAGCAGGAGCTTGCAGAGATGCATGCAGAGCAGGTGCGTCTGCACTTCATCGGACGGCGTGACCGATTTTCGGAGCGTTTTCAGCGGCGCATGGAGGATGCAGAGGCGCTTATGGCGCAGAATACGGGCATTCACTTCAACCTCGCGGCGAACTACGGCAGTCAGGATGAGATTGTGCGCGCCGTGCGTACGATTGCTGCACGGGCAGCGGCGGGGGAGATTGCACCCGAGGAGATTGACGAGGCATTCGTTTCAAATGCGCTCGATACGGCAGGAGATCCGCCCGTCGACCTCTTTATCCGCACGAGCGGCGACCTCAGGCTCAGCAACTTCCTGCTCTGGCAGTCGGCATATGCGGAGCTCTACTTTACGGATACGCATTGGCCGGACTTTACGCCGGAGGAACTGGCGCGTGCGATTGAGGATTTCGCAGGGCGCAGTCGCCGCTTCGGCGGACTGACCGAGGAATAAATGGGAGGCAGTCTTTGATTACACGCATTATATCCGGAACGATCGGCATTGTCCTTGCCGCCTATGTGATTCAGGAGGGCGGGACGACGTTTGCCATTGCGGGTGCGGTGCTTGCCCTACTCGCGTGGTTTGAGTTTACGCGTGCCTTCTCGCATCGCGGGGGGAATCCGACGCTCTTCTCGGGGCTGCTCGGCATCGGCGGCATGCTCTACGGTGCCTACATGGGACAGCTGGATCTCATCCTGCTTGCGATGACGGCGTCGACAGTGCTCGCACTCCTGACGTCCGTGATTCTGCGCGGGGATGTGTCCGTGCCGGATGTCGGCATTTCCGTGGCGGGCATCGCGTACATCGGGCTGCCGTTTGCCCACCTCATCATGCTGCGCGATCTCACGGGCGGCACGTATGTCACACCGATTGAGACGTTCAGTCTCGGCGCGGCGATGGTCTGGGTCATGTTCATCGGTACGTGGGCGAGCGACAGCTTTGCCTATTTTGCGGGGCGCGCGTTCGGTTCTCACAAGCTCGCGCCTGCGATCAGCCCGAACAAGACGATCGAGGGCTTCCTCGGCGGTCTCGTCGGCACGATTGCGGCGGTGGCGGGGCTGGGCTATGTCCTCGATATGCCCCTGCCGCAGATGGCGGGGCTCGGCGCGGCAATCGCCATCCTCGGCACGCTCGGCGATCTCGTGGAGTCGCTCATGAAGCGCCACACGGGGATCAAGGACTCGGGGGCGATCATCCCGGGGCACGGCGGCATCTGGGATCGCTTTGACAGCGTCCTCTTTACGGCGCCGCTCGTCTACTACTATACGATTTACTTTGTGCTTCGATAAGCATGGAATCATAAAGGAGCTTGGATGTTAGAAAAAATTCTTGCGACGGTATTTGTATTCGGTCTGCTCGTCTTTGTGCACGAACTGGGGCATTTCATTACGGCGAAGCTGACGGGCATGCGTGTGGATGAGTTCGCCATCGGCTTCGGACCGCGCCTCGTCAGCTTCCGCTACGGCGAGACGGTCTATTCGATTCGCATTGTACCGCTCGGCGGCTTCAACGACATTGCGGGCATGACAGCGGACGACAATGAGGCAGGGGAGCGCGGCTACTGCCGCAAACCGATCCTCTCGCGCATGATCGTCATCCTCGCAGGCTCGGCGATGAACTTTATCCTGCCCGTTGTGCTCTTCTTCGGCATCTTCTTCTTTGCAGGCGTGCAGACGCCGAATCCCGCACCTGTGCTCGGCACGGTGCTCGCGGACAATCCTGCCGCAGAGGTGGGACTCATGGCGAATGACCGCGTGCTTGCCATCGATGGTCAACCCATTGAGACGTGGCAGGAGATGGTGGATGCCATCCGCACGAATCATGGGACGGTACCCCTGACGATGCAGGTGGATCGCGCGGGGCAGGAGCTGACGGTGAGTGTGACGCCGCACTACGATGCATCCCATGACCGTGGTGTCATAGGCATCGTGAATGCCTATGAGAGCACCTATCCCGGATTCTTCCAATCCGTCTCGATGGCGTTCGAGCGCACGGCGATGATCATCGTCATGATGATCGACGCGCTCTATCGCATTATCCTCGAGCTGTCGGGCTCGGAGCTCGCGGGTCCGATTGGCGTTGCACAGATGGCGGGTGAGGTCGCGGAGATGGGTATTGTGCCGCTGCTGAACTTTGCGGCGCTCCTCAGTCTGAACCTTGCGATCATCAATCTGCTGCCCGTGCCGGCACTGGACGGCGGGCATTTCCTCACGCTCTGTGTCGAGGCGGTGCGCGGCAAGCCGCTGAGTCCGAAGGTCATGCACTATGTCCAGAATGCGGGCGTGGGGCTGATCGTGCTGCTCATGCTGCTCGCGATGAAAAATGATGTTGTTCGTATCTTTGCAGGAGGCTGACCCTCTCTATGGCGATGTATGAACGCCGCGCGACGCGGCAGATCCACATTGGAAATATTCCCATCGGAGGCGGGGCGCCGATCTCCGTGCAGTCCATGTGCAATACGAAGACGACGGACACGGAGGCGACGGTACAGCAGATACGCGAACTCGCGGCGGCGGGCTGCGACATTGTGCGCGTCGCCGTGCCCGATATGGCGGCGGCGAAGAACCTCGGCAATATCGTGCGGCAGGTGAAGACGCCGCTCGTTGCGGACATTCACTTTGACTACAAGCTCGCGCTCGAGGCGATGGCGCAGGGCGTTGCGGCACTGCGCATCAACCCCGGCAATATCGGCGGGACGGAGCGCGTCAAGAAGGTCGTCGCGGCGGCGCGCGAGGGGGGCATCCCCATCCGCATCGGCGTCAACGCCGGATCGCTCGATCACAAGATGCTGACGAAGTACGGCGGCATTACGGCGGAGGCGCTCGTTGCGTCCGCGATGGAGCATGTGCGCGTCCTTGAGGAGCTGGACTTCTACGATATGAAGATCTCGCTCAAGGCGCACGATGTGCCGTTGACACTCGCTGCCTACCGTCTCACGAGCGAGCGCGTGGACTACCCGCTCCACCTCGGAATCACGGAGGCGGGCACGGCGGGCACGGGGATCATCAAGTCCTCGGTCGGCGTCGGCGCACTGCTCGCCGAGGGAATCGGCGACACGATCCGCATCTCGCTCACGGGCGATCCCGTGGTCGAGGTGCGTACGGCAAATGAAATTTTGAAGGCGCTCGGACTGAAGGAGTACGGTCCGACGCTCGTCGCCTGTCCGACCTGCGGACGCACGAGCATCAACCTCGTGGAGATCGCGGAGAAGGTTGAGGAGCGTCTGCGCGACATGGAAGATCCGATCGAGGTCGCGGTCATGGGCTGCGTCGTCAACGGCCCGGGCGAGGCGCGTGGCGCGGATGTCGGCATTGCGGGCGGAAATGGGGAAGGCCTTATTTTCCGCAAGGGCGAGGTTATCCGCAAAGTGAAGGAAGAAGAACTGCTGCCCGAACTGTTTCGGGAGATTGATATGATACTGGAGGAACGCAAAACGTCATGAGAGCCACGAATCTGTATGCGCCCACACTCAGAAATACGCCTGCGGAGGCGGAGATCGCCAGTCATCAGCTCATGTACCGCGCGGGTCTGATCCGCAAGTCTGCGGGCGGGATGTATACCTATCTGCCGCTCGCGTGGCGGACGATCCGCAAGATCGAGCAGATCATCCGCGAGGAGATGGACGCAGCGGGCGGACAGGAAATCATGATGCCGATCCTCCAGCCGTCCGAGCTCTGGGAAGAGAGCGGGCGTTGGGCCGCGTACGGTGCGGAGATGATCCGCGTGAAGGATCGCCATGCGCGCGAGTTCTGCATGGGTCCGACGCATGAGGAGATGATTACAGCACTCGTGCGCGACGAGCTGCGCTCCTACAAACAGCTTCCCGTCCTTCTCTATCAGATTCAGGACAAGTTCCGCGACGAGCGCCGTCCGCGTTTCGGTGTCATGCGCAGCCGCGAGTTCATCATGAAGGATCTCTACTCCTTTGACAAGGACATCGAGGGGATGAACGAGTCCTACCGCAAGATGTACGTGGCGTACACGAATGTATTCACGCGCTGCGGGCTCGACTTCCGCGCGGTGGAAGCGGACAGCGGCGCAATCGGCGGAGGGCACTCCGAGGAGTTCACAGTGCTCGCACCCGAGGGCGAGTCGCGCATTGCCTGCTGCGACGTTTGCAGCTACGCGGCGAGCGATGAAAAGGCGGCGTTGCGTCCGATCGACGCGTCCCACGAGGAGGAGCTGCCGCTCGAGAAGGTGGCAACACCCGGCACGCACACGATTGCTCTGCTCGCGGAGTATCTCAAGATTCCCGTCGAAAAGACGATCAAGGCGGTCGCCTATCAGTCGGAGGACGATACCCTGATTCTCGCCTTCCTGCGCGGCGACCACGAGGTCAACGAGATCAAACTCGCGAACGCCGTTCCGGGAGCGCGCGAGCTGCGCATGGCAGATGACGAGGCAATCCGTGCGGCGGGCGGCTGCCCCGGCTTTATGAGTCCGATCGGCATCAAGGAGGGCACGCATATTGTCGTTGACGAGACGGCGATGCGGATGCACAACGCTGTCTCCGGTGCGAACGAGGCGGACTTCCACTATATCAACGTCAATCCGCAGCGTGACTTTGGCGCGGTGACGGTGGCGGACATCCGCCTCGTGGAGGAAGGCGATGAATGCCCCGTCTGCGAGCACGGACATCTCCACATCGGGCGCGGCATCGAGGCAGGGCAGATCTTCGCGCTCGGCACGAAGTACAGCGCGGCGATGGGCGCAACCTTCCTCGATGAGACGGGCAAGTCGCAGCCCCTGCAGATGGGCTGCTACGGCATCGGCGTCGGGCGTACGATGGCGGCGGCAATCGAGCAGAATCACGATGAGAGCGGCATCATATGGCCGCGTGCGATTGCGCCCTACGAGGTTGTCGTCGTGGCGGTCAACGCAAAGGTCGAAGAGCAGCTTCGCTACGCCGAGGAGATCTATGAGGAGCTGCGCGCGGCAGGCGTCGATGTGCTGCTCGACGATCGGCGTGAGCGCGCAGGTGTAAAGTTCAACGACTGCGACCTGATCGGCTATCCCGTACGCATCGCGATTGGCCCAAAGACGCTCGAGAACGGCAGCATCGAGGTGAAGGTGCGCAGGACGGGCGAGCTCGTGAACTTTGCGCGCGACACATATCTGAAGGGCGTACAGGATATGCTTGCAGTACTCTGAAGAATCGCTTAAGGAATCGCTGATAAAATGAAGTCCGTCGGATTGGTGCAGATTTTTTGTCCTGTCAAGGAGACAAACCGGACGCATAGCATAGACTATGTGGAGGATTTGTCGACACAGACAGGGCGAAAAAGATGTGCTAAGACGGCGGTGCTGAATTTATCAGTGTTTCCTTAATATAGTTGTTTTTATAGCGATGAACCTGCTTCGAGCAGGAACACCGGTTGCGACGGTGGCACAGATGGCGGAACTTATCAGTGATTCCTTAGGAGAACATCTTTGATTCCTATGAAAGAGCAAGCATTCAACCCGATGAATGACATTGCGTTCAAGTTCATTTTCGGTAAGGAAGAGCGCAAACAGATTACCATTGATTTCCTCAACACGGTGCTGTATAAATCTCTCGTGCATGAAATCAAGGACATTACATTTCGTCAGACGGAAATGCTTCCTGATAGTGATGAGGGAAAACTATCGCGTTTGGACATAGCCTGTGAACTGGATACGGGAGAACTCGTCGACGTAGAAGTACAGGTTATCAACTACAACAACATGCAGCGCCGTACATTGTTTTATTGGGCGCGGCTGTATCTGCTTTCTTTGATGCGTGGAGAAGGATACAATTTTCTTCGTCCTGCGATTACGATCAACCTCCTTGCGTTCGAGCTTCTGCCGCAAAAAGAGCCCGTTGCGATGTATAGCATCTACAACATCAAAAATGGAGATCGGCTGAACAACGAGATGGAGCTGCATTTTATTGAACTGCCAAAGTATATTAAAGCTCCGCATAAAACGATTCACGAATCATCGAAGATGGAGCGGTGGCTCGCGTACTTTGCCAACAGACTGACCAAGGAGGAAAAGGAGGAACTGGCGATGAGCGAACCTGCAATCCGAGAAGCGATGCAAGCAGAGAGGATCTTTATGAGCAACCCGGACGATTACCTCCGCTACGTCAACCGACAGATCGCGCTGATGGACTATCGCTCCGGGATGCAGGGAGCTGTAGAAGAAGGGATAAGGCGAGGGATAGCGCAAGGACGCCGTGAGGGACGAGCCGAGGGGCGTCATCTAGGCATCACGCATATAGCGATGAATATGCTGCGTGCCGGAACACCGCTATCGATAGTGGCGCAGATGGCGGAACTTCCTGAGGCGGTTGTCCGAAAAATGGCGGAGGAGCATGACATCCAAGTTTCGTAGTTGGGAGGGGCGCCAAAAGCGATTTGACCCGATAGGAAGACGGAGGGGGGGTTGCACGAAGCTTTTTAGCTTCGTGCAACAGCCTCTTTTTCTTATGGGAAGAAACGTACGGCGTTGCGCTCACATAAGAACACAGCAAATGAAATGACACAAGTCATAAGATCATGTTGACACGAGATGAGAGGAAGAGTATAGTTGGGATTATAGTACTATAGGATGGCTATAGGTTGGAACGGAATAACATGGAGGGGATTGTCATGTTAAAGGAATGGAAAAACAAACGACAGCTGTCGCTTCTCGTTGCCTTTGCTCTGTCCGCGGGGGGGGGGCAGCTGTTTTTTAATCACGCACATGCGGCAGATGTGACGGGTGGGGATGTGTACATTGATAACACGCCGGCACATCCGATACCAGCGGTGACACCCCCAGCAGGAGGGGCGATTCGCAGTTCTTCTGATAACGGGGATGTGCATCACAACAGGCTGATATTAGATGGGGTTGTTTATGGTGCCAACATTTATGGCGGTTTTACCGCCGGTTCAGGTAATGCAGATCACAACACCCTCGTCTTTAGGAATGGGGCTGTAACCACAGCAACGCCGTATGTCATACCGGCGGGTGGTTTTTCAACGGCTGGCAATGCGAGATATAATACCGTTATAATAAACGGGACTGGAGCTGCTGGTTCTGGCATGTCTGTGCTTGGTGGTTATGGAGGGGATGGAACCAAGGACTTGTGGACAGGAAATACGCTGGTCGTACAAAGAAGTGGAAACCAGTTACGAGGCGTAGGCTTTTTCCAGAAGGTACAGTTTGACTTGGACAACAGTATCGCAAACGGCGATACCATGCTTACGATACATGTAGTTTGGGGGAATCCTGTCGATTGGGATAAAAGCTCTGTTACAGGGGTATCCGACTGGATTGCACACATGAGAAGTCAGGGGATCAACACGCCGTCACTGACACTCTACACCGGTGCAGGTGTCCAACTTCGAAATTATGCTCCTACGCTTATGATGAATATTACGGACTATGAATATGGCTGGAGATCAAATGCTGCGGGAACGGGGACGGTCATAGCGACGGGTATGACATTGGACAGCAGTCAATTCAAGGGAGTGACGACACCAAGTGTTGTGAGCGGAATCACGCGCGGCGGCTATTCAGTTTATGGCAATACGACGCAGACCAACAAAGTCGATATCAATGCAGGCAGCCATGCGGATGTACGAGCCGGTTACACGAATGGACTCAATGGCGGCTCAGAGCATAATACACTGAATCTTACAGGTGGAAATGTTACGAACGGCTATGCAGGATACACAACAGGCGTTCATCTGCTTGCCGATCCAACAAGCCCAACGAATCCGGCAGCGGTAGATACTTCAAAGAATGCCGACGCGAAGAACAACACCGTCAACATTAACGGCGGTACGCTGAATGCGGGCGGCAAGCTCTACGGTGGATACATTGCGACGAACACGGCACTCATACCGCCGGACAACGTTTCGGCGGGCAATGCCACAGGCAACATCATCAACATCGAAAGCGGAATATTCGGCGGCGGTAATGAAATCTATGGCGGCTATACGAACGGCACGGGCGAGGCGACGGGGAATACCGTCAACCTCGGCAAGAGTGACGGTACGTTTAACGCGCCCACGCTCTCGAATGTTACACTCTATGGCGGTGGATCGAGCGGCTCCGCCAGTGATGTTGTGACGGGCAACACACTCAACGTCAATACAAATGCAACGGCGGGTAATATCAAGAACTTCAACAAGGTGAGCTTCAATTTTAACAGCAGCTTCAATCAGGCAAATCCTATGCTGAATCTTGTGGGCGGTGCAACGTCTCTTGATTGGAACAGCATCACCTACACGGGTACGGTGCCGACCGGACGCTCCGTCCTCATGCAGAATATGAGTACCATCAACTTTGGGACTACGTATAGCGCAAAGGAAGTTCCAACCACGTCTGATACGCATGAAACCGTACTCGATACAGATACTGGAGCGGGAACGGCATATAAGGTTTTTCTTGACGGCAATCAGTTTAAGAGTGCGGCTCCGACCATTACAACGGGAAGTGCAACCAAAGATGTCTGGGCAGGACGCTCCGTCCTTGGCAATACAACGACGGGTAACACGCTCACGTTGAATGGCAGTACCACCCATCGGGATGCCTACGGCGGTTGGACGGCAGGAACGGGTACGTCAAAGGCGGCGAAAGATAGCAGCACGGATAACACCGTAAACCTCGTCAACAGTACCGTACGCAACATCTATGGCGGCTTTTCCTCCACGGCAAGCGGCAATGCAACGGACAACAAGGTCAATATCTCCGGCGGCACGGTCAGTGGTACCGTGCACGGCGG
>CAUVMF010000046.1:0-11536 GCA_963552975.1 uncultured Selenomonas sp.
AATGCGTACAGCGACGCGCAGACGCTCCTCTCGAGCGGAACGCGCTATCAGACAGCGAACCTGTTTACCCCTTCGGTGCAGTCAAACGGGGGCAGAGAACTGCAGATCAACACCAGAAACATTCATACACAGGATGTTGACGCACGCGGACTGTCTGCGGGTGGCTTCTTTGCCACGGCGACAAACCTCGGCACGATCAAAAACATCCTCCGCAGCGACACCGTAGCCTATGGTACGGCGAATGGCAGCACACTTCATAACGCCGCGTTTATGACGTACAGCGAGGCGCTGAAAAAGGGAAGTGCAGACGGCAACGGCGGCGGACTGGTTGCGGTCAGTCCGCTTGCGGCGGGGATGAAGGACGATACGACCCTCCATGCACAGACGAAGCTGACGGGGACGTGGAATACGACGGGGGCGCTGGATGCAAAGGCGGCCACCTATGACAATACCACATACGATGTCAACGCACTGCAGGCTGCCGTGATCGGTGGCAGCGGCACGAAGCTGGAGAAAAAACTTCGGCAGAATGCGGAGGTCCTCGTCGAGAATGCCGCAGTCACGAGCGCAGGCGCACAGAACTATGAGGCGAAGAACCGCTTCAGCCACGCGGACAAGGATACGGCGGGCGGCTACGGTGCCGGTACGCTGAGTGCGGGCGCACTCTCCATGGATATGACGGAGACGGCAAAGGTCACATTCAAAAACAGCAGTGTCAAGACGACGGGCTATGCGGGAATCACCGCACAGAGCCGCACAGAGGGCATCTCCAAGACCACCGGCAACGTAAAATCTGCGGGTGTTATTCCGTTTACTATGATGAAGGGTGCCCTTGCCGTGACCTATGCGAACAGCGTCGATGTCATAGAGAGCAATCTCGCGACCGCAAAGGCGAACGCGAGCATCAATCTCGCTGCGAAGGACGATACCGAGCTCCGCTATGAACTGAACGCCGATACGCAGGGAGGCCTTGCCGGCACGGCGGGCGCGGCGCTGACATCCAAGATTGACCGCTCGAATATAGTTACCGTTGGGCAAAAGAGCAGCCTCTTTAGCTCGCGCGATGCGAACCTCTACGCAGGGCGCGGCATCGACCCGCAGACGGGCGAACGCGACCTCGGCGCATTGAAACTCTCCCTGATCGCCGATGTGACGAACCGGACGGGGATTCCCCTGCATACGGATCCATCGCTTAAAAATGAGATGACGCAGACCAATACGGTCAGCGTCGCAGGCGGGGCGAAGGTCGAGAGCGTCCGTCACGCGAACCTCTCGGCCGTGACGGGCGATACACAGGCGTATGAGAGCGCGGCAAAGTACACCACATGGACAGGGAAGGGCGGACAGGGATCGCTCACCACAACAGCGGGCGGCAAGAAGGTCAAGAACGAAACAGCACACAACACCGTGCAGGTGGATGGCTCCGTCACCGCCGGCATCCACAACAAACTCAAAATGAACATCACGCAGAAAACGCACGGGATGTCACAGGATGCAATCAAAGCGTTGATGGACAGGGTTGGCACACTGTCGGATGCAGAGAAAGAAGCCCTGGCGAAAAAGACGAATGCAGAGGGCGAGGAGCGCCTGATGCGCGACGCCTATCTGCTCACGCATCCGGACAAGGGCGGGATCGATGCGGCCGAGCGGCAGTGGTTCTTTGAGCAGTTGGTCGGCTCGGTCCATGCGGACGTGACGGAGGGAAGCGACTGGTTCGACAGCAAGACGATTCGCTATCAGGAATATGCGCTGAAGAATCCGTATCTCGAGGAGTACAACAGGCTCATCCAGGCGCGTGGAAAAATGACACCGGGGTCGCAGGAGGAGAAGAACCTCACGAAGGCAATCGGGCAGCTGGAGTCTGCGATGGAGGCAGAGGGATACCTTGAAGTTCAAGGGAATCGGAAAATCGCGCTTGCGACACGCACAACCGTCGGGATCGTCCTGCCCGACCTTGCGATCTCGGGCGGCGATGTCAACATCGAGGCGGATACCGTCAGCGGAACGGGCAGTCTCACGGCAAAGGGGGCGCCTGAAGTCGAGGTGAACTCCTCGGCAGATCGCCGTCTCATTGTGAAGGACGTACAGATCGCCGATGCGGGCGGCAGAGTGCGTCTCGGTGAGACAGATCTCACGGCGGATAAATTCAAAGGGGACATCCGGACGGATAAGAACACCTCCGATGCCTCCATTTCGATCAAATCGACGACAGGGACGCCGGATGCGGACATCGAGCTGCATGGGAAGATCTCCACACCGGGGAAGGTCACGATCCGTACGGAGAAAAGCAGCATTCGGTCCTTAGGCAGCATCAACGCCGCACAGATTACAGTCCAAGCGCCGCTTGGCTCCGTCAGTCACTCCGCGCCGACAGGCACCACGTTCATCGGCGGCGATCCGATCGCGCAGATGAGCGCTCCCTCGTGGCTCGCCCGGTGGCTGCAGAACTATGTTTCCGATCAACTACAGGCCGGCAACTCCACCCCACTGGCGTTTGATAGTGTCGATGCATTCTATGCTTGGCTGCTGGATGGCACGCATGGATTTGAGGAATGGAAGACCGAGGAGATCAAGCGGCTGAGAGATAAGAAACTGGGGAAGAATGGCGCCGGCTCGTGGGTTGCGGGCAAGGACATCTCGATCGCGGCACGCAACGTCAATATCAACGGACTCGTGCAGAGCGGCTATTCCTCCTACAAGGTGAAGCTCACGGATGCTGCGAATGAGAAGATCCGCCAGGCTGACATCAACCGCACAGAGACGCATCTCCTCGTCTCGGAGGCTGAGACCTACTGGGATCAGAGCGCCGCAGACGGACGCGGCGCATGGGCGCACCGTCCTGCCGTCTACTACAACGCGAAGGAGGGCTATCTCTTCACCGAGGCGATGGAGACGGGCGGCGGCAACATCACAATCACGGGGGCGCTCTCGAGTACAGGCAACGGCAGAATCCTCGCACGCGGCGGTGAGTCTGACGTTAGCGTTGACACCACTGCCGTCGGACGCGATCTGCGCCTTGGCGCGATCACGAACCGTGCGGGCGGCGGCAAGGTCACACTCTCCGATCACAATACGGGCAAAATGACCGAGTATTTGAGCAACGGCACATACCGCTCCTATGCGATCGGCACGAAGGAGCAGGATAAGCCTGCCTTCAGTGCGGTCACAAAGGCAAACGGCATGGCGCAGTACGCGCCGAAAGCGGGGCTGACCTACAACTGGACGGGCGGCAGGAGCGGTCATACGACAGAGAAGCACTACAGCTACGGCAGCCGCTTTATTGCGTGGGGGCTGATTCCGACCGGTGTGGTTGGGGAAGCCATGAAAGAGGAGAATATCAAAAACGGCACAACGCGCATTACCACGGTGGAGCGCAGTGCAGGAGATACGCTCCCGAACGGCGCCTATTTCGGCGAGGGCGATACGAGCAAAGAGTTCCGGGTGGACGGCAATGTGTATTCGTCGGACAGCAAACCATTCCCCGACCCGCCCGACAGTACGAAGTATTACGGTAAATGGTTGGAAGATAAGGACGGCAATCGTCTCTATAACGAGGATGGCACGCCGAAGATGGATGATCGAAAAACGGGAAAATTCCTCGGGTATGGCATTTACTTCTTGCAGTGGAACACCAGAAAAACGACCGATACGAACAACACCTATCACGTCGCGGCAGACCGCACGATTGGTGTGGACTTCCTCACAAGCCGCGAACAGGGCAATGTGGACGTGCACACAAAGGGAAATCTCGTCCTGAACGGTGCCATCCGCAATCTGACGAATCGTGACTATGCCGTCAATCTGAAATCGGATGCGGGCAGGATCGAGAGCAGCCGTGGGAACAACGGCATCGCCTACACGAACAACCTGACGGCGAGTGCTGCACAGGGCATGAATCTCGTGCAGAGCGCAGCGAATACGGATGCAGTATCGAAGGTCGAGCTTTCCACAACGGCAGGCGCGATCGACTTTACCGCACAGCGCGGCGACGTACAGATCGTCAAGGCATATGCGGGCGCATCGTCGCTTTCGGATGTACGCATTCGCGCCAATGGCAGCATTCGTGCGGCACAGGGCGCCAACCCTGCCGTGAAGGGCGCGAACATCACGCTCACGAGCACGGCGGCAGTCGATCTTCCCGTTTGGGCAGAGGGCAGAGTTGACGTGACGGCGGATGGCGACATCACATTGACGCAGAAACAGACCAATGGCGATCTGAGAGTTGGCAAGATCAGCAGTGCAAATGGCGACGTACATCTCACGGCGGAGCAAGGCTCGATCATCGACGCCGTGGCGGAGGAGGGAACGCTCTCTGATGCAGATGAACGCATGAAGCGTTGGAAAGAGCTCGGGCTGACGCATGGAAGCGATGCGGCAAACGAAAGCACACACGCCGCAGCCGCCGCCAAGGAGGAACGTCTCGAGGGGCTGCGGAGGCTCGGCAAGGTGGCCGCGCGGGAGATGAGCGCGAAAGGAGCGACAGATGCACAGGTGGAGGCGCTCTATAACAAGTATCAGAGCATCTCCGAGGCGTACCGCACGGATGCGGACATACAGAAGGCACGTGCGGCATATATTGCCGAGCTGAAAGCCTCGCACGAAGCGGGCTGGTCGGCAGAGGAGGCGTATAAGAACACCATTGGCAAAGCAGAGGAGAAATTCTTTGCTGACCGCGGCATTGTCCCGACGTCGGAGCATTCAAAGACAGAGGTGGACAAGGTACGCACCTTCATCCGCGACTACAAGACGCTCGATGAGAGCAAGAGCTACGGATGGAGTGCGAACGGGCTGCGCTATGCCATCCAAAACAGTGTCATCAACTCGACACCGGGCCAGGTCACAGAGGTCAAGGAACCGAACATCGTCGGGCGCAATATCACGCTCACAGCGGGCGCAAATCGCGGCATCGGCGAGGACGGTACAAAGAAAAGCATCGCCAATGCCGACCTCATGCAGGAGGAGAATCTGCGTGCGCTCTCGAATGCACGCGCGGGCGAACTGCGCTGGACGGAGAGCGGTGTAGAGATCACGCGTACGCGTCCCGTCAAGGTACAGATGCGTGACGGCGGCAAGCTCAATCTGCACGGCGATCAACGCATTTACGTTCTCGGCAAGGACAGCACGCTGAACCTCGGCACCGTCGCCTCCAAGGGGAACGTCGATCTGCAGGGCGACAAAGGCATCTATGGCGGCGATACAGCCATCACGGCGGCGAACCTCTCCCTGCGCGCCGGCAACGGCGGCATCGGCAGGGCAGACAGACATTTGCTCATCAACGCGAGCGGCGTGCTCGACGCCAATGCGTCGGGCGGTATCTATATCAAACAGGATGCGGCGCGTCTGCTGACCATTCAGTCGGTCGGCAGCAACGGCGATGTCGTTCTGACCGCCTCCAAGGGAATGCGCATGACGAACGAGGCCGGCAAAACCGACGGCTACATCAAGGGCAGACGCATCACGCTGACCTCGGATGCGGGCGACCTCGGTACGGCGGCAGACGGCATCCGCATCGCCTCAGAGAGCCTCCTCTTTGCCAATGCAGGTACGCATGATGTCCATATCGCGAGCAAAGACAGCGGATCGCTCCTGCTCGGCGGACTGAAAGGCAGGAACATCTCGGTCAGCGCGGTCAACAAAGTGGAACTCAAGGAGGCAGACGACAAAGCCGCGCAGCTCACGGCGGAAGAAACAACGAACATCACATCGAGCGATGGCAGTATTGCGCTCACGAACGGCGCGATCACGGCAAAGACCGTCAATCTCTCCGCGAAGAATGGCATCACGCAGAGCGAAAGCGGCAGCATAAAGAGCAATACGCTGAGCGTAAAATCGGATGGTGCGGTCAGTCTCCTCGGCACGCAGAACAGATTCCCTGTTCTTACAATGGCGGGGCTCTCCGGCGATATGGTCGGCGGCAGCGTCCACATTGTGAATACGGGCGCGATGACGGTGGCGGATCTTGCAGCAGCAGGCAACGTCACCATCATGCAGAAAGGCGCGCTGACAACCGGCGCCGTCAAGACGGTGAAGGCGGGTGCTGCGGCGGGCGACGTGCGCCTGCATACCGATGATAAACTCACGGTGCGGGGCGACATGGATGCCGCAGGCAGCGCAGAGCTGACAGCGGATAAAGACATCGCTGTTGACGGCGCAGTGACGACCGGCGGCGACCTCAAGGCGCGTGCAAAGAATGATCTTACCGTGAATGGCGCAATATCGTCGCACGGCATGACGCAGATCGACGCGGGTCGTGATGCCAAATTCAATGGCAACCTGACCTCGGATAAGGATCTTACGATTCTTGCGAAGAACAACATCGTGACGAAGGAGGGAGCAAATCTCTATACCAAAGAAAACGGCAGACTGAAAGCCCATGCGGCAGAGCTTGGCGGCGATGTTCGTGCGGACGGCACGCTGACGATTGAGACCGATGAGCGACTCGCGGTAAAGAATGTCATGGCAGGAGGCGCGGCGACGCTGAACGCAGGTACGAACCTCACGGCGCAGAATGTGTCGGCAGGAGGTGTGGCAACACTCCATGCGGGCACTGACCTCACGGCGCAGAATGTGAAAGTGGGCAAGGATGCCGCACTGACGGCAGGAAAGAACCTGTCCGTGCGTGACGTTACGGCGGGCGGTGTGGCGACGCTGAACGCGGGTACGAACCTCACGGCGCAGAATGTGTCGGCGGGCGGCAAGGCGGAGCTGACAGCGGGTCATGATGCAGCGATAAACGGCACAGTGACGACCGGCGGCGACCTCACGGCGCACGCGATCAACGATCTCACGGTGCGCGGCGCCATACTCTCGCACGGCATGGCGCAGATCGACGCGGGTCATGACGTAGTGATTGACGGCACAGTGACGACGGACGGCGACCTCACGGCGCGTGCAACCAACGATCTTACCGTAAATGGCGCAATATCGTCGCATGGTATGACGCAGATCGACGCGGGTCGCGATGCCAAATTCAATGGCAACCTGACCTCGGATAAGGATCTTACGATTCTTGCGAAGAACAACATCATAACGAAGGCGGGAGCAACGCTCTACACGAAGGCGGACGGTCGGCTCAAAGCCCACAGCGCAGAGCTTGGCGGCGATGTTCGTGCGGATGGCACGCTGACGATTGAAACTGACGATACATTGACGGCAAAGAATGTCACGGCAGGAGGTGTGGCGACGCTCAATGCGGGCACTGACCTCACGGCGCAGAACGTGTCGGCGGGCAAGGATGCCGCACTGACGGCAGGAAAGAACCTGTCCGTGCGTGACGTTACGGCGGGCGGTGCGGCGACGCTGAACGCGGGTACGAACCTTACGGCACAGAATGTGAAAGCGGGAGGTGCGGCAACACTCCATGCGGGTACTGACCTCACGGCGCAGAATGTGTCGGCGGGCGGCAAGGCGGAGCTGACAGCGGGTCATGATGCAGCGATAAACGGCACAGTGACGACCGGCGGCGACCTCACGGCGCACGCGATCAACGATCTCACGGTGCGCGGCGCCATACTCTCGCACGGCATGGCGCAGATCGACGCGGGTCATGACGTAGTGATTGACGGCACAGTGACGACGGACGGCGACCTCACGGCGCGTGCAACCAACGATCTTACCGTAAATGGCGCAATATCGTCGCATGGTATGACGCAGATCGACGCGGGTCGCGATGCCAAATTCAATGGCAACCTGACCTCGGATAAGGATCTTACGATTCTTGCGAAGAACAACATCATAACGAAGGAGGGAGCAACGCTCTACACGAAGGCGGACGGTCGGCTCAAAGCCCATGCGGCAGAGCTTGGCGGCGATGTTCGTGCGGATGGCACGCTGACGATTGAAACCGACGATACATTGACGGCAAAGAATGTCACGGCAGGAGGCGCGGCGACGCTGAACGCAGGTACGAATCTCACGGCACAGAATGTGTCGGCAGGAGGTACGGCGACGCTGAACGCCGGCACACAGATCACAGCACAGAACGTCACGGCGGGCGGCAAGGCGACTCTGACCGCGGGGACATCCCTCAAGGCAAATGATGTCAAAGCAGGCGGCGCAGCCGACCTTCATTCCCAAAAGGCGATGGAGACGGGCAGCATTTCCGCTGATACCGTAAAACTCCGTGCTGAGGACGGCGACATCCACAGCCACGGCGCAGTCCATGCGAGCAAGGAGGCCTCCGTCTCCACAGGGACACAGGGCGCGATCAAACTCGAGAAAGGACTGACGGCGGGCAAGGATATTACCTTCGCCACAAAGAACGGCGATATGCTCTTTGGCGGCGATATTCACAGCACAGGAGGAAACATCAAAGCGACGATTGCCACCAAGGGCGACATCAAGCAGATCGGCGATGCAAAAGTCTCCGTGAAAGCCGATGCCAAGGGAATCGGCAACGTCACCATCACGAACAGCGGCGAAGGCGATGTTGACCTGCATCGCATCTACGCAGACCGCGATGTCCGCGTCGGCCTTGCACACGGCAACATCCATGTCTATGAGATCAACGGCGCGCTTGTCGCCGTCATGCTGAAAGACGAGAGCAAGAAGATGAACCTCGAAAACATCATTGCGGAACGCCGCATGATCGTTCAGGGGGCGGATATGAATCTTGATAACGTCCGTGTTCGCGAGGGAGCGGATGGAATGCTCTCCATCGAACCGAGCGGTGCGCGTGACGATCGGCCGATTGACAATTTCACAATGGGCAATCTCGATCTGGGCGGCAGCGCAGGCGTTCGCTTTGAGCGGCTGTGGGCGAACAAAGCAAAATTCAAGATATCCGGCGGCAGGGTGCGCTTTGACAAACTCTTTATCGAGGGCAGGGCGGACATTTCCTACGCAGGACAGGAGACGAGCGTTTACGGCACGGCGCCGCGCATTGACGGCAACGTCGTGACCTATTGGAACGATGTCAACAGGAACAACCCGCGCTACCATCTGGGTGCGTGGCGCGGTTCCGGCGCACATGACTGGATGACGCTTTACTTCTCGGGCAAAAACCGACAGGTGAGCAACGGCAATCTGATTGCGCTTGGCAACTACCGCTATGTCTATTCACAGCGGGAAAACCTCGTCGACTATATGGGGCATGCACTGAGGGACAATCTCCGTACTGATCTCGGAAGCCGGAGCACATTCCTGATGAACGGCAAGTCTCTTGCCATGCGGGAGATGATTTCCGCTCCGGATATGCCGACGTCCAATGCAGCGGAGGATGAACTCAAGGTTGTAGAATAAACGACACTCTGATAAAATAGAGGAAGCACCGATAAAACAGACCTTCGGACTGGTGCAGATTTTTGTTATTGTTGTCACAGGGAGGAAGCTGCCGAACATACGGCAGCTTCTTTTTTTGAAAGTGGAAAGGAGGCGTGATGAATCTTTCGGACAGTATCAACAAGGTACGCGGTGTCGGCGTGAAAAAGGCGGCGGCATTTGCGCGGCTTGGCGTTGGGACGGTCTACGACCTCCTGACGTACTATCCGCGCGCGTATGAGGATCAGAGCCGCGTGACCCCCATCGCTCGGCTGCGCGTCGGGGAGCGGGCGACCGTGCTCGGCGTGATTCAGCAGGTGGCGGAGCGGCAGGCGCGGCGGCGCGGCTTTACGGTGCTGACGGCACTGCTCAGCGATGGGACAGGCTATGCGCAGGCGGTCTGGTTCAATCAGCGTTTTCTCAAATCAAAACTGCGCGAGGGGCAGCGGGTTCTCCTCACGGGCAAGGCGGACTATGCCTATCAGGGCAGCGGGCAGCTTGCACTCACGAATATCACGTCGTTTGAAATGCTCGGCTCACGGGATGCGGTGGAGGATCATCTTGGCATCCTGCCCATCTATGCGGCGACGGAGGGGCTGACGCAGAAGCAGCTGCGGCAGATGATGGCGTATGCGCTCGCACAGGCGGGGGATGAGATCGAGGAGACGCTGCCGCAGCGCATTCGTGAGGAGTATCACCTCGTCGGTCGTAGGTCTGCCTTTCGGCGCATTCATTTTCCCAAACAGGAGGAGGAACTGCGTGCGGCACGGCGGCGCCTTGCGTTCGAGGAACTGTACCTCATCCAATGCGGGCTGCTTGCGCTCAAGAAGCGCACAGCCGAGGAGCAGGAGGGGATTGCACACGCGCCCAATGGTGCGCTTGTTGCTCGCGTGCTTGCGGCACTGCCCTTTGCACTGACCGACGATCAGGAGCAGGTGTGGGGCGAGATCGCGCGCGACATGGAGTCGCCGCTGCCCATGCGCCGCCTCGTGCAGGGCGATGTCGGCTCGGGCAAGACGGCGATTGCCCTGCTCGCACTCGTCAAGTCCGTCGAGAGTGGTCGTCAGGGTGCCCTGATGGCACCGACGGAGATTCTCGCACGGCAGCATTACGATACGCTGCGCGAGCTTCTCACGCCGCTTGGTGTGCGCGTGGGCTTTCTCTCGGGGCGGCTCACGAAGAAGGAACGGATGGAGGCTGCGGCGGCACTCGCCGCGCACGAGATCGATATTGCCGTCGGGACGCACGCACTGATTCAAGACGGTGTATCATTCGATTCATTGGGTCTTGTCGTGACGGACGAGCAGCACCGCTTCGGCGTGGCACAGCGCGCGGCACTCGAGAAAAAGAGCACCGTGACGCCCGATGTGCTCGTCATGACGGCGACCCCGATTCCACGTACAATGACACTCACGGTCTACGGCGATCTCGATGTCTCACGCATTGAGCATCTGCCGCCGGAGCGGCAGCCCATTCGGACATTCCTGCGTGACGAGCGTGCGCGTGACAAGATCTATGCCTTTGTCCGCAAGGAGATCGAGGCAGGGAGGCAGGCATATGTCGTCTGTCCGCTGATCGAGGCGAGTGAGGAGAGCAGTCTGCCCTCGGTGGAGGAGGTCTATGAGGAGCTGTCCCACGGTATCTTTCGCGGGATTTCCTGCGGTCTGCTCCACGGGCGCATGAAGTCCGCCGAGAAGGAAGCGGTGATGGAGGGGTTCTACGCCGACCACATCAAGCTGCTTGTTTCGACGACGGTGATCGAGGTCGGTGTGAACGTGCCGAACGCGAGCATCCTCGTTGTCGAGCACGCGGAGCGGTTCGGGCTCTCCCAGCTGCACCAGCTGCGCGGGCGTGTCGGGCGCGGCCCCTATGCTTCCTACTGCATACTCATCGCGGGACGCAGTGCGGCGTCTGAGGAGCGGCTGCGGGTCATCGAGCAGACGAGCGACGGCTTTCGCCTTGCCGAGGAGGATCTGCGCCTCAGAGGCCCCGGACAGTTCTTCGGTGCGATGCAGCACGGCCTTGGCGATCTCAAGATCGCGGACGTGCTCGCCGACATGGATCTCCTGCTCCTTGCGCGCCGCGCCGCGCTCGCGACGCTTGACGACGCCGCCGCGCTCGCCTTTGTCCTGCCGACGCTCATGCGTCAGTATCGCGCGCAGTTTGAACATATGCGTGAGGTTTGAATTGACATGAAACGATTTTGTTGATACGTAGTAAAGCACGTGGTAATATAGAGGCGGAGGATGGATATGAAAAGTTACTCTTCAAGAGATAT
>CAUVMF010000047.1:0-11100 GCA_963552975.1 uncultured Selenomonas sp.
CGTGCAGCTCGTGGAAGATCTTCATGACGAGCTTCTGGTTCTGCTCGTCGAGGTTACCCGTCGGCTCATCCGCGAGGATGAGGACGGGATAGTTGATGAGCGCACGCGCAATGCAGACGCGCTGCTGCTCGCCGCCCGAGAGCTGACTCGGCAGATGGCTCGCACGATCGGCAAGGCCGACGCGTTCGAGTGCCGCCATCGCCTCATCGCGGTCGGGCATGCTGTGGTAGTACTGTGCGACCATGATGTTCTCGACCGCCGTGAGGTACGGGATCATGTGGAACTGCTGGAAGACGATACCGATCTTGTCGCGGCGGTAACGCGTCAGCTCCTCCGGCGTCGCATCCGTCAGCACCTCGCCGTCGAGGATGACCTCGCCGCTCGTCGCGCTGTCCATGCAGCCGATGATGTTCATGAGTGTCGACTTGCCCGAGCCGGAGGGACCCATGACCGCAAGCCATTCGCCTTTTTCTACCTTGAGATTGACATTGTCCAGAGCGAGCACCTTCTCGTTGTACGCCTTGGAAACGTGCTTCAGTTCAAGCAGACTCATTGCTTTTTCCTCCTATTCGCCGCGCAGGATGATCGCGGGATCCACATTTGTCGCAATGCGTACGGGCAGGAGCGATGCAAGCCCCGTAACAACGATGGACATGACGAGCGCGACGACGACAATCGTCGCAGAGAACTCGATGCCGCGCCCAAAGACATTGACGCTGACACTCTGTGCAAAGAGATAGCCAAAGCCGGAGCCAAGCACACCGCCGAGGAATCCGAGCAGGCACCCTTCGCCGAAGAACTCTGCAACAATGTGACGGTTGTCCGCGCCGAGCGCCTTCTTCAACCCGATCTCGCGACGCCGCTCCGTCACGATCGCCATCATCGTCGTCGAGACGCAGATCAGCGTCAGCACGAGGACAACGATGGTGACAATGAGCACGAGTGCTTGGAGCTTTCCGAGCACCGTCCCCTCGGACTGAGCGATCTGCTTGACAAGCTGCGGCTCAACGCCCGGCACATCCGTGCGGATCTTTTCTTCCGCACGCGTCAGCTCATCCTGCCCCGCAACAACGGAAACCTGCGCAAGACTCAGCTCACCGGGACGGCTCTTCATGCTCTGCATATCGGGCAGGGAGACAAAGACGAAATTTTCCTCATTTCCACCCGTGCGCACGATGCCGGACACGCGATAATCGCTCACAATCGTGCCCTCACCGCCCGAGACGGTAATTGTATCGCCCGGGTTGACACGCAGCTTTGCCGCAAACTCCGCACCGAGGAGAATCTCCTTCTCCCCCGGCGTCGGCCATGCGCCACGGATCTGCCAATAGGGGCTGACCTCCTGCAGCACGGCAAAATCCGTGCCCCCACCCATAACCGTCTGATGGTTGATGAGAAGTGTATCGTAAAGGAACGGTGTAATGCCGACGATCTCATAGCCCGAGAGCGATTTCCGTACAGCGGCAATCGAACTCTCCTGAATCACGCCCGTGTCCGTGCCCGGCAGGATGAGCAGGTTCGCCCCGTATGCGCGGAACGCACGCCCCATCTGCTCCGGCACTTCCTTGTAGACGGTAATCATGCCCGAGATGATCGTCGCACCGATGGCGACGGCGAGCAGGGCAATCGCCATGCGCGCACGCCGCCGCAGCAGGGAGTTCGCGACCATGATAAAGAACATTTTATATCGATTCATCATTCATCACCTGCCATAGAGAACTTCTGCCGGCTGCAGCGACAGGAGCATACGGATTGCGGGCACGCTGCCGATGATCAGCACGAGCGACATGAGCACGGCGATGATCGGAACAACGTACGGATTGACCGCAATCCCTGAGCCGAATACGTTCTCGCCGATGAGCTGGGCGAAGCCAAGCCCCACGACGTAGCCGAGGATGCCGCCCAAAATACCCGCGATAAAGATCTCCGCGAGCACGGAGAGCACGACGGCGAGATTCGTCGCGCCGAGCGCTTTGAGGAGTCCCAGCTCGCGACTGCGCTCCATGATGTTCGCGCTGATGAGGTTGCTGACGCCAAGGCTCGAAGAGAGCAGCGACAAAACGGTAATCAGCAGCATAAGGAGCTGCGTCTTGTCGAGGATCTTGCCCTCGGATTCCGCGATCTGACGCACGGGATGCGCCGCCGCATTCTGCATGACCTCCTCAATCTGATAGGCGATCGAGCCGACATACGCCGTGCAGTACCATATATCATATTCCGACTGCGAAAGCGACTTTGGATTCTCCGCCGCCTTGCGTGCAAGGTCGTTCTCGGGCGTTGTAATCGCACTGACCTCGACCTGCTCGATCTTGCCCGGCGCATTCGCTAGTTCCTGCGCGAGCGCGAGGGAACCGACGATCTGGTTCTCCTCCTCGCCGCCGCCCGAGAGAATCCCCGTAACCTGCAGCGTGCCGTTCGAGCCGTCCGCCTTCTTATACGAAAGCGTACTGCCTGCCGAAACACCGAGCTTCTGTGCAAGCTTCGTACCGACGAGCACCTGATCTGTCTGCGTATCGTCCGCCCAGCTGCCGTCGACATTCCACCACGATTTCATGAATTTCACGCCCGTGGTATAGACCTCATCCGTCGGCAGGGTGAGCGTATGCTCGAACCATGTACCGAAGAACGGGACGGTCTCGCCGTCAGCAAGCGTCATGCGCGTTGTCAGCGATGGTGCAAACGCGACGATGTTGTTCGTCCAGAAGATGGTCTTGATATTGCCGAGATCCGCCTCATCCAAATACTCGCGATGCGTGCTCGATGTTGTCTCCACGCCGTAGAGATCCTTGAGCACCATTGAGTTGCGCGGCGTGATCGTGATGTTCGCGCCAAACGCCTTGAGCTCCTGATTGACCTTCTCGCCGATGTCGAACATGACGTTCAGCATGGCGGTCGCGAGCGAGACGCCGAGGGCAACCGTCAAGGCGATGAGGATAAACCTCCCACGCTGACGGATGAGCGCTCCTTTTACCATTTGCCAAAACATGGCTTTCCTCCTCTCATGCCCTCAGCGGAAGTGCATACGCGCCTTTTCAAGCGTGTCCGCCGAGATCTGTACGGTGCCGCCTGCTACGCGATACTCCACGGGAATCGGATTGCAGCCGCCGGGCAACCCGATCGTCGCCTTGTTCATGACCACGTCGCAGAGGCGGCAGACGATCTGCCCGTCGCGCTCTAAGTAGCCCGTGGGGCCGCAGATCTCGCACGCATCCAGCCCCACACCAAACGCGGAGCCGCCCTTCTGGACGACGATGACACGCACCTCCGTCCCATCCGAGGCACGGAACGCGTAACGATGAAGATGTCCGTCCGAAACCTCCTCGAGCGGTATCTGCACGAGTCCGTCCACCGCCTTGACGGCGACGGAAGGTACGAGTTCTTCTTTCTTGTTCGCATACCAGCCGCCGATGCTCGAAATGAGAATCGTGAGAACGAGTGTTGCAAGAAGCCCCGTTCCCCAACGCTTACGGCGAATTGCACGCGAAACCAGCTGGCGGTACTGTGCAGGATTTGCCCATGCGGGGCGCTCCGGACGCGGCTGCAAGAAGAGCGTAATCGGCACAAGAATCGATACAAAGTAGATCACATAGATCACCTTGTTTTGATTGTCGATGAACGGCGCCATGAAGGAAATCAAATTCTCCATGCCAAGCACCTGCCGCGCCATCATGACAGTCATGACAAAGATGACCTGCTGCACAGCAGTCGCCACGATCTGCACGGTAAAGACGAAGACAAGTCGTCCGTGGTTGAGCGCCGCTGCAGCCTTATATGCGAGATAGCCCGAGAGGAAGCCGAGGAGAAGACCGCTGACAAATCCGAGCATCTTGACGAAAAATATCAACGTAACGTAGTCCCCCAGTGCAACCTGCACCGTCGCAACGGGAATCAGCCACAGTTCCAAGCCGTGATAGAGGAAGATGCCGAGCGCAAGAGCCCCCGTGCCAATGCGGAATACACGCTCTTCCCCCGCCGTCCAATCACGATGGAGGCTGCGCAGGAGAACCGTACACAGAACAAGCGCGCCAACGAGGTCGACAAAAATCGCCATGCTCTCAAAGATCTCACGATTCACTGCGGATTTCGTTCCGACACGAACCGCTGTCATAAAGATCGAAAGGAAAAACCCCCATTTCAGAACACGCGTGAAGGTATGACGAATGCCTTGGTTGGGCAGGGGCAGAATGATTGCAAGCAGAATACCAAGCGGCACAGCGAGCTTGATGCTCTCCTCGAGTGCCGGTACCAATTGCTGTAGAAATGCCTGTAACATTGTAATATACCCTTTCCTACTAGAAAAGCCGCCGTCCTCCCTAGGACGGCAGCCATTCTAATTCCGGCAGAACGAGATCCGGCACAGGAAGTCCGCACCGTCATCGTCCGGGAGTACTGAATTTACCACTTACGCGGAACGTAGTTGAACACCCAGCTCATCTTGACCGGCTCGGTCCAGAGATGACCCGGAACGCCCGTCTCCTTATCGGTGTGGAGCATGTAGTTCTGACGTGCGGGACTGTCGATCGAGAACTCGCAGTCATAGGTGCCCGCGCCGAGCATCTTGACATTCGCGCCGTAGTGCGGGCCATCGTCTGCGCTCATCGGCATGAAGACGCCCTCAAGGCTCTCGCCCGTCTCGCGCTTCGTGAACTTGTAGTGCACCGTCAGATAGGGAATCCACTCACCGACGCCGAAGCCGCACTCATTGCCCTCGGTCGCATGGATATCCGTCTCGATGTGGATATCCGCCTGATCTGCCGGGAGACTCATACCGGCAGGCTCCATCGTGACCGGCTGGAAATAGACGAGCGCAACCTTGAAGTGGTTCGTCGTATCCTCGATTTCGTCGCCGATCGGGAACTCCTCGAATGCAGCTTCGCTGACATTCGCATTGATCGCAAACGTGGAGAATGCGACTGCGCCAACTGCGAGTGCCTTCTTGAGCATGCTGAGACCGGATTTCTTCATGGGATAATCCTCCTTAAAAAGATGAAACACTGCTCCCTCTTGCAGGGAAACTCATGACTCTGCGACAGCAGAGCGCTTTCTATATGATACCGCTGCAACAGCCGCGAGAATCAGCAGAATCTGTGGCACAACGGTTTCATAGGTGGGATAAAGACCGAGCAGATCGATGCTCGGAACGGGGATGCTCTCGATGACCGAGGTGGAGATGACATCTGCCTCCTGCAGTTCCTTGAGTCCGCCGCCTAGGAACGTAACCGCGAGCACAAACATGAACGCGCTCGTCACCTTGAAGAACGGTCCAATCGGGATGCGCAGCGCACCACGCTGCAAGAGGAAGAACAAGAGGGCCAACGCGACACATGCCGCAACAAAGCCCGCCCAGATCATATCAATGTCACCGAAGGCGTTGTTGAAGAGTGCCTGATAGAAGAGAATGACTTCTGCCCCCTCGCGGTAGACCGCAAGGAAAACGGCAAAGCCAAGTGCACGCGATTTTCCCGTCGAGAGCGTCAGTTTCACCTGACTGTCGATGTAGGATTTCCACGCCTTCGCGTTGGACTTGCCGCCCATCCACGCGGATGTGCCGAGGAGGACAAGCACGGCGAAGAGCGCCGTAAAGCCCTCAATCATCTCGCGGCTCGCGCCCGTCGTTGTCGTATTATCAAGAACTTCAACAAAGAGATAAGCCGAGATAAAGCTGGCGATAATGCCCGCAATCGCCCAGTTGTAGACGATGGAGATCTCCTTCTCGTGCCCGGCACGCCCAAGATAGGCGATGATGCCGACAAGCACGAGGATTGCCTCAACGCCCTCACGCAAAAGGATGAGGAAGGCCTGCAGGAACATTGCCCAGCCGCCCGACTCGACGCCCTTAGTCTCAAGCGTCGTCACCTCGACCTGAATCATGTCGAGGAGCTTTGCGCCCTCCGCTTCGACCTCCGACTGCGGCGCATTCGCACGGATTGCCTTTTTCAGCGTGTAGAACTGGTATTCCGTCAGGTTTGCGCTCTTGGAGGAGATCCCACTGCGCACGGCGCTCTCAAGACCATCCTTTTCATAGATTCCATAGTAGATGTCGTTGACGGCATCCTTCGCGGCCTCGGCGTCGCCCGTCTTGTAGATCTCGTAGACCTGATCCATCTGGGTGCCGATATGATCGTGAATCTGCTGCCATGTCTGCGCGGCATCTGTGGACGCCGCCGGCAGGAGCAGGAATAACGCCGTAATAAAAGCAAAGAGTTTTCTCATCTTTTTGCCTGTTTCCTCCCCATAGTACTGCGCACTATTTGATCTTGCGCTTAGGCTCCATGTTGAAATAAATGGGACACTGCATATCGGATTCCATCGGCTGCCCATTCATATCCTTTGCAGGCTCGAATTTCCACTGTTTTTCAACGATACGCCGTGCCATGCGGTCATAGAGCGTGTTGCCCGAAGATACCTGTATCTTCGTCCACATAACCTTGCCGTCCGTACCGATATGCGCCGAGACGGCGATGCGCCCCTTGAACTGGATGACGCCGTAGGGCGGCTGCTCGGCGTGGAGAATCTTGCCCGGCATGCCGATCTGCTTGCCGGAGCCTGATGTCAGCACTTTCGGCTTCTCCGGTTCTTTTTCCTCCCGGACTTCCTTTATGATCTCTGTAATGGCTTCCTCAGGCACCTCCGCTTCAACCACGGCAGGTTCTTCCTCGACCTGTTCCGGCTCCGGCGGCGGTGGCGGCGGCGGTGGAGGTTCTTCCTCCTGCTGCTCCTCCTCGGGGACACCCATGTCCTCGGCAATGTCGACCCACTCCATCGGATCCTGCTGCGGAGGCGTCTCAAGCATCTTGAATACATGCGGGATGAGCACCATCAGGAAGAGCCACGCGACAATATGAAAGAAAAACGCGAGGACAAAGGCGAGTCGCCAATGCGTCTGATACTGCACTCAGACCCCTCCCGTCTCCGTCGCAATGGATACGTGGCGTGTCCCTGCCTCCTTGAGCGCATCGAACACGGCAACCACGTACTGATAGTCCGCCTTGCGGTCTCCACGAACGACGAAGACCGTATCGGGATCATCTTCAAGCTGCGTCTTGACCTTCGCCGTGAGTTCGCGCGTCGGCTCCTCGTCACGGTCAAACATGACCTTTCCGTCCTCCGTCACCGTGATGGAGACGATATGCGGACGTGTATCCTGCTGCGCGGTCGCCGCCTGTGGCAGATTGACCTGCACCGTGCTCGCATTCACCATATACATCGTACTCAGCATGAAGAAGACGAGCAGGAAGAGCATGATGTCGATCATCGGGATAATCATGACGCGCGGCTCGCGCACATCATGAAAATTACGACGCATGAGAACGCCCTCCATCGTTTGCGGCAAAGCCCGCGAGTAGGGTATTCGTCGTCTTTTCGAGCAGCGTCAGCATCGTGTCCATGCGCTGCGCAAAGTAGGTGTGAACGACGAGTGCGAGGATCGCTACAAGCAGCCCCGTCGCCGTTGCAACCAGAGCTTCACCGATGCCACCCGTGATCGCCATTGGCTGCCCCGCCTGCAGGTTGAACACGCTGAACGACTGGATCATGCCTGAGATCGTTCCCAAGAGACCGAGCAGCGGTGCAAGCGTGACGATCATCGAGAGATAGTTGAGACGCGCACGCAGAAGCATTGCCGCCTCACCGTAGACTGCCTCGACCGTCATGGGGACATCCTCCCCTGCCGCACGCGCATCGACTGCACTCTGCACGAGATGGGCAACCATGTTGTCCTTGCCCTTCACAGCAGGTGCGACCTCATCCAGCTTCTTCTTGCGAAGCGCAGCGGCGACATCCGCCTCAAGTGCGCGTGCGCCCTGCGATGCACGTCGATAGAGCATAAAGCGGTCGATGGCAATCGCAACCACTGTGAGCGAGCACAGGAGCAGCAGGTACATTACCGGCCCGCCTTTTTCAAAGAGTTCAGCACTGGTCAAAAAGAACACCTTCCTTGTCAAACGTACGAAAACGCGCGTAATTACCGATAGATTCGAGGCATATCATTCGATAATGATAACCCTTGTGAAGTGTAAATCGATATTAAGTATAGCTCTGAGGAGAGTGATTGTCAATATGAATTTTAATGAAGTTGCCATTATCGAATTTCATTCATGTATTTTATTGTACGATTCTGCAAGTTTTTGAAACCGCGGCAATGCGCGCTCGATCATCGCGGTACGCACGCAGTATGCCGCGCGGAAATAGCCAGGACAGCCAAAGTCCGTCCCCGGCACGAGGAGGAGATCGTAGTCACGCGCCCGCGCACAGAATGCCGCATCGTTCTTCTCCAACGCCTGCGGAAAGAGATAGAACGCCCCCTGCGGGCGCATGCACGCATAGCCCGCCGCCGTCAGCCCATCGTAGAGCAGCGCGGCGTTGCGCGCATAGGTGCTGAGATCGGCAGTCCTGCCTGCGCAGCGTGCAATGACAAGCTGCCAGAGCGAGGGTGCATTGACGTGTGTGAGGACGCGCGCCGCACCCGCAACCGCACCGTAGACGCGCGCAAAGTCGGCAACGGAGTCCGGCACGACGATGTAGCCGATGCGCTCGCCCGGCAGGGAGAACGACTTGCTGTACGAGTAGCAGACAATTGTATTGTCGTAGAGGAGCGGAATGCACGGCACGCTGAGACCATCGTAGACAATCTCGCGATATGGCTCGTCCGCGATGATGAAGATCGGATGCCCGAATGCCTGCTCCTTGCTCCGCAGGAGACCTGCGAGCTGACGAATCGTCGCCTCACTGTAGACCGCGCCGCTCGGATTGTTCGGCGAGTTGATGATGATCGCCTTTGTGCGCGGCGTGAGCGCCGTCTCGAGTGCCGCGAAGTCGATCTGAAAGTCATCGGTTTTTGCGGGCACGACAACGAGTTTCCCCCCGCACGCCTCGACAAAGACGCGGTACTCGGGAAAGAACGGCGCAATCGTGACGAACTCGTCCTCTGCCTCCGCGAGTGCCTTGAACGTAATCGTGACGGATGCCGCCGCACCTGCCGTGAGGAAGAGATTCTTCCCCGTGATCTCCATGCCGAACCGCTTTTTCAGATCGGCGGCAAGGATCTCGCGCACCTGCGGCTTCCCGGGTGCAATCGTATAGCCGTGCACCTCCATCGGGTCGCTGTGTGTCAGGATGTCCACCGCCGCGTCCCGAATGAAGTCTGGGGTCGGCACACTCGGATTGCCGAGACTGAAATCAAAGACATTTTCTGCGCCGACCTTTGCCGCGCGCTGCTGCCCGTATTCAAAGATCGTGCGGATGGTGGACTTCTTCGTGCCGAGTGCGTACATCTGCTCTGAGACCATAGAATGCTCCTTTCCAAATAAAGCCTCCCCCGTTGCTGTGGGGGAGGAGAACCGCGTAAGCGGTGGTGGGGCACTTATGCGTTCCGCAGGAATACGTCGTAGCCCTTCTTCATTTCGTAGATATCAACCTTGCTCGTGACCTCCCACGGCGCGTGCATGCTCATCACGGCGACGCCATTGTCGATCACATCCATGCCGTAGCGCGCCATGATGTAGGCAATCGTACCGCCGCCGCCGAGGTCGACGCGCCCGAGCTCTGCGAGCTGATAACTAACGTTGTTCGCGTCCATCATATGCCGCAGCTGCCCGAGATACTCCGCGCTCGCGTCACTTGAGCCGGACTTGCCGCGCGCGCCCGTGAATTTGTTGAACACCATACCGCGCCCGAGATATGCGACATTTTTCTTCTCGAACGCGTCTGCATAGAGTGCGTCATAGGCACTCGACACATCCGAGGAGAGCATCTTTGAGCGCGCAAGTGTACGGCGCAGCGCGATTTCCGTGTACTGCCCGCAGGCGGAGAGTACCTCCGCAACCATGTTCTCAAAGAAACGCGACTGCATCCCCGTCGCGCCGACGCTGCCGATCTCCTCCTTGTCCACGAGGAGGCAGCACGCTGTGCGCTTCGGCTGTACAGTTTCGAGCATGGAGCAGAGTGCCGTATAGGAGCAGACGCGGTCGTCCTGCCCATAGCCGAGCACCATGCTGCGGTCAAAGCCGAGCTCGCGCGCACGCCCCGCCGGAACAAGCGTCAGCTCCGCCGAGTTAAAATCCTCCTCGGCGATGTCATAATGCTCCTTGAGGAGGGCGAGAATCCCGTCCTTCACGGATTCCTTGTCATCCTTCTTGAGCGGATAGCCACCGATAAGCACGTCCAGCTTCTCGCCCTCGATGACCTTTGATGCCTTTTTCTCCAGCTGCTCCTGCGAGAGGTGTACGAGGAGATCCGTCACGCAGAAGACGGGGTCGTCCGCCTTCTCCCCGACGTTGATCTCGACAACCGTGCCGTCCTTTTTTACGACCACGCCGTGCAGCGCAAGCGGGATCGTCACCCACTGATACTTCTTGATGCCGCCGTAGTAATGCGTGTCGAAATACGCAAGTCCGCCATCCTCATACAGAGGGTTCTGCTTCACGTCGAGACGGCAGGTGTCGATGTGCGCACCGAGGATGTTCATGCCGTGCTCCATCAGCTCCGTCCCGATATGGAAGAGCACGATCGCCTTCTTCATATTGACGGCATAGACCTTGTCCCCCGCTTTGAGCGGCGTCCCCTGCTCGATGATCTCGGCAAGGTCGCGGTAGCCCGCCGCCTGCGCAAGGCGCACCGCCTCCGTCACGCTCTCGCGCTCCGTCTTGCAGTCCGAGAGAAAGTCAATGTAGCCGCGCGCGAGTTCGTCCACCGCCGCGCGCTCCGCCTCCGTATACTTCGACCAAACCGAAGCCTTCTTATCGTCACTCATGATAGTTCCTTTCATATATCCCAAGCCTCGTGCAGGATCTGCACGAATTCGTCCTTTGACGCCGCGCGGTTGAAACGCTCGCGCAGCTCCGCACTGCCCTTTAATCCACGCGTATACCACGCCGCATGCTTGCGCATCTCGCGGATGCCGATGTATTCACCCTTGTACTGAATCAGGAGATCCAGATGCCGCAGAATCACCTGCGCACGCTCCGCGAGCGTTGGCGGCGGCAGTTCCTCCCCCGTGCGCAGCCAATGAATGAGCTGCGGGAAAATCCACGGATTCCCCTGCGCCCCGCGTCCGATCATCACCGCATCTGCACCTGTGATGTCGAGTGCACGCGCAAGATC
>CAUVMF010000048.1:0-9715 GCA_963552975.1 uncultured Selenomonas sp.
ACACGAACCTCTCGGTCGTCGAGGGCATGCAGTTCGACCGCGGCTACATCTCCCCGTACATGGTGACGGACACGGAGAAGATGGAAGCCGTCATGGACGATCCGTATGTGCTCATCACGGATCGCAAGATCTCGTCCGTTGCGGACATCCTGCCCGTACTTGAGCAGGTCGTAAAGCAGGGCAAGCAGATCGTCATCATCGCTGAGGATCTCGACGGCGAGGCACTCGCAACGATCGTTGTCAACAAGCTGCGCGGCACGTTCAAGGCACTCGCAGTCAAGGCTCCGGGCTTCGGCGACCGCCGCAAGGCAATGCTCGAGGACATCGCAATCCTCACGGGCGGCACGGTCATCAGCGAGGAGATCGGCCGCAAGCTCGACAGCGTGACGCTCGCCGACCTCGGTCGTGCGCGTCAGGTGCGTTCCACCAAGGAGGAGACGACGATTGTCGACGGTGCGGGCGACAAGGCGCAGATCGCGGCGCGTGTCGATCAGCTCAAGAAGCAGATCGCAGACACGACGTCCGACTTCGACCGTGAGAAGCTGCAGGAGCGCCTTGCAAAGCTCTCCGGCGGTGTAGCGGTTGTTGAGATCGGCGCGGCAACGGAAGTCGAGATGAAGGACAAGAAGTACCGCGTTGAGGACGCGCTCAATGCAACGCGTGCAGCTGTCGAAGAGGGCATCGTTGCCGGCGGCGGCACGACGTTCATCGACATCCTCCCGGCGCTCGACAAGATTCAGGCAGAGGGTGATGTGAAGGTCGGCATTGAGATCGTGAAGCGTGCGGTCGAGGCTCCGGTTCGTCAGATCGCCGAAAATGCAGGCCTTGAGGGCTCTGTGGTCGTCGACAGCGTGAAAAAGGCAGGCGACGGTATTGGCTTCAATGCACTCGAGAACACCTACGTCGACATGATCGGCGCGGGCATCGTTGATCCTGCGAAGGTCACGCGCTCTGCCCTGCAGAACGCAGCGTCGATCGCGGCGATGGTGCTCACGACCGAGACGCTCGTCACGGACAAGCCGGAGCCTGAGGCTCCGATGCCGGCGGGTGCGCCGGGCATGGGCGGTATGGGCGGCATGATGTAAGCCCTCCGCACAGCAATATGATGTAAGCACGAAGAGGCATGTTTCTTTACAAATGGAAACATGCCTCTTTTTTGCGATAATGTTTACGCAAATTCAGTGAAAGTGATATTGTATGAATAGAAATGCAGTGCTATACTAGGTTCATCAACAATAATCTGGATGTTCCACCGATGGGTGGGCGAAAGGAGATTCGCAATGTTGAATATGGACAAGAAACTCGCAAAGCGCGAGGAAGAGGGCAAGATCATCCGCGCCGGCATCGTCGGTGCAGGTCAGATGGGACGCGGCATGGTGACGCAGATGGCACTCATGAAGGGGATCATGCCCGCGATTGTCTCGGATATCAAGTTTGAAAACGTCATTAACGCCTTCCACTATGCGGGCATCAGCGACGAGGACATCGCTGTCGCAAAGACGCTCGAAGAGGCGAACCGCTACATGGAGCAGGGCAAATACGTTGCGACGGAGAACTCGGACTTCATCTCGCAGGCGAATCTCGTCGAGGTCGCCATCGACGTGACGGGCGTGCCCGAGGTCGGCGTCAAGATTGCGATCGACGCGATGAACAACAAGAAGCATGTCGTCATGATGGATGTCGAGACGGATGTCGTCATCGGCAGCTACCTCAAGAAGCTCGGCGACAAGAACGGCGTCATCTACACGGGCTCGGCGGGTGATGAGCCGGGTGCGGTCATGGAGCTTTACTCCTTTGCACGCGCGATGGGGATGGAAGTCAAGGTCATGGGCAAGGGCAAGAACAACAAGCTCGACTATGACTGCAACCCCGATACCGTGCTTGAGGAGGCAACGCGCCGCAAGATGAGCCCGCGCATGCTCACCTCGTTCAAGGATGGCACGAAGACCATGGTTGAGATGACCGCCATGTCGAATGCGACCGGCCTCATCCCTGATGTGATCGGCGGGCATGGTCCCTCCGCCTCCCCCAAGGATCGCTGCGCCGACCTCAACCAGATCTTCAAGCTCAAAAAGGATGGCGGTATTCTGAATAAGCATGGCGTTGTCGAGTATGTCAACGGCATTGCGCCCGGTGTCTTTGTCACTGTCACGACGGAGAACGAGGAGATTGCCTACCAGATGGGCTATCACAGCATGGGCCCCGGTCCCCTTTGGACGCTCTATCGCCCCTATCATCTCTGCAACCTCGAGACGCCTCTCACGGTCGCAAAGATCGTCATTGACGGCGAACCGACGATCATTCCGCTCGACGGACCCGTCAGCGAGTGCATTGCCGTCGCCAAGCGCGATCTAAAGGCGGGCGAGACGATCGACGGCATCGGCGGCTACACGACCTACGGCTCCATTGCGACCGCGCAGGAGACCTATGAGAAGGGCTACGTCGTCTATGCACTCGTCAACAAGAACACGCGCATGAAATGCGATGTCAAGAAGGGCACACTCCTCACCCTCGACATGGTTGATCTTGACACCTCCACCCAGCTCTATCAGGTCCGTAAAGAGCAGGACAAGATGTATAACAACGGCTATGCACTGAAGTAATTCATCGCGCAGTAACGAAAAATGGGGGCTGTTGTACGGAGTCAAAATGACTTTGTGCAACAGCCCCTGTTTTGTATTGGAGCATTATCCAATTTTCTCTAACAGCGCATCGTGCAGGGTTTTCGAGAAGTTAAGGAAGCACTGATAAATTCAGCCGCGCCATCTCAGCGTATCTTTTTTTCCCGCTCAATGCCTGCAAATCCTCCACATAGCTTTGGCAGCGTTTGGTTTGCTGCCTCAATCGGACGAAAAAATCTACGCCAATCTGCAGGTCTATTTTATCAGCGATTGCTTAAATTTTCTTATTCTCCCATCACGATGATCGTGCATTTGCGTGTGCGCGCGCGCGTGCGGTCGAAGTCGACGAAGTAGCAGTAGCCTGTTGTGCCGACGGCGAGTTTGCCGTCCGCGACCTCGAATGTCTCCGAGGAGCCGATGAGGGTCGCCTTGAGGTGGGCATCGCAGTTCCAGAGCGCCGTGCGGTCGCCGCCGGGCAGATATGCCTCGGCATCGGGCCAACTCTCGACAGCACGGTAGTGTTCCTCTCCGGGGTATTGGTACTGGTTCCAGCCCGTCTGGTTTGGAATGAGCTTTTCGAGGACGGCGTTCAGATCGTTCTGCAGAAACTCCGTGCCTGTCTCGTCTACATCGTGCACGAACTCCTCAAAGAAGACGGCACAGGTGGTGTGCGGGGAGATCACGGTTGCCGTGCCCTCCGCAATGCCGCTTTCGATGATGGCATTGCGCAGTTCCTCCGTAATGTTGATAAAGGTCGGCGTACCGCCATGCGATGTGAGCGTCAGTTTTTTTTTGAATACGGTCATCTGTCCTCTCCTCTGCTTCTATGCTGCGCTTTCTTCTGCTTCACGCACGGCGGCAGCACGTACAATCGCCTCTGCCATCTCCAGAATCCGCTGTGCCGGATCGGGGGCGCTCAGAATGCCGCTCGTTGCACCGCTGCCGTCCGCACCGAGGCGCACGACGCGGTAGACATCGTCCGCCGTGGTAATCCCTGACGCGATCATGATGCCGATGCCGGGGTCGATGCTCCGAATTTCCGCAACGATGGCGGTTGTATAGCTTTCATCTGCGGTCTTGCCCGTGCCGATGAGATCGGTTGGCTCACAGAGCAGGATGTCGGGTCGGAATGCTGCAATTGCCGTGCCCTCGGTGAGGGAATCCGCGCAGGCGATCGTCTCAATACCGAGTTCGCGTGCACGTGCGATCGTCTTGGCAAGCTCTGCCATCGTCATCGGGTTCTCCGCATGGTTGAGGAAGGTTGCACGTGCACCGGCTTCGTAGAGCGCCTCGGGCAGGAGATGCCCCATGCCGCGGCCGGGGCGCAGGCTCTCCATCGCCTGTGCCGTAACGATGATCCTGTCCGTATTTTCACGAATGTAGCGAATGTCGGAGAAGGGGCACGTGAAGTAGATCTTCAGCCCGGTCTTCTTGGCGGCATGATCGGCAGCGCGCGCGAGCGCAAGCGATTCCTTGCCGTAGAGATAGGATTTCGGATTGACGACGAGGAATGGGGCAAGACTGCTCTTCATGATGCTGACCTCCTGTATGAGACGATTACTTACCATTGGTTAATTTAATGCTACCACAGGTAAAATATACTTGCAAGGGAATTTTTATTGACAAAAGGATAAGTAATTCTATACTATAACAAAGGTAAAAAAGGAGGACTGGTCATGACGGGCAAAAAACGCGAGCGCCTGCACGAAAGGATTCGCGATGCGATGGAGCAGCAGTTTGCCGACCTCGCGTATTTCTCGCCGATTCCGGGCGAGCGGGAGCTGTGCCAGATGCTCGGCGTGAGCCGTCCGACTGTGCGCAAGGCGCTCGAACTGCTCGAGGCGGAGAACAAGATTGTGCGCATGCAGGGGCGCGGCTCGTTCTACACGGGGGAGAAGATCCCCGTGGACTACTCCGAGGCGGCCGAGCGTGGCTTTGGCCTCGCGCAGATGTTCTCGGCGGAGGGGCGCGTGACGCGCAGCACGGTACTGCAGCAGGTGGTAGAGCCCGCGCGCGGGAATCTCGCGGCAATGCTCAGTATCACCGAGGGGACGCTCGTCTTTCACCTTAAGCGCCTGCGCTATGTGGACGAGAAGATCTATGCCGTCACGGATGACTATATCCCGCTCGAGCTCTGTCCGGAGCTTGTGCATATCGACTTCACTGCGCATGGGCTGCTGTGCACACTTGCGGCGCATGACGTACATCCCTATGCAGAGGACAAGACCATCGAGGTCGTCCATGCGACGCCTGAGATTGCTCTCTACCTCGAAGTAGAGGAGGAAGCGCCGATCTTCGTCACGCGCCTCCTGACAACGGATCGCGAGGGGCGGATCATCCAATATGCGACATCGAAGGCGGACGCATTTCGCAGTCGATTCCGCGTGCGTTCGACAAAATAATAACCACTGGTAAATAAAATGATTGACAAATGGACTCCTCTAAAATATGATAAGCACAAACGTAATGTGTTTTCAGAAAAGGAGGAGTCTTTATGTTGGTCGATGGTAAATCTGTACTCATGGCGGCGAAGGCGGGGCACTATGGTATCGTTGCGCCCGATTTTCTCACGCTGAACGCTGCGCGCGTCTTTGTGCAGACGGCAGATGCGCTGCGGACGCCGATTCTCCTCTCCTTTGCACAGGGGCATGCGGGGCTGATCTCCCTCGAGGAGGCTGCGCTCGTCGGCAAGTACTGGGCGGAGAAGGTGAAAACCCCGATCGTTCTGCATCTCGACCATGGGCAGGATTTCGACTTCCTGCAGCGTGCGATTACGCTTGGCTTTACCTCTGTCATGTTGGATGCCTCAATGAAGGAGATGGATGAGAACATCCGACTGACGAAGGAGGTTGTCACCTATGCCCATACGAAGGGCGTCAGCGTCGAGGCAGAGATCGGCCATGTCGGCGGAGCATCCGAGGGAGTTGAGGGGGAGACCTCCGAGACTGTGTATACGACGGTGGAGGAGGCTGTCGCCTTTGTCGAGACGACGGGGGTGGACTCGCTCGCCGTCTCAGTCGGTACATCGCACGGCGTCTATAAGAGCAATCGGACGCCGGAGCTGAACTTTGAGCGTCTGCGCGCGCTTGCCGCCGCCGTACCCGTGCCGCTCGTCCTGCACGGCGGTTCCGGCACGGGGGATGAGAATCTGCGCCGCGCCGTACACGACGGCATTACGAAGCTGAACGTCTATACGGACTTCCTCGTCGGTGCAATGGCAGAGATCAAGGCGGCGCATACGGATTCTCTCATTGAAACGCAGAAGGCGGCGGACGAGGGGATGCGCAAGGTGCTTACGCACTACATCAATCTCATTTCCAAAACGGTATAAAACGCGTGAAAGAAGCTGCCGCATTGCGGAAGCTTCTTTGCTTCCTGAACAAATGATAAGGATACATAGAAACACAATTATATATTTACAAAGTTTCAACAAACACTTTATTGTAAAGATATGTTTTGTATGATATAATTCAAAGCGTTTCAACTTCATGATCAACAGGAGGTGGTTCCTTGCAGACAGAGGTGCTTCTTGGCGCCCTATTTATGCTCTTTGTCATCCAGGTAATTGGAACGCACCTGCAGGTGAAGGAATACAAGCGCACTGTGCGGGAAATGCACAAGCTCGGCAATGTCGGTATTGGCTCACGCCGGCGAAAACTCGGTGCCTCGAACATCGTCATCATCGCATGCAACGCGGCGGGAGAGATTTTGGATGGACGCATGATGCAGGGCATGACCATCTTCAGCCGCTTTCGCCCGATGGCAGACATTGTTGGGCAGACGATCTACGATCTGCACGCGGAGTATGCGGCGTTGCCGGAGAAACGCCGCGCTCATTACAAGGGGCATATGCAGGCGCTTGACGCCTTGATGACACGGCTGCATAACGATCAGGCGCAGGAGCAGGCTTAGCGCATACGGTGCAAAGTCCGTATGAAAAGGCATTTCATCACATAGGAGGAAAACGAATGTATCAATCAATCAAGATTGTCGCCGGAAAGGGCGGATGGGGCGGACCTCTCGTGCTTGTTCCGACGGAGGTGCGCAGCAAGATCGTCAGCGTGACGGGCGGCGGCATTCACCCGCTCGCGGCAAAGATTGCGGAGATGACGGGATGCACGGCGGTCGACGGATTCTCGACGGGGGTGCCGGATGAGGAGATCCTGCTCGCTGTCGTGGATTGCGGCGGTACGGCGCGCTGCGGCGTCTATCCGAAGAAGGGGATATTGACGGTGAATGTGTTGCCTGTCGGCAAGACGGGGCCGCTTGCGCAGTTCATCACGAAGGAGCTCTACGTGTCGGCGGTCGATCTCTCCTGCCTCTCCTATGCGGATGAGGCGGAGAGTGCAGCAGCAGCGGAAGCTGCGACCGCACATGCACCGAAGAGCAAGGATCAGGCAAAGGCGGAGATCGCTGCAATGCAGGCGGGGCGCGAAAAGAATTTCGTCACGCGCCTCGGCATTGCGATCGGCGGGGTCGTCAACAAATTCTATGCAGCAGGACGTGAGACGATCGACATCACGGTCAAGAGCATCCTGCCGTTCATGGCATTCGTCTCCATGATCCTCGGCATTATCTCTGTGTCGGGGCTCGGCAATGTCATTGCGAATACGATTTCGCCGCTCGCCAGCTCTTTGCCGGGCATGCTCATCATCTCGCTCATCTGCGCGATTCCGTTCATCTCGCCCGTGCTCGGCCCCGGTGCCGTCATTGCACAGGTCGTCGGCACGCTGCTCGGCGCGCAGATCGGCATGGGGAATATCCCGCCGCAGTACGCGCTGCCCGCACTCTTTGCGATCAATGCACAGGTCGGTGCGGACTTTGTTCCCGTCGGACTCAGTCTCGGCGAGGCAGATCCCGAGACAATCGAGCTCGGCGTGCCTGCCGTCCTCTACTCGCGTGTCATCACAGGACCACTGGCAGTGTTGATCGCTTACGCAGCAAGCATTGGGCTTTACTAATCGGGAGGGATATAGTATTATGGAACTGATAGCAGCAGCGGCAAACGGCTTTATGGATCTCTTCCGCGCGGGTGCGGCGACATTTACCTCATGGGTCACGGGGATCATCCCCCTGCTCGTCATCATGATGACGGCAGTCAACTCGCTCATCAAACTCATCGGAGAGGATCGCGTGAACGGCGTGGCACAGCGTGCAACGCAGAACATCATCACACGCTATACCGTCCTCCCCGTGCTCGCCGTGCTCTTCCTCGGCAATCCGATGTGCTATACGTTCGGCAACTTCGTCGATCAGAAGTACAAGCCCGCCTATTATGACGCAGCGGTCAGCTTTGTCCATCCCGTGACGGGGCTCTTCCCCCATGCAAACGGCGGGGAGCTCTTCGTCTACATGGGCATTGCAGCGGGCATAACGACACTCGGGCTGCCGCTCGGCGATCTCGCCGTCCGCTACTTTCTCGTCGGCATTGTCGTCATCCTGATTCGCGGCATTGTTACGGAGAAGATCTATCTCTACATGAAGAGTCGCGAGGCAAAACAGGCATAGGAAACGCAGGCATATTGCTCCTTATTTCCGGAGCATAGCGTTTTCGTCAGACAGGAGGATGCAGCATGAAGTATTATTGCGAAATCACGAGCTGGGGAGAGGAGTCCCTTCTCTTTCTCGATGACCCGAATGCCAATTTTATCATTATCTTTAACAACAATGCCCCGGCGGAGCTCGCGGAGTTCTCCGTTCTGCATACGCCTGCAAACTACAACGAGGATCCCGCCGTCGGCGATACGATGATCGTCTGTGACAAGGTGTTCACGATCACGGCGATCGGCGATGAGGCGCTGCACACGCTCAAGGAACTCGGGCACTGCACGCTCTCGTTCAACGGTGGTGCCACAGCAGAGCGCCCGGGCTGCATCATGCTGCAGGGCGATGTGCCGCTCACGAAGGATGATGTCAAGATGGGGGCGACCATCGAAGTACATTGAGTGTAGTTCTTGGGGAGCTGCCGCAGCAGCGGCGGCTCCCTTTTTTTGACAGAGCTATAGAAAATATGTCAATAAAGAACACAAAAGATAGAATATGTTCCGAATGTCATGAGAGGGGTTCACGATGAAGAAAATTGTTGACGATGTGCGCCTCATCTTCAAATGCTGCAGTCTCTACTATCAGGATGGACTCGGGCAGAAGGAGATCTGTGAGGTGCTCGGCATCTCGCGTCCGACCGTCTCGCGTATGCTTACCATCGGCAAGGAACGCGGCATTGTGCGCATCGAGATCCAGAACCCGGACAATATCGCCTATGGGCAGATGGAGCGTGCTCTTGAGAAGAAGTACGATCTGCAGGAGGTCATCATCGTTCCGTCCAGTCCGATCTCAGATGGGCAGTATCCGATCAACTCCGAGATCGGCAGCGCGACGCTCGCGTATCTGTCCCGCGTCCTCATGGACGGTTATCTCGTCGGCATTACGATGGGGCTTGCAATTCAGAATGTCGTGCGCTCGGATTATTTCATTCGCAGTCCGATCAAGGCGACGTTTGTCCCCCTCGTCGGCGGCGTGGCGGAGAGTCGCCTCGACATTCACTCGAACTATCTCGCGCAGGAGTTCGCCGACCGCTTTGCCGGGGACTGCGTGCAGTTCTTTGCTCCTGCGGTGTTCTCGCAGCGGACGGTGCTCGAGGGGTTCCTGAAGGAGAAGACGATCCGCAATGTGATTTGCCTCTATAGCCGTCTCGATCTTGTGCTTATGGGCATTGGAATTCCGTCAACGGAACATTCGACGATTCTCAAGACGGGCTATGTGGATCGTGCCATTCTCGAAGACTTTACGGAACGCGGGGCAGTAGGGGATATTGCGCTGCGCTATTTTGATGAAAATGGTGATACGGCGCCGTTTCAGGATTTCAACGAGCGCGTGGCGGGCATCTCGCTTGACACACTGAAGAAGATTTCGAGGCGCGTCGGTGTGGCGGGCGGACGCGCGAAGAAGGACGCCGTGCTCGGTGCCATTCGCGGCGGCTTCATCAATGTCCTCATCACGGATATCGACTGTGCGGAGAACCTAATATAGTTGTAAAAAATAAAGGAATCGCTGATAAAATGAAGTCCGTCAGATTGGCGCAGATTTTTTCGTCC
>CAUVMF010000049.1:0-9709 GCA_963552975.1 uncultured Selenomonas sp.
CGGGGGAGAGCCTCGGCAGCCGCTTCGGCGCGTCCCTTTTGGAGAATATCGGGGCGGGGGCACTTGTCACGCAGACAGAGGAGGAGTATATCGAGCGTGCTGTTTCTTTGGCACGCGACACGGAACTGCTCGACGCACTGCACGCGGGGCTGCGCGGGATGATGGCGGTCTCGCCCGTGATGGACGCGGCGAGCTATGGCAGGGATGTCGGGGCGGCGTATGAAGCCGTGTGGGCGCAGTATGAGGAACGCAGCACCGCGCTAAAGTCCCCTGCAATTTGCGACGATAGTATGAGTATGGATGTCAAGACGCTGAAAGATTCTATCTTTGCGGCGCTTGAGGCAGAGCTCTTTGCCGAGGCACAGGCGTGTGCGGAGCGTGCATTTGCCGCAGGTGTTGAGGACGATATGCTCTCCTATCTCCATGCGTACGCTATTGAGCGGCAGGGCGATCTGCCGCGCGCGATGGCTCTGTCGGAGGCATATCTGAGGACGGGACGCAGTGATCTGCGCCATGCGTTTATGCGCCTGCGTGCCGCTGTTGCCTATCGTATGGGGGTCGCGCGGGCTGCTTCGTTTTATCGAAGCGCCTATGAGGAGGAGCCGTCCGATACGGGGCTTTACAGTTCGTTCCTGCTCGCGCAGAACGCACAGGATGTGGATGCGGACGAGCTCTTTCGCGCGCATTGCGCATATGGTGCGCTGTTTGCCGATGTGCCGCGCTATACATATCGTGCGCCGTATCGGCATGAGAAGATTCGCGTCGGCTATATCTCGCCGGATTTTCGTCGAAACGTCATGCAGCATTTTGTCCAGCCGCTGTTGACGGCGTATGACCGCACGCATTTTGCGGTCTATGTCTATAGTACGGCGGCAGAGCCGGATGCAGTGACGGCGGCGCTGCGTCCCCATGCGGACGTATGGTATGATCTGGGCGGCACAGAGCCCGCGGAGATTGCCGCACGTATTCATGCAGATGAGATCGATGTGCTCGTCGATCTGGCGGGTCATGCAGCGGGCGGTGCGCTGCCCGTATTGGCGTATCGACCTGCGCCCGTGCAGATGATGGGGCTTGGCTATACGGCGACCTCGGGGCTGTCCGCTGTGGACTATTTTTTGACGGACGCACTCTGTGATCCCGTCGGCGCAGAGAGCGAGAAATATTTTACAGAGCAGCTGATCCGTCTGCCGAGTCAGTTCGTCTATGTGCCGCGTGCGGGACTTCCCCCATCGACGGGAACACCTGCACGCAGACGGGGGCATATTCTCTTTGGTGTATTCAATCAGTACCGCAAGTTTACCGATGAGATGCTGCTCCTCTGGCGCGAGATCTTGGCGCGCGTGCCAAAGTCGCAGCTGCTCTTAAAGTCACAAATTTTCTTTGCGCCCGCCATGACGGAGGCGGCGCGGGCACGTCTCAAGCGCCTTGGATTCGATCTCACGCGCGTGCTGCTCGAACCCGCGACGACGGACTATATGGAGCGCTACCTCGATGTGGACATTGCGCTCGATACGTACCCGTGGCCGGGCGGCGGTACGACCTGCGATGCACTCTATATGGGCGTGCCCGTTGTGACGCTGTACGGCACGCGGCGCAGTACGCGCTTTTCCTATGCGCTGCTCTCGTGCGTGGGGCTGCAGGACCTTGCGGTTCAGACACCTATGGACTATGTGACGCGTGCCGTCTCTCTGGTGGGAGATATGGATGCGCTGGATGATATGCACAGGGCGCTGCGCGCACGCATGGAGCGCTCGCCCATCATGGATCAGGAGGGCTATATGCGCGCGTTGGAGCAGGCGTATGAAGCCGCAATGAAGGGGAAGAAATGAAGAAAAAGAGGAACAGTGGGCGGCAGTCTGCCAAAGGGAAAAAAAACGCGCGAAAAATCCGAATCGGCTATCTATCTTCGGACTTCGGAGCAGGTCGCACGCGGGATCTTCTACCGATGTTCTTTTCCTCCTATGACAAGCTGCGCTTTACGGTCTATGCCTATCATACGGGGACGAGCGGTGATACCGAATTGTTCGAGAAGGCGGTGTCACTGCGGGAACTGGGGGCAATGAGCGTGCAGGCGGCGGCGGATGTGATGCGGCGGGATGGGCTTGACCTCCTCGTCGATCTCTCGCTGCGTGCGCCTGATGCAATGACGTGTGAGATCATGGCGCTCCGTCCCGCACGCCACATCGTTTCGCTCGCGGCAGACTGCCCCACAGGGCTTGCGGAGGTTCTTCCTGCAGTTGAAGGAAAAGCTGTGCTCGCGCACTGCTATACGCCCGTTCAGCGTGTTCATGACTATACCTATCGTACGCCGCTGCTCGATGCACACGTGCCGACGATTGGCATTACAGGGATGTGCACAGAGGATTTGGCAGAGCGTCTGGTCGCTCTGCTCAGAGCTGTACTGCAGCACATCCCTGCCGTCCGTCTGATCCTGCCCGCCGCGATTGCGGCGGCGCTGACCGAGGCGGACATTGCGCGGATTGCAGAGGCGGGGACGGAGGATGCGGCGCTCGAACTCGTGGATGAACTTCCCTACGATGTGCTCGATCTTGTGACGGCGGTGGATGCCGATCTCGTCGATGTCTGCCACGCGGCAGAGCACAGTGTACCTCTTGTGACGGCAGAGGCATATGTGCATGGCGCTGCTGCAGCCCGCGTCCTAACGCAGCTCGGGCTTGCGCCCGTGCGGGATGCGGCGTGTCTCGGCGCGGAGATCAGCCGCCTGTGCGCGGCGGTAGAGCATCTTTCGGAGCTGCACCACGCGCTGCACTGGCAACTCTATGATCTTTTTGATGCGGAGGCACAGCTCTTTTCGTTGGAGCGTGCCTATGACCGCATTTTGGTGCAGGACTGCCGGGAGACGGAGGCGGAGCTTGCGGCGCTGCTCGCCCATGCTGACCCGCGCACAGAGCAGGAGACGGTGCTTGCTGCGGCACACGCTCTGGATGGGATGGAGGCACTCACCCCCGAACAGCGCATGGGCCTCGCATGGTGTTATCTGTTCGCAGATACACAGGTGCTTGCGGAGCGTTGGGCACTCCTGGCAGAGGGTGTTCCTCCTGATCGTGAGGCGGCGCGGATCTACCTGTCGGTCATCAGCACCACAGGACAGGGGCCTGAAATGGAGCGGTTTGCGCGGGCTAAGCATGCATTGGATCGGATCGCACAGGGATTGCCCGCCGTGCCCGAGATACGCGAGGCGCTCATCAAGGCGTGTGCGGGGGCTGCGGAGCTCTCCGTCGGTGCTCAGGCGGCGTCTGCCTATGCAGAACTGTATGCGGAGACGGCGGAGGATGCCGCCATGCAGCGCTGCTATTACGGTGTGAGCCTCTTCCACCTGAACGCAGTGGATCTCCCTGCGGCGGAGGTCTATCGGCGGAGCTGTCGGTATGGGACGCTCTTTTCCGATGTGAAGCAGTTCTCCCATCGCGGACGCCGCAAAAAACCAAAGCTCCGCATCGGCTACATCTCGGGGGATTTCCGTCAGCACGTCATGCAGTATTTTATCTGGCCGTTCCTTGCGGGATTCGACCGAGATTCCTTTGAGGTCTATGTCTACAGCATGGGCAAGGAGGATCAGTACACGGACTTCTTCCGCACGCTTGTGACGGTGTGGCGTGATCTGCGGCCGTATGCGATGGATATGGAGCGCATCGCACATGCCATCTATGACGATGCGGTCGATATCCTCTTCGACCTTGCAGGGCATACGGGGGGCTCGGGGCTTGCCGCCCTCGCGTGGAAGCCCGCGCCCGTCCAGCTCTCGGGACTTGGCTATATGGCGACGACGGGGCTGCCGGCGGTGGACTACTTCGTGACGGACAATTTCTGCGACCCTCCGGGAAATGAGCGCTTCTATGTTGAAAAATTGCTGCGCCTGACGAGTCAATTCTGCTATAATGGGTATACGAATCTGCCCGCCTCGCAGGGGACACCCGCACGCACACGCGGCTATGTCGTCTTTGCCACGTTTAATCAATATGTAAAGCTGCGGGATGATACTCTTCTCGCGTGGCGGGAGATTATGGAGCGCGTACCGCATTCCCGCCTCCTGCTAAAAAATAGCTCCTTCGGAAAACGCGGCATAGCGCTAGCGGCGCAGGAGCGCTTCAGGCAGCTCGGGTTCGACCTGAATCGTGTCATGTTCGAGGAGGCGACGCGCGACTATATGCTGCGCTATCTGGATGTGGACATCGCGCTCGACACCTTCCCGTGGCCGGGCGGCGGTACGACCTGCGACGCACTCTACATGGGCGTGCCCGTCGTCTCGTACTATACGGAGCGGCACAGCACGCGCTTTACCTACAGCCTGCTCGCGAACGTCGGACTCTCTGACCTTGCCTCGGAGCGCATGGAGGACTATGTTGAGACGGCGGTTGCGCTCGCAAACGATCCGGGTCTCCTGGATGCACTGCATAGGGAGTTGCGCGATCGCATGAAGGCCTCGCCCGTCATGGATCAGGAGCACTATATTCGTGAGATGGAGGGATGCTATCGTGCGATCTGGGCGCAGTGGGAGGCACAGGAAGAAGACCTTTGAATGCGCATTCAAAGGCGTGCAGAAGGCGCTTGCCGAGGGGCGCATGGAGAAGGCGCTTGCACGCTTGCAGGAGATGGAGCGCGCGCAGCTTTTCCCCGAGGAGCGTCGCTATGAACTGCATGAATACATGGGACAGCTGCTCTACTGGCTCGCCGATCTGAAAGAGGCTCTGCCGCACCTGCGCCTTGCATGGGAGCTGTCGCGCGAGGATTCTGCGGCGCGGCTTGCGGCTCTCAGCAACTACCTTATGTATCTCCACTATGCGGCGGATGTCACAGATGCGGAGATGTGCGCGGCGCACGCCGTATATGCGGCGATGCTCGGAGAGGTGCCGCAGTTTTCGCACGGAAAGCGGCAGAGGGAGAAAATCAGGATCGGCTATCTGTCGCCGAATATCACGGATCACATCGTGCTGAATTTCGCGATTCAGCTCTTCTCGGCCTATGACCGCACGTGCTTTGAAGTATATCTCTATGACATTGGCTCTCTGCAGGGCGAGACGACGGACTGGGTTGCGGGAATGGCGGATCACTATACCGATCTGTCAAAAAAATCCCCGCAAGAGGCGGCGCAGCGCATCTATGCAGACGAGATCGACATCCTCTTTGACCTCGCGGGACATTCGGCGGGCGGCAAGACGCTTCAGATCGCGGCGTTTAAGCCTGCTCCCGTGCAGATCTCGGGCATCGGCTACTTCAACACGACGGGGCTGCCCGCGATGGACTACTTCCTCGGCGACCCCGTTGTTGACCCGCCGGAGATGGACGCGCTGTTCACGGAGCGGATTCTGCGTCTGCCGGAGACGCACCTCTGCTTTACGCCGTCGGAACGCTTCCGGGCATATGAGAATCTGAGGCGTATACCGCATGAGCCCGTTGTATTTGGCAGCTTTAACAACTTTGCGAAGATCACGGACGAGATGCTCGCACTCTGGGGGGAAATCCTGCGCCGCGTGCCCGACGCGCAGATCCTCTTAAAGAATGTTCATCCGAGCGGAGAGGCACTGAAGCGTATGGGGCAACGTGCTGTGCGGGCGGGCATCGATCCCGCGCGGCTCACACTGCGCCCCGGGTCGAAGGATTATCTGCGTGACTATCTGGACGTGGACATCATCCTCGATACGTTCCCCTATCAGGGGGGCGGGACGACCTGCGAAGCCCTTTTTATGGGGCTGCCCGTTGTAACGCTTGCGGGTACGCGGCACGGGGCACGCTTCGGCGCGAGTCTCCTTGCGAATGCGGGGCTGGGGGAGCTGGTCGCGGATACGCCCGAGGCATATGTGGAGCGCGCTGCCGCCCTTGGGAGCGATACGGAACTCCTCGTGGCGCTGCACACAGCGATTCCGCGCATGATGCGCGCCTCGCCGCTGATGGCCGGCGGGAGATATGTCCGTGCCGTGGAGGCGGCATATGAGATGGTATGGGAGCGATATCTCAATGAAGAAGCGTAAGCAAAAAAACGCCGAACGCACGCGAAAAAAACGTGCACGGCGGGAAGAAAAACGAAATGCGAAAGGGACGATAACGATGGCAGAGAAGAAGATTGCGACGGTCGAGCAGATTCGTAAGCATATGGAGAAAAAGGAGTATGCGGGGGTCATCAACTCCTTTGCCGATATGCTCGCGCAGGGCAATCCCCCCGAGGAGTGTTTCAAGGATGTTGCGCGCGCCTACTTCGAGCTTGGGGACTACACGCGCGCGGCAAGCTGGGTGACGAATACCCTCTCGAAGGATGCATCGAATGTGGAGGTGCGCATCCTGCTTGCGCGGATCTGTCAGCGCGAGAAACGTACCGATGACGCACTGAAGGTTTTCGAGAACATCCTCAGCGCCCACAAGGACGCTCTCACCTATGAGCAGCGTGCGGAGATCGGGCGGCTCGCGGGATTGGATGCGCGCCTTGCTCCGGAAAAGACGCGGACGGAATATCCGCAGCTTGCGGCACTCCTCGGGATGGGGGCGGCGTCCGCAGAGCAGAGCGCACCTGCGCCCACGCAGCAGAGCACCCCGACGGTTGTTCCTGTTGCTGCGCCTGTTGTGCCTGCGGCTCCGTCTGTGGCGACGGCTTCATCCGTTGCAGCTGAGAAGCAGGCGGTGGAGATCCTTGCGCAGGAGATCCGCCCCGTGGAGAAGGTGGAGGCTCTGAACGCGTTTGCAGGAGCGGCATATGCCTCTGATGACTACAGCGGTGCAAAGACGCTGCTCATGGCGGCGCTGCGCCTCGATCCCGGCTGTGACATGACGCTGCGCAACATGGCGCTCCTCCTGCACGATATGGGGGATGGGGAGAAGGCGCTGCAGGTGGCAGCAAAGATGCGGATGGCGGACTTCATGCTGCTGCGCATCCTGAAATCATGAGTACGCTCAGCATTATCCTCGCGGTGACAGAGGGAGGAGAATACCTGCGTGAAACGGCGGAGGCGGCAATGAACGCTGCCTCCGCCCTTCGTGCGGATGTGGAGTTGCTTGTGCCCGTTGAAGCGGAGGAGATGGAGGCGGTACGCACAACCCTACATACGCTTGCGTGCCGCATCGTACCCTGCGCGGGATCGCCTGCGGCGCGTTGGAATGCGGGGGCGGGCACTGCGGCGGGGCAGATCCTCCTCTTTTTGCAGGAGGGAATCATCCTGACGGCGGATGGTTTGAAAACCCTGATGGAAAATCTCCTGCTCGATGAGGGGGTTGCTGCTGTCGGCCCCTTTTCCAATCGCACGGCGTATGCGTGGCAGTATATGAATGCGGAGACGATGGCTGCGCGGGGGGAGGACGCTGCTGCGTGGGTGCGGGAGCATTTGACGAGTCCGACGGAGAGTCTGTTCCTCGAGGATTTTGCGCTGCTTATGCGTCGCCGTGTCCTCGATCGGGTGGGAGGCTTCGATGAGGCGTTTGCGGGCAGCGGTGCGGATCTTGATCTCTCGTTCCGTCTCAAATATGAGGGATTTCACCTCCTGCGTGCGCCCGTCTATCTCGCGCACAGGCACGCGGAGGTATGCGATCTCTATGATCTCCGCCGCTTGGCGGCGCGTCCGCTCCTCATGGAGCGATGGGGACTCGACATCGGTCTGCCCGAGACAATCCTGCAGGAGACCTTGGGTGCGATTGCGTGGACGAACAATCTTCCGCTCATCCGTGCAACGGCGCGTGCAGCTCTTCTGCGGGCGCCGCTTGTCAGCATCATGATCCCGACGTACAATCGCCCTCAGTATTTCCGCAAGACGCTGGAGAGTGCCCTCGCGCAGACCTATCCGAACATCGAGGTGATCGTCTGCGACAACTCGACGGATGACCGCACCGAAGAGCTGATGCGGGAATACGAGGACGATGTGCGCGTGCGCTATGTGCGGAATAAGGGGGGCAAAACAAAGGCGGAGAACTTTATGCCGTTCGAGCACCTGGCACAGGGGGAGTTCCTGCAGTGGTGCATGGATGATGACATTCTCCTGCCGGATAAGATCACGCTGATGGTCGAGGCATTTCTCTCAGAGCCCGGCATCACCCTTGTCACCTCTGTGCGCGGCGTCATTGATGGGGAAGGGCATTTTCGGGGGCAGTGGGCAGCAGCACCGCCCATTCATGGAACATATGAATGTTTTCCGGGGACCGCCACCGGTCATGCGCTCTTGACGGCTCATTCTAATTTTCTCGGGGAACCATCCGCCGTACTCTTTCGGCGGAGTGATCTGGTACACCACTATTGGCGTGCAGAATCACGTGGATATGAGACAATCTCCGATTGTGCCATGTGGTTGGAACTGCTTGAAAAGGGAGATGCGGTCATCTTTCGCAGACCACTTAGTTTGTTCCGCCGACATGCCGATCAGGAGGGGCAACAACCGGATACGATTGTCCTCAGTCGTATCGAATGGCGGCGTCTGATTGTTGAGTATTGGCGACAGCGCGTATTTTTAACGGAAGAAGCGGACTACCGGGCTGCTCTCACAAATTTGCAGGCGGAATGTAAGCAGTTTATCGAGCCGCTGCTTCCACAGGTGTCTCCTGCTCTGCGTCATGAGTATGAGACAGGAGAAGCACCATTCCATATCGTCCTGATGAACCGTGTGGAGGAGTGTGCACCGATCCGTTTGGACGCGCCGCTTGCGCGTCTTGTCGCGCGTGGGCAGGTCACACTGAGCGGATGCCGTGAAGCGGGGGACGAGCAGCTCGAACTGTATCATCTGGGGGATTTGCATGACAGTCTGATACTGTTTGAGCGGGTTGCCATTGACTGTTCATCGCTTGTCCGTCAGGATCTTCTCAGATATGGTGCCGCAGGCAATGTGATCCTCCACGAGTTTGACGATCATCCTGTGATTTCCGACAAAATGCTGGAGGATAATTATTTCTCCTTTCGTGCGGTTTCTGCCCTCCAGACTTCAACAAGGATGTTGGCGGACTTCCTGCGCCCGCTGAATCCCTTTGTCTATCTCTTTGAGAATCATCTGACGGCACTGCCGGAGCCACGCACCTACGATATGGATCGTGCGCGCGTGACGATCTTCTTCGGAGCGCTGAACCGCCGTCCGGATTGGGAGCCGCTGATGCCCGCAATCAATGAGGCGATTCGCCGCTATGGTGACCGCCTGTATTTCTGCGTCGTTTCGGATCATGGATTCTATCGGGAACTCCAAACGGAGGCAAAGGTGTATTTGGGGGGGCGGAATGGAGGCATTGTTGCTCCCTATGAGGACTATACGGCGGCGCTGCACGCCTCGGACATTGCCCTCCTGCCACTCAGGGATACGGAGTTCAACCGCGCGAAATCCGATCTGAAATTCATCGAGTCGGCAGGGTACGGTGCGGCCGTACTTGCCTCTCCGACGGTCTATGCGGGGACCGTGCAGGACGGTGAGACGGGGCTGATCTATCATAGTACGCAGGAATTTGCCGAGAAGCTCGACCTTCTCATCGAGCGCGCCGATCTGCGCCGCGCACTCGCGGAGAACGCCTATCGCTATGTTGCGGAGCACCGCTTGCTTGATCAACATATTGATGACTACATTGCCGCCTATCGCGAAATGTTCGCACGGCGGGAGGAACTCGAACGCGAACGCCTCCGACGCGTCGAAAAGTTTTTTCCGCATCTCTGATATTTATTGCAGCAAATGTCAAAGGACATAAGGAAGCACTGATAAATTCAGCACCGCCATCTTAGCGCATCTTTTTTGCCCGC
>CAUVMF010000050.1:0-9441 GCA_963552975.1 uncultured Selenomonas sp.
CGTGCCTCCTACATCCACGGCGTCACCTACAACGTCGCGGGCGGCAAGACGCGCGGCTGAGATTGGCAGAAGCGAAACATTCGATACAGCAGGAGGATGCAGCATGAAATACTATTGCGAAATCACGGGCTGGGGCGATGAGGCTCTTCTCTTCCTCGCCAATCCGGACACGAACTTCATTATTATCTTCAACGACAATGCGCCTGCGGAGCTGGCATCATTCTCCGTGCTCCATGCGCCGGCAAACTACAATGCAGATCCCGCCGTCGGCGACATGATGGCCGTCTGCGACAAGGTGTTTACCGTCACGGCGATTGGAGACGAAGCTCTTCATACGCTGAAGGAGCTTGGGCACTGCACCCTCTCGTTCAAGGGCGGTGATGCAGCGGAGCGTCCGGGCTGCATCATGCTGCAGGGCGACGAACCGCTGACGAAGGATGATATCAAGGTTGGTACGACCATCGAGATCTACTGAGTGCAAGACACAGACCCCATCTGGGGAAGACGAACAACAGATTTGCAGCTCATCCGTGTCGGATGGGCTGTTTTTATTCTTTATGACAACACATGTCTCCTTGGTCTTTACTAAATCATGGGGATATAGTATGATAGTGTCAATAAAGACAGAGTAATTCCATGAGACTGGAGGATGCAGTATGAAATTCCACTGTAAGATCACGCGTTGGGGCGATGGGGCTCTTGTTTTCCTTGACGATCCAAACGCGAACTTTATCATTATTTTCAACGATGATGCGCCGGAGGAGTTGGTGGAGTTCTCTGTGCTGCATAGGGACGCAAATTACAGCGAAGATCCTGTGGTCGGCGATACGGTGATCGTCTGCGACAAGGCGTTTACGATCACGGCGATCGGAGATGAGGCTCTGCATACGCTGAGGTCGCTCGGGCACTGTACGCTTTCGTTCAAGGGGAGCGATACACCGGAGCGTCCGGGCTGCATCACGCTGCAGGGCGATGTGCCGTTCACGAAGGATGATGTGAAGGCCGGTGCGACCATCGAAATCTATTGATCTGCGTTCATTAGGGGACTGCTGTACGGCAGTCTCTTTTATTGTGGAAGGTTTTCATGGAGTAAAATCTATGGTACAATGCAGGCAATGATTCCAAAATCTGTGAGGTGCATATCTGCATGAACGATGAAAAAAATCTTGCGTGGCCGGTCTATCTCGTGCTGCTCGGCCTCATATCCTTTCAGATTCTCTTCGGCATCGGCGGGACGGCGCTGCTCGACCCCGACGAGCCGGTCTACGCGGAGACGGCAAAGGAGATGATCCGCTTCGGCGACTACCTCTCGCCGCGGATCTACAATGAGTTCTGGTACGACAAACCCCCTGTTTTCTACTGGCTCGTCGTGGCTTCACTCAAGCTCTTCGGTGGATTCAGCGAGCTTGCGGCACGTCTTCCCGCCGCCCTCATGGCGATCGGCTCCATCCTCATGACGGCGCTCGCGTCGGCGCGTCTTTTCGGTGCGCGTACGGGGTTCTGGTCGGGGATCGTCATGGGGACGAGCATCATCCTCATGTATATGGGCAAGGCGTCCGTGACGGACTCGACCCTGCTCTTCTTTATGACGGCGGCGCTCTTTTCCTTCATCCACCGTCAGTATTGGCTGATGTACCTTGCCTGCGGGCTTGCGGTGATGACGAAGGGACCAATCGGCGTGGTCTTTCCTGCGGGGATTGTGTTCTTCTACCTGCTCGCGACGCGTCAGCTTGAGCAGCTCTTTCGCATTCACATTCTGCGCGGACTCCTTCTCGTCGTTGCTGTAGGGCTGCCGTGGTACCTCTATATGTACGAGGTGCACGGCATGGCGTTCATCTACGAATTCATCGGATTCCACAACGTCAGCCGCTTTACGGCACCGCTCCATCCCGTGCGGGCGCATTGGTGGTTCTACCTGCCCGTCCTCATCCTTGGATTCTTTCCGTGGACGGGGCTTCTCATCCAGTCGGTCAAGAACGCTTTTCGTCAGAGCTTCGGGGAGGAGGCGCAGGCGCTTGCATTCTTCCAGGTATGGTGGATCTTTGTCCTCGTTTTCTTTTCGATTGCACAGACAAAGCAGGTTTCCTATATGCTGCTGCTGACGCCGGCACTCTCGACCATCATCGGCTGGAATCTCGCGCGCATGCTGGACGACTGGCGTCAGACGCATTTCGCATGGGCGGGCGGGAGTGCGCTCATGTTCCTCCTGCTCGGGCTTGGCTGGCTGATGAGCGGGGACAGCCTCGCGGGGCTCGCCGAGGGCGGGCTGTGGCTCGGCGCGATCACCCTCGTCCTCGGAGCTGCGATCGTCTACTGCATCACGGCATCGCACAACCTTATGCTTGCGGCATGGCTTCACGTACTTGCGGGTGTGATGACAATGGTCATCGCATTCGGCTTTATGATGCCTGCGATTGAGGGACATTTCAGTGTGAAGCAGATCGCACTCCACTATGCGACGAACTATCATGCGGCGGCAGAGGCGGAGGGGCGAGCCCTCTACATCGACAAGCAGCTGCGTCCGGGGGTCATGCTCTATACGGACATTCCGGGGGTAGAGGCGGATACGAACCACGCGGAGTCGATCGCTGCGCTGCGCGAGGACGTGCGTCCCAAATACATCATCATGCGTGAATCCATGTATAAAAAGATGATGAAGGAACTCGGCGCGGAGCACTGGCAGCTCATCGAAGAGCGCGATGGGCTCTGTATCTTTAAGGATGATAAGGAATGAGTATACCTGTCCTCTATCTCGTCGTGCCATGCTACAACGAAGAGGAAGTGCTGGCTGATACGGCGGATAAATTGGAGCGAAAGCTGAGACAGCTGATCGATGCGGGCAAGATCGCCGCAAGGAGCCGTATCGCCTTCGTCAACGATGGCAGCCGCGATCGTACATGGGAACTCATTCGCCGATGTACGGAGCGCAGCCCGCTCTTTTCGGGGGTCAACCTCGCACACAACGAGGGACATCAAAATGCGCTGCTCGCAGGACTCATGACCGTGCGAGTCTATGCGGATGTGACGATCAGCATGGATGCCGATCTTCAAGATGATATTGACGCGATTGATGCTATGCTGGAAAAGCATGCGGCGGGGGCAAACATCGTCTACGGCGTGCGCGAAAACCGCGCCTCGGATACGTTCCTCAAACGCTTTACGGCGGAGAGTTTCTATCGTGCGATGCGTGCCCTCGGGGCGGATATCGTGTTCAACCATGCGGACTTTCGCCTGATGGATCGACGGGCGCTCGCGGCGCTCGCGGAATATCCCGAGGTCAACCTCTTTCTGCGCGGGATCGTGCCCATGATTGGGCTCTCGCACGACGTCGTCTACTATACGCGCAGGCAACGCCTTGCGGGCGACTCGAAGTATCCGTGGCGGCGCATGGCAGCGTTCGCGTGGGAGGGCGTGACCTCGCTCTCGGCACGCCCCATCCGGCTCATCTCGCAGATGGGCATGTGCATCTCCTTCATCAGCGGGCTGATGCTCATCTGGTCGATTGTGCGCCACTTCACGGGGGAGACCATTGTCGGCTGGACGAGCCTTGTCGTCTCGCTCTGGTTCCTTGGCGGACTCATCCTCCTCTCCATCGGCGTCATCGGTGAGTACGTTGCGAAGATCTACCTTGAGGTGAAACATCGCCCGCGCTATCTCGTGCAGGAATTTATCGATGCGAATGCGGAAGAAAAAAAATAAAGGAATCGCTGATAAAATGAAGTCCGCCGTATTGGTGCAGATTTTTTGTCCTGTCGAGGAGACAAACCGGACGCATAGCAAAGGCTATGTGGAGGATTTGTCGACAAAGAGAGGGCGAAAAAGATGTGCTAAGACGGTGGTGCTGAATTTATCAGTGCTTCCTAAATTTTTCTCGAAAAATTTTTGGGAGAAAAGAAGGAGAATTTTATTTTGTGGAGAATTATTATTCGTGAAAGAACAAATAGATATTGTCTATGGCATCTTTCACACTCCACACTTTGAAGGAAGTCCATTCCTTCTATCGTAACTTTGCTGTGTATTTTGACAAGGAAGCCGATGCTTCCACAATAGGAGGGTTAACTATGTCCGTATTTTATCTTGCAGACAAGAAGCACATGATTGAGGTCTACGGTGATGAGGTTCTGGATCTCAGCGTTGGCGGCGAGCAGCTGAAGGCGATAAAGCCGAACACGGTCGACGCGGCGAAGGAGAAGCATGTGCCCGTCGCGACCTATGATAAGGAAAAGAATGAGGTGCATGTGAGCGTCGGTTCTGTCGCTCATCCGATGACCGAGGAGCACCTCATCGAATACATCATCCTCGTGACAAAGAAGGGCGTTCAGCGCGCTGATCTCACGGCGACGGATGTGCCCGAGGCGACGTTCCGTCTCGCGGACGGCGATACGCCGGTAAAGGTGCTTGAGTACTGCAACCTGCACGGACTCTGGCAGGCGGAGTTCTAAACGAATCTGCATGGAGGAGGCTGCCGCATTTTTTGCGGCGGTTTTTTTATCCTCACTGGCAAAAATTTATCGCATTTCCAATTTTTTTCCTGTATAATGAATCTCATCGATAGAGAAAATATGCGGGAGAAATCGTAGGAGGCGATGAAATGCGCTGGGCACAGGTGAGTGTCGTGACGACGCATGAGGGCGCGGATCTCATCGGGAACATCCTGATGGAACTCGGTGCTGCAGGCACGGAGATCGACGATCCGTCTCTGGTGAATGAGTACATTGACGCAGGACTCTGGGACTATACCGACCTGCCGCGCGCCGAGGACACGGATACCGTGACCGTGCGTGCCTATCTGCCCGAGGATGCGCGTCTGGAGGGGAGTCTTCTCTCGCTCGCGGAGCGGATCGAGGAGCTGCGTCGTGCGGATGCGCCCATCGGTGCGGGGACGGTTTCGCATACGTTCGTCGCCGATGAGGACTGGGCGGAGACGTGGAAGGCATACATCCACACGGAGAAGATCGGGCGGCGCATCGTCGTTCGTCCGACGTGGGAGGAATACACGCCGCAGGGGGATGAAATCGTCATTGACCTCGATCCGGGTGCGGCGTTTGGGACGGGCGCACACGCGACCACAGCGATGTGTCTGCGCTGGATGGAACATATCGTATGCCCGCAGATGCGTGTCTATGACGTGGGCTGCGGCTCGGGGATTCTCGCGATCGCCGCGTCGAAGCTCGGTGCGGGCGAAATCATCGCAATGGACGACGATCCTGTGGCGGTCTCTGTTGCGGAGGAAAATATCCGCGCGAACAACGTCACGAACGTTGCCGTGTTTGAGAGCGATCTTCTCTCCGTGTGTGAGGGGACGGAGCCGGCCGAACTCATCACGGCGAACATCATCGCGGACATCATCATCCGCCTCTTTGACCAGCTGGACGAGCATCTCGCGCCGGGCGGGGTTCTCCTCGCCTCCGGCATCATCGATGACCGCATTGCGGATGTGGAACGCGCGGCACGCGAGCATGGCTATACCGTGCTCGATATGACCTGTGAAAAGGAATGGGCGGCGATGATCATTCGCCGCAGTGAGGAGATGGCGATCTGATGCGGCGTCTGTTCTATGCGGGAGCACTTGCAGAGAAAATTACGATCACGGGGGGCGACGCACACCATCTTGCGCACGTCATGCGTGCACAGATCGGGGACGAGATCACGGTCGCGGGTGCGGGTGGCAGGGTCGCCCGTATGACGGTCTCTGCCGTTGTGCCTGATGCAGTACAGCTTTCTCTTGAGGAATATCTGGTGCAGGAGGAGGAAAATTCGCACGAGGTCATCCTCGTGCAGGCGCTCCTCAAGGGTGAAAAGATGGACTTCGTCGTGCAAAAGGCGGTGGAACTTGGCGCTACCGCATTCCATCCCGTCATGACGGAGCGTGTTGTCGTACGTTACGATGCGAAGAAGGCGGCGGCAAGGGCGGCGCGCTGGCAGAAGATCGCCGATGAGGCGGCAAAGCAATGCGGGCGGCGGGCACTTATGCCCGTCGCGGAGATTACGGAACTCTCGTCTCTTTTGCAGAATGCGGAGTTTTTTCATACGTCAGATACGGCGGTCATCTTCTGCTACGAAGGGGAAGCGGAGCGCTCCATGCGGACTGCTCTACGCGCTCTCACGGCACGCCGCATTGTGCTCGTTGTCGGTCCGGAGGGCGGATTCTCCCTTGCAGAGGCGGCAGCAGTCTGTGCGGCGAGTGCAGAGGTAGTTTCACTCGGACGCCTCATCCTGCGCGCGGAGACGGCGGCACTCACAGCCCTTGTCCTAGCGCAGTATGAACTTGGTAATTTTGATCTTTAGGAAGGAAATTTATGAAGAAGAGATATACGGCACTGTTTGCGGCGGCGTTTGCAGTCTCCATGATTGCGGGCTGCGGCACAAGCAACAGTGCGGATCAGGGCGCGACGGCAAAGGCACAGCCGTCCGCTGAACAGAGCAAGGGCACGGGGCAGCGCGGTGAAGCTGCGCCGACGTTCACGCTCAAGAACCTTGCGGGCGAGGATGTCGCCGTCGAGGCGAAGGGGAGACCCTACATCATCAACTTCTGGGCGACGTGGTGCCCGCCGTGTCAGGCGGAGATTCCCGATCTTGCGGCGTTCTATGCGGCGCATAAGGACGGCGTGGACTTCTACGCTGTCAACTTGCAGGAGGATGCCGCGCCCGTCGAGAAATTCATGCAGGAGCGCAAGGCGGATCTGCCCGTTGTGCTCGATACGAAGGGCACGGCAGCGACGCTTTACGGCGTTCGCGCGATCCCGACGACCGTCGTTGTGGACAAGGAAGGCAAGATTGCCTTCCGAAAGACCGGCGGTGTGACGAAAGAGGAGCTCGAAGATGTCATCGGTAAGCTCTAAAAGCGTCATGCGGGGAGGGGTGCTCGTATGGAAATGACCCTGCTCGGCGGGGCATTTCTCGCCGGCTTCCTCTCTTTCATCTCGCCGTGTGTCCTGCCGCTCCTCCCGACGTTCTCTCTGATTCTTGCGAAGAACAGTCAGCAGGACGGCGGTGAATCGCGGCGGCTGTATGCGAATACGACCGCATTTCTCGCGGGGTTTACGCTCGTCTTCGTCCTGCTCGGCGCATCGGCATCGCTGATTGGCACGTGGCTCTTCTCCTATCAGGAACTCCTGCGGCAGGGGGCGGCAGTTCTCATTATCGTCATGGGGCTCTTTATGACGGGGTGGATACGGATTCCGCTGCTCCTGCGTGAGTATCGTCCGTTCCAGCAGCGCGGCTTTGACGGCATCGGCGGTGCGTTCCTCCTCGGCTGTGGCTTCACGCTCGGATGGACACCGTGCACGGGACCGATGCTCGCGACCATCCTCCTCTATGCGGGGGATACGGCGACCGTCGGCGCAGGTGCTTTGCTTCTGCTCATCTACAGTCTCGGCTTTGCCGTGCCGTTCTTCCTGCTTGCCGTCATCTGGCGGCGGCATATCATGAAGCTGCGTGCATTCTACCGGTACTTGCCGCGCATTCAACAGGCAGCGGGTGTTGTGCTCGTCCTCCTCGGCGTCCTGCTCTGGTCGGACTCGCTCACCTATCTCGTGCGCATCTTGTCGTAAAATAAATCATACAATGACCTCCCGCGTCGCGTTGATGGCGGGAGGTTTCTTTCTGTCCGAACGCATTGAATTTTAGAATGCCATGTGCTATGGTATATAGCGTATACATTAGAAAGGCCTTGGGGACATTTATGGAACATCGTACAACAGAAAAAACTTCATTTACCACGCAGGAACTCGTCTTTACCGCGCTCATGACGGCACTCGTCTTTGCCGCGACCTATCTGCCGCATATACCCATTCCGCTCGGCTATGCCCATCTCGGAGACGCCGTGATCTTCCTGCTCGCACTTTTAGCCCCGCGCCGCGCGGCTCTCTTTGCCGCCTGCATCGGCTCGGCGCTCGCCGATTTCCTCGGTGGATTCGCACTCTGGATCGTACCGACACTCGTCATCAAATTCGTCATGGCGGAGATCGTCTATCGCATTGGACGCAGGGGAGCGGCAATCGCACCGCGTACGAGCGTCATCATGGCACTCCTCCTATCGAGCCTTTGGATGGCGGCGGCATATACTCTCGCAGGTGCCGTCCTCTACGCGAGCCTGCCCGCCGCACTCGCGTCTACGCCGGGGCTCCTCATGGAGGGGCTGGTCAACGGCGTCATCGCCGCCATGCTCCTGCCCATGCTGCGGGGGCGCTTTCCACAGTTTTGAGCGCGAAGCTGCGTTTGTATATCCACAGAATCCCCCGCGATATAGACGTTATATGTCCATGCTGATGAGTATGATGATATTGTAACAGCGATGACAAGCGATTCGCATGGACGGGAGGTCTTGTGTATGATTTTCTTCATCCCACATCTTGTTATTGGGATTGTTTTGCTTCTCTGGGGCTTGGTGACAGAGCCTGTGATGACAATCCTGCTTATTGTTGTTGGCATCCCCGGTTCATTCCTTATGGTTTTTCTCTTCTTTGCAGGGCAATATTGGATATTCCGATTGATGCATCGTCTGGGGTGCGTGGATGGGGAATGGGATGGCGCGTGGAAATGGCGCACGAGAAAAAATCTTGAGGATGAGGTGAGGCTGTGGAAATACAATATCATGTCGGCGATTGCCACGAATTTCCGCATGAAGTAAGGGCTATGAAGGAGGAAGTAGAATGAAAACGTTTGTATCTGTCCTGGTTGGACTGTTTACGATGATGCTTGGAAGCATAGCATTTGCCTATCCACCGCATCTCGGTGGTGATCCGAACTATATCATGTGCGATGGACACATGGGGACGGGCTACTATCTCGATCGCAGTTCGCTCGTGGTGCAGCAGTATGAGCCGCCGATCTATCGGATTGCAGTCAATGTTGTGACGGTGCATGATGCTGATGCCGGACGTACGGAGATTTCGGATGTCCGCACGTTCCAGTTTCTCTACAATTATGATGAGGGAAATATGTATATCCGCGGCAATGTAAACGGCAATACCAACTGGCGCTATCTGTCGCCGAAGGGGTCTTATGCCGAGACGGGCGTCGTTATGCCCGCAGGCGAAATGGCGTTTTACATCGCATATGGGATTCCGTTCTATGGCAAAGCAGGGGGATTTAGTAACTCCTTTTATGACAGAATTTGATCCTGTCAGCGATAGGGGGATGTTGCGCAAGGTTGTTTTGACTCGTGCAGCATCCCCTTTTATGATGGGATTATCGTAAAAGAGAGGTGAGAATTTCTATTGATTATTGATTAGTAACATATGTTACGTCTATGAAGAGATTCCTTTGCTATAATCAAGACAACAAATGTGTATTGTTGCAAAGGAGAGTTATCCATGGATGCTAAAATGTTTTGTTATCAGTGTCAGGAGACAGCGGGCGGCAAGGGCTGCACGGTGCAGGGCGTCTGCGGCAAGAAGCCGGATGTCGCCGAGATGCAGGATCTGCTCGTCTATGTGA
>CAUVMF010000051.1:0-9307 GCA_963552975.1 uncultured Selenomonas sp.
CGGTCTGGATGGGGGCGGCGAGCGCTGCAGAACGGGCGGAGGCGATGGACTCCTATGAGCTCGCACCGGTCGAGGTTGCGGGGCAGCGGCAGGCGGAAGAAGAGAACACCGCAGAGGGAATCTTCGTTGCACGCGAGGGCAGTGTCGGCTTTCTTGGAAACAAGGATACGATGGAGACGCCGTTTACGACGACGAACGTTACACAGGAGACGATCAAGTCGTTCGGCGACCCGTCGCAGCCGCTTGACAGTGTGCTTGCGGTATCACCGTCGATCCGTCCCGTGGGCAGCATCCTGCACAACGACTTCCAGCACCGCGGGTTCCGCTCGAACGGAACGAATACCTTCGTCAACGGCGTGCCGGGCATGTTCACACAGTTCAATGCACCGATGTATGTCGTGGACAAGATCGACGTCATCTCGGGGCCAAATAGCGGCGTTGCGGGTACGGGTACGCACTATGAGACGAATGCGGCGGGCGGCATCATTAACTTTACGACAAAACGCGCGGGCTATGAACCGATCACGCGCCTGACGCTGACGCACTCCGGACAGAGCATGGGCGGCGCGTATTTCGATCTCGCACGCCGCTTCGGCAATAACAAGGAATGGGGCGCGCGCCTCATGGCGGAGAAGGTGGACGGAGAGACCGCCGTCGACGGGCAGAAGGTGAAGTCCTCGAGCCTCTATCTCAACATCGACCACGAGGACGCAAAGAGCAAGACGAACTTCTTCACAGGCTATCGCGACAATCGCGTCGTCGGCGGTCAGCGTTGGTTCAAGATTGGCGCAGGGGTCACACGTCTCCCCGCTGTGCCGAAGGCTTCGCGCGACTATGCATTCGATGGCATGGATAAGTCCTCCTATGGCTGGATGATGATCCTCAACCACGAGCAGAAATTCTCGCAGGACTGGAAGGGCTTCGTCAATGCGGGCTTCCTCAAGAACAAGCTGAACCGCAACGTCATGTATCGCTACAGTGCACTTGTCATCAAGAACGATGCAGGCGACTTCGACCTGCAGGAACAGACGACAACGACGCCGCAGCGGGCGAACTACATTCAGATGGGCGTGAATGGAAAACTCCGCGCGGGCAAGACGGAGCACGATCTGACCCTTGCTGTGGATCGCGCGTATCGCATGCGTGAGGCGGCAAAGAAGGGCAGTACTGTGTATCATCTCGGTACGGGGAATATCTACACGGGGATTCTGAATCAGACTGCAGCACCGACGACGGCGTATGAAGAGGCGATGAACAACAAGACCTCGGTCAAGAGTATTTCGCTCGTGGACAACATCACGATCAACAAGTGGGACGTGCTCCTCGGTGTGCATCACCATGCGGCGAATGTGAAGGCATACAATTTGAGTACGGGCAAAGTAAAGACCAGTGTGGATTCGAGCGCGACGACACCGACGTTTGCCCTCACCTATCGTCCAACGAAGGATACCTCCGTCTATGTCAGCCATGCGGAGTATTTCGATGTCGGTTCGGTGGTCGGTACTTCTTACAAGAATGCAGGTGAGATTCTGCCTCCTGCCAAGACGAAGCAGAACGAGATTGGCGTGAAGTACGCGAACAAGGATATGCTCTATACGCTCGCGTTCTTTGACATCACGCAGGCAAACAACATCGAGGTGCAGCGCGGCGCGGACAAGTACCAGCTGCAGGACGGCGAGGAGCGCCACCGCGGCGTGGAACTCGGTGTGACGGGCAAGATCGCACCGAAGTGGTCACTGGCGGCAGGGCTTTCCTATCTGCGCGCCACCTCGGAGAAGACGAAGGGCGGCACGAACGACGGCAGGACACTCGACGGGCAGCCGAATTGGAACGGGGCGCTCATGGTGCGCTATGCGGCGGATGAGAAGTTCAGCGCGTTTGGGCGGCTCTCGTATGCGGCAAGCGCGTGGACGTGCAATGAGAAGTTCAAGGTGCCGTCAACGGCGGTGCTCGATCTTGGCATGACGTATCGGACGCAGCTCGGCAGCGTACCGACGACGTTTGGTCTAACGCTCTACAACGCGCTGGATAAGGAGTACTGGATCGCATCGCGCAGTGCAGAGAGCCTCTATCTCTCCACGCCGCGCACGATTGCGCTGACGATGTCGATGGATCTCTAAGAATATATGCGCGGATAAGAAGAGCAGGAGTTCCTTCTGCTCTTCTTGTTGTTCTCAAAAGGAAGGGAGGGGCGTTATGCGCTGTCTGCGCATATTCATGCTGCTCGTGGTTCTGCTCTTGGCTGCAGGCTGCGGACAGGGCGCACAGGAGCGCGGCGGAGCGTCAGCGGGGGACACGTCGGATGATACGATCGTCCTCGCCGCCTATCGTCAGCTCGCGCCGGGCGTGAATGACGGCTACTATTGCAGCAAGATCCTCGGTGTCTGGGAGCCGCTCATCACGGCGGACGAGGAGACGGGCGCGCCTGCGCCGTGCCTTGCCGCCTCTTGGGAGATGCAGGACGAGGGGCGCGTCTGGGTGTTCCATCTGCGCGAGGGCGTGCGCTTCCACGACGGCACCCCCTTCACGGCGCAGACGGTCTGTGACAATCTCGCATGGATGGCGAAGGAGCCGCGTTCGACGGCGTTCTATTCACGCAGCCTCAAGAACTACTATCCGAATCTCGTCAGCGCAGAGCCTCTGGATGCGCTGACGGTGCGGATGACGTTCTCACAGCCGAACATCAACCAGCTCTACAATATGATGAATTTCGGCAGCCCGATCTACGCGCCCTCCTGTCTGGCGGATGATGGTTCGTTCAATGGTCTCGCTGTCGGGACAGGGCCGTTCCGCATTGTGGAGAATGTGAAGGATCGCTATGTCCTTCTCGAGCGCAACGAGGACTACTACGGGGAGAAGGCGCGTGCGCGCCGCATCATGGTGCGGAGCATCCCGAGCCCCGATGTCCGCTTTGCCGCGCTCAAGGCAGAGGAGATCATGGGCGTGATGGATCTGAATGCAATGCCGCCCGTGCTCGCGGACGAGCTGGCGCAGGATGAGCGGTTTGCGATTTCCGTCAGCCGCTCGATCATGGTGCGCTATCTCGCAATGAACGGGACGAAGCCGCCGTTTGACGATGTGCGCATGCGGCGCGCCGTGAGTCTCCTGCTCGACCGACGTCTGCTCGTGGACGCGCTCTATCTCGGCTATGCGCAGCCGACGGTGAACCTCCTGAGCATTGCGAGTCCTTTTTACAAAGAGTTCCCCGTCGTGCAGGATGTGGCGGAGGCAAAGCGGCTCGCACATGAGGTGCTCGGCGATCAGCGCATGGAGATCGTCTACTGCGTGAACGGCGCCGACCCGATTGCAAAGGGGGAGGCAGAGCTGATCGCATACTGGCTTGCCGATCTCGGCCTCGACGTGCGCATCGAGGCGCTTGAGTCGCCGATGATGACCGCGCGTCTGCGGCGCGGCGACTATCACATTGCGCGCAGTCAGCAGGGGCTGCCGAACGGCGATCCGCTCTATGTGTTCGACGGCTTCTTCTCGCCGAAGGGGACGCGCAACAAGTCCCTCTCGCTCGGCTATGACAATCCCGAGGTGAACGCACTCCTCGTCGCGCTGAATACGGAGGCGGATGAGGGGCGGCGGCGCGCGATCTTTGATCGCCTGCAGGAGATCGGCGTGGCCGATCAGCCGCTCGTCCCGCTCTACTATGATGAAAATATTGTGGTCTACAATGCGGCGCGCCTGACGGGCTATCGGGCGCTGCGCTACGGTGTCTCGCTCGCGGAGGTGGCATGGAAATGAATGTACTGCGGCGCTATATCCTGCGCCGTCTCATGAGTGCCGTGCCCGTGCTCTTCGGCATCAGCCTCCTCGCGTTCGTGCTTGGGCAGCTCTCGCCGGGCGATCCCGCAGAGATCATGCTCGAGGGGGCGGGGATGGGGATGCCGTCGGACGAGGAGGTCGCCGCACTGCGCACCTATCTCGGACTGGACGAACCGCCCTATGTGCAGTACGGCATTTGGCTTTGGCGTCTCCTGCACGGGGACGGCGGCATTTCCTATCACCTGGGGATGCCCGTCTTCACAGCGCTCCTCGATCGGCTGCCCGTGACGGCGGCATTGGCGCTTGCCTCGCTCGTCTGGGCGATTGTGGGCGGTCTCGGGCTTGGCCTCGTCATGGCAGGGCGGCGCGGCACGCTCATCGAGGCGTTTGTGCGCGGCGTGACGCAGCTCATGCTCGCAGCGCCGTCCTTTCTCACGGCGATTCTGCTCATCCTCGTCTTTGGCGTCTGGCTGCACGTTCTGCCGACAAACGGGGCGGAGTCTGCGGCGGGCTACATCCTGCCGTCGCTTGCGCTCGCCCTCGTGACGCTCGCGATGACGGCGCAGCTCCTCGACAGTCAGCTGCGCGATGCACTCGCCTCGTCCTATGCGCAGACTGCACGCCTGCGCGGACTCTCCGAGCGGCGTGTACTGCTGACCTACGCCCTGCCGAACGCCATGCTCCCCGTTGTCGCCATGCTGGGCAACTTCTTCGCAGCGGTGCTCGGCGGCGCGATCATTGTGGAGACGGTCTTTGCCCTGCCCGGCATCGGCTCGCTTGCGCTTGAGGCGATCCACTATCGTGACTACCCTCTGCTGCAAGGGTATGTGCTCTTTCTCGGAGGGATCTATGTACTCGTGACCATCGGCGTCGATCTCATCCTCGCGCGGCTCGATCCGCGCATTGTACTGGGGGGTGGGCGATGATGGAGCGGTACATGGGATATGGGGCGGTGCTGGTGCTTGCGGCAATCATTCTGAGTGGGATCTTTGCCCCGCAGCTCGCGCCGATGAATCCGTTCGAGCCGAATATGGCCGTCCGGCTTCAGCCGCCGAGTCCGGCCCATCTCCTCGGGACGGATGCGCTCGGGCGCGATCTCCTCAGCCGTACGATCTACGGCGGGCGCAGTGCGCTCCTGCTCTCCCTCATCTCCACGGTACTGGCACTTGGCATTGGGACGCTCGTCGGCCTCTTCGCGGGCTACTTCGGCGGGCGGACGGACGACGTGCTGCTGACGGTGAGCAATATCTTTCAGGGGATTCCCGGCATCAGCTTCATGGTGGCGGTTGCAGGCTTTATCGGTCCCGGCATCACGGGGCTGCTGCTCGCGCTCGTTGTTGGCTCGTGGGCGGGCTTTGCGCGCATTGTGCGTGCGGAGGTCATGCAGCTCACCGCAGAGCCCTATGTGGAGCAGCTGCGCGTGCTCGGTGCGGGTGATGCACGGATTCTTCTGCGGCACATCCTGCCCGCGCTCGGCGGAACGCTGCTCGTGCTCGGCACCCTGCGCCTTGGACGCGGCGTGCTCGCTGTCGCAGGGCTCAGCTTCCTCGGGCTCGGCGTGCAGCCGCCCACGCCCGACTGGAGTACGATGATCAGCGACGCCATGCTCTACTATCGGCAGGCGCCGCATCTCATCATCGTGCCGGGCGCGGCGATTGTCCTGCTCGTGAGTGCGCTCAATATGGTCGGACAGCTGCTGCGCAGCCGCTTTGACGTGCGGCGGGAGGTGCGTGTATGACGGGGGAAAAGGGCTTTGGCGTGCACGATCTCAGCGTCCGCTATGCGGGGGAGGCGTGCGCAGCGCTCGATCATGTCGATGTCTCGTTCCCCGCAGGCGGCGTGACGGCAATCATCGGCGAGAGCGGCAGCGGGAAATCGACGCTCGGTCAGGCGCTCTTCGGTGCGCTGCCCGAAGGGGCGGCGGTCACAGGGCGCATTCTCTTTGGTGAGGTGGATGTGACTGCGTGCACACGGGAGGAGCTGCGTCGCGATTATTGGGGCAAACAGTGGGGCATTGTCCCGCAGCTGCCGCGCGCGGCACTCAGCCCCGTGCACCGCATTGGGCGGCAGCTCGCGGATGTGCGGCGCGGAGCGGGACGTCCGGCGTGGGAGGCGGCGCAGTACGAGGAACTCCTCGCGCGTTTTGGCTTTGACGATCCGCAGCGCGTCCTGCGCTCCTACCCGCACGAACTCTCGGGCGGCATGCTGCAGCGCGTGCTCTGCGCGATGGCGGATGCGGGGGAGCCGCAGTGGATTCTCGCCGATGAGCCGACGAAGGGGCTCGACCCCGCCGTCCGGCAGATGGTCGCGGACAACCTCGGGCGTCTCACGGAGCGCGCAGGGGTCTCCCTCCTCCTCATCACGCACGACATTCCGCTTGCGCGCCAGCTTGCCGATCGCGTCATCGTCATGCAGGCGGGGCGCATTGTGGAGCAGGGCGCGGACGTGTGGGAGCGTCCCACGCATCCCTATACGCGCGCGTATTTTGAGGCGCAACCGGAATTTTTGCAGCAAAAGCAGAATCCCGTCATAGAGCCGAGCCCTGCCCGCGCGGAGGCGTCGCCCGAGCGCGCTGTGCTTGCGGCGGAGGGCGTGTCGAAGGTCATGCGCGACCGCGCGCACGGCACTCCCCTGCGCGTCTTGGAGGCATGCAGCCTCACCATCGAGGAGGGGCGCTCCATCGGACTCGAAGGGCGGAGCGGCGCGGGGAAAAGCACGCTCGTCCGCATCCTGCTCGGGCTGATCCCCGCAGACAGCGGCACTGTCCTCTGGCAGGGGCGCGCGCTGCATACGCTCTCGCGTACAGAGATGGCAGAGTTTCGGCGAAGCGTGCAGCTCATCACGCAGAACCCCGAGCAGGCATTTGATCCGCGCCGCACGATCGGGGCGAGTCTGCGCGAGGTCTTTGCCATCCACCCCGCTCTGCGGGGCGGGGGCGTCTCTGACGCCGCGCGGATTGCACAGGGCTTGGAGGATGTCGAACTCACGGCGCGCGTTCTGGAACGCCGTCCGCACGAACTCTCGGGCGGGGAGCTGCAGCGCGCCGTGATTGCGCGGGCGCTGCTCATGGAGCCGCACATTCTGCTCCTCGATGAGCCGACGACCATGCTCGATGTCTCCATCCAGGCGCAGATCATGCAGCTGCTCATGCGCCTGCGCACAGAGCGCGGGCTTGGCACACTCCTCATCACGCACGACCGCCCCCTGCTGCGATACTTCGCCGAGGAGATCTACGTGCTGGATGCGGGGCGGCTTAGTGCTCCGCAGAAAGAAAATATGGAATGATGATTCAAGGAAGGAAATGATGAAACAAATGAAGAAGAAGCAGCTCACCGCAGCCATCATGACTGCACTCATGGCGGTCAGTGCATCGGCATACGCCGCAGAACAGACGGATGCGCATGGGGGGACGACCGATACCTACGATCTTGCTCCTGTTGAGGTCGAGGGACAGCGTGCGCCGGAGAAAGGAAACATGACGGCGGAGACGGCGTCGCTCGGGGCACTCGGCGGGGCAAACGTATTGGAGGCACCCGTCAATGTCACCTCGTATACAGAGGAGACGCTCAAGAAGAGCTTCGTCCCGACGCGCGGCTTCCTCAATGCGGCGACGAACAACCCCTCCGTCATGGTGGGCGGTGCCTCGACGGACAACAATGTCGAGCTGCAGATTCGCGGCATCTCGTTCAACACGCATGACATCCTGCTGGACGGCGTGCCGGGCATGATTATGATGCAGAACCAGCCGACGAACTACATCGGACGCATGGAGATCATCGCGGGACCGAACGCCGTCGTCAGCGGCATCGGCCTTCAGCAGTCCGCCTCCGGCTTTGTCAACTTCGTTCCGAAAAAGGCGGAGAAGCAGCCGAATCTGGACATCACAACCGCCTACTCGAGCAGCCATTATTTCACCCACGGCATCGACTGGGGACAGCGTTTCGGCAAGAATCAGGAGTTTGGTGTGCGCATCAACGCCGAGACCTACTCCGGCAGCACGACCATGACGGGCGAGGAGCTGCGCGGCAGGGATCTCTACATCAACCTCGACCATGAGGACGCAAAGAGCAAGACCTCCTTCCTCTACGGCTATGACACTTCGACGCATCACGGCATGCCCGAGGTACTGCGCATATCGAATGCAAACTGGGGGACGAATGTGACCCATCTGCCCTCGGCGGGCTCCGTGGTGAAGAACTTCATGCCGCATTGGGCGCTGATCTCGCATACGCATCGCGTCTATCTCCTCCAGCATGAGCAGCAGCTCGGCAGCCATCTGAGTGCCTACATGAAGGCAGGGCTGATGCAGCGCGACTGGCCGGGCTATATCACGAGCAAGCCGTGGCTGCAGAGTGATGCGGGCGACTATACCCTCAGCATCGACGGCAGCTCCACGATGGGCAAGACGAGCCGCCGCGTCTTTATGACGGGGGTGAAATACGACTTTACGAGCGGGATTCTCGACCACACGCTCACGCTCGGCTACGACTACCTCTCGCAGCACAGCCAGTCGAACTATGCGCCGGGGTCGACGTCGTCAATGACCGGAAATATCTATCAGGGGCTCATCACGGATCCCGGCGCGCCCTTTGCGCCCGAGGGGCAGTGGTATGTCGGCAGCAAGACGAATTTCCGCAGCATCGTCCTCACGGACAGCATTGCGACAAAGGACGGGCGGCTGAAGCTCGTTGCGGGTGTGCGCCATCAGAACATCCACACGCGTTCGCTCAGCCGCACCACGGGCGCGGAGACCAGATCCTATGACAAGAGCGCGAACACCCCGACCTTTGCCGCGCTCTACAAACTCTCACCGCGCACGGCGATCTATGCGAACTATGCGGAGTCGCTCAGTACGGTGACTGTCCCGAACACCGTTGTAAACAAGGATGATGTCATGCCGCCCATCAAGACGAAGCAGTACGAGATCGGCGCGAAGTGGGATATGGGCAGCTGGGCATCGACGCTGAGCCTCTTCCGCATCAATCAGCCGACGGCAATCGTCAACGCCTCCAACTACTATGTGATGGACGGACTGACGCGCAGTCAGGGCATCGAGTGGAACGTCTTCGGCCGCGTTGCACCGCGCCTGAACCTCATGGGCGGATTCATGATCCTGAACGCAGAGTACGAGCGCACACAGGGCGGACTCCGCGACGGCAATCAGGTCTTTGGCACGCCGCAGTTCAACGCGACACTCGCGCTCGACTGGGAGACAAAGGCGAAGGGGCTGAACGTCTACGGACGCCTGCACCACTTCGGCAGCTCCTACGCCGACGGTCTGAACCGCATCGAAGTGCCCGCATGGACGCGCGTCGACCTCGGCACACAGTACAAGACCGAGGTGCTCGGCTATCCGACGACGCTCAACTTCATGGTCTACAACGTGTTCAACAAGATGTACTGGTCGACCACCACAGTGCGGTGGAGCGAGGGCGGACTCATGCTGAACCCGGGCAGAACCTATATGCTGTCCGCAACGATCAGTTTCTGACAATAACTTCAAGGAGGAAAATGGAGATGACGAAACGAAAGCTCA
>CAUVMF010000052.1:0-8766 GCA_963552975.1 uncultured Selenomonas sp.
TCACACAGTGACCTGTTTTTGTGTGCCTTTATTTACTCGTGTTACTTTCAACCTTACTACCTTTGCATTATAGACCGAAAATCACTTTTAATCAAAGACTTTTCATCATTCTCAGGCGATTCTCTTGACTTGAAGCAAACGATAGGCTAAACTTGTCACGGTATCTCTCTTAAGAAGAAGGTAATTTATGTGAAACTTTCGTGCAAGAAACTCCTACTCGCCCTGCTCACCGTCCTCGGTCTGCTTCTCCTCGTCGGCGTCTCTCTCATGTGCACCGCCCCCGGCGTGCCCGTTCTGAACTATCATCAGATCGAGGAGAAGAACGGCAACCCGCTCACCCTCTGGCCCGACCAATTCGAGGCACAGATGGCATATCTCGCGGATGAGGGCTATACGACGATCACCATCGACGAGATGATGGATGCTCTCGAAAACGGAACGCCCCTGCCCGAAAAGCCCGTCATCATTACCTTTGACGACGGTTACGCGGACAACTACGAATACGCCTACCCCATCCTCAAAAAATACGGATTCAAGGCGACCATCTTCCTCATCTACGATTTTACAAACACCTATCCGAACTACCTGACGTGGGAACAAATCAACGAGATGAAAGAGTCCGGGCTCATCCATTTCGAGAGTCACACGATGACCCACGCAAACCTCGCGGAGCTGAACTCTGCTGACGAACTGCGCCACGAGATCGCGGACTCACATGACCTCCTCTCAGAGAAGCTCGGCTACGATATGCACTACATCGCCTACCCCGGCGGCCGCGTCAATGCGGAGATCGAGGAGATCACGCGCGCAGCCGGCTACCGTGGGGGCTTCACCGTACACTACGGTCTCTCAACGCCCGAGGAGGGGCGCTATCAGATGGATCGCATCCCCATCTTCGGCGCGAATATGCACACACTCACGCGCTTCAAGCTGCGCCTCGCCTTTGCCCCACTCATCGCCCCCCTTGAGGATCTGCGCCTTGAACTTCGCGCACGGGGGCTCACGTCGCTCGCCAACTGCATGCTCATCCCCTGATATTTTTGCGAAAAATCTGTAAAAGAAACGGGACAGCATGAAAAAAATATGCTATAATGCTTTCATCGGTTATTGTGTTTAAGGAGGGCTTTTCATGGATTTTGAAGCACTGGTCAAGGCAAAATTTGATGAAGCGTATGCAGCGTCGGAGCATCCGAAGAAATTCTTCCTCACGGAGAACGGGCGCGGCGTTGTGGACGGCGGCGAGATGTACAACGCTCTGCTCAAGGATGTGCTCGACGTTGTGCAGAGAGCAGTTGTCGGCATTCTGAAGGATAGCCATCATACACATTGACAACAAAATACAGAAAGAACTGTTCGGCAACACGTCTGTCGACGGTTCTTTTTTTCTCCATGGATAAAACAACAACACAAAACGCAATTTACTCTTTTCAAACACACAGCGATTATGCTACAATAACTGCGTCGAGACTAGGTGGAACGTCCCATGGGAAAGGATGCTGACACCGCAAAGACCCGCTCGATACTGCATGGAAGGAGGGAAATGTCGGGGTTGTACCGTTTGTTATCAAACTATTGGTAATTAACAAATATTAAAGGGGAGAACGTATCATGTTTTTTTCGTCACGAAAGGATACCGAACAGCGACCGCCGGTAGCAGCCTCCACGCAGGGAGAGACAAAGACACTGGAGAAATACCTGCACACCTTACTTGATGGGGATCTGACCACACCGATGCCGACACTCAAAGATCCCAATATGCAGACCCTTGCACGCCTCATCGAGCAACTTGCACAGCAACGGCGCGAAACCTTGACCGGTCTGTCGCTTGAGATCAACCAATCCGTCTATGATCTTGTACATGCATCCGGACAGCTGAACGAGCTGGCACGCGAGAACCGCATTGTGGAGACGAACGTGAAGGAGCTGCTCGATGCGGTGAACTCGATGACAGAGGACATCGTCCACCTCGCTGAGGCAACCTCGGAGACGGCAGATCAAACGGGGCGCGGAAAGGATGCGATGGATCTCGCGCAGGCGAGCATTCAGACGGTTGCGCGAGAGACGGGTACGGCACAGACCGGACTCACGAGCATGACAAAGGATGTCAAGACTCTCCACGAGCGTACGGCGAGCATCGACAACCTCGTCGTCACGGTCAACAGCATTGCCGAGCAGACGAATCTGCTTGCGCTCAACGCCTCCATTGAGGCGGCTCGCGCAGGTGAGCACGGGCGCGGATTTGCCGTTGTTGCCGAGGAGGTGCGCAAGCTCGCGGAACAGTCGAAGAACTCCGTGGATGAAATCCGTGACCAGCTCACGAGGATTCGCTCGGGCGTCGAGCAGATTACGAGCGAGTTTCAGCAGATGGACGACTCCTTCCGTGCCAATGTCGATGCCGTAGGACAGGCATCCGGCGAGTCGAGCAAGCTCACTGCCATCTTTGACGCCATTAACAAGACGATTGACGAACTGGCGCCGCTCGCCCAGCGCCAATCCGCAGCGTTCGAAGAGATGAACGCCACCCTCCAGTCCACGACGGGGGATGTCGTACGCATGACAGACGGCTCAAAGACCTGCAACCGTGATATGTATGGTTCGATCCGCAAAATCAATGCGGTGCGCATGAAGATCGGTGGACTGAAGCTCGGCTTCGGTCCAAAAGAAATGATTGAGTTTGCAAAGACCGATCACATGATCTGGGGAATGCGGATGCACCAGATGATGTGGGGCAATATCGAGCTCGATGCAGCCGATGTCGAAAATCACATGACATGCCGCCTCGGAAAATGGTACTTCGCCGAGGGCAAGGAGAAATACGGACACATGCCCGAGTTCGGTACGCTCGGCACTGCACACGAACAGTTCCACAAGCTCTGTGCCGCTACCATCCGTGCATACCAGGCCAACCATCTGCAGGAGGTCGAGCGAAACCTGCCCGAAATCGACCGTCTCTCCGATGAGGTGCTCGACTGCCTCGACAAGATCAAGAGCAGGATATAAGGAAGCACTGATCAGCGGTGCTGAATCCATCAAAAAAGACTGCGTACGGAGCTGCAGCTCCGTACGCAGTCTTTTTTATGTGCAATCATGCGGCAGCTGTGCTGCAATCAGCCGTCGTGTGAAGGGATGTACTGCCTCCCTCAGTGCCGTTGACGGCAGTTCTTCGACAATTTCACCATGCTCCATGACAAGAACGCGTGTGGTCATCTTCTGCACAACTGCAAGGTCATGCGTGACAAAAAGCCCCGTAAACCCATACTCAGAATGCAGTTCGCGGATAAAATCCAGAAGAGCTGCCTGTGTAACAACATCCAATGCGCTGGTCGGTTCATCAAAGAGCAGCAGATTGGGACGAACAAAGAGTGCTCGGATCATCACTGCACGCTGAAGCTGACCCCCGCTGAGCTGATGCGGCAGACGCTCTGCCGTATCGGACGGCAGGTGTGCGCGCTCCAGCATCATATGCAGGGTACTGCGCTCCTCCCCGTCGGTGACAAGACCGAAACGGCGCAGCGGCTCAAGCAGAAACTGCCCGACCGTTATACGCGGGCTGAATGCCTCGAGCGGATTTTGAAAGATCAGTTGGAGATGTCGGTAGACATCGCGCGGCCATCCTCTCTGCACCGCTGTCAACGTCTGTCCCAAAAAGGAAATACATCCGTCAGACGGCGTTTCAAGTCCCGCAATCATCTGCAGGAGGGTTGACTTCCCGCAGCCGCTTGCACCGACGATTCCGGTGATTTCTCCCGCATATAGGTCAAAGGACACCCCCCTGACCGCCTCGACGAGGCGCGTTCCCTCACGATAGATTTTCTTTAGATCCTGAACGCGAAGAACATTTTCTTTCATACGCACCCCGATCCTCACGTCAAATACGGAACAGCATCCAGCAAGACCCTCGTATAGGGATGCGACGGCCGGTGCAGGACATCCTCTGCCCTGCCATGTTCAACAAATCTGCCGCTCTGCATGATGTAGATCGTATCCGCTACATAGGCTGCTGCGTCCATATTATGCGTCACAAAGACGATGGAGCAGCCCTGCTCCCCCGCCATACGCTTGAGCCGATCGAGCAGACTGCGGCTCGCAATGACATCGAGTGCGCTTGTCGGCTCATCGACCAAGAGGAGTTTCGGCGCGAGCGAGAGCGTCATTGCCGTGGCAGCGCGCTGGCGCATACCGCCGCTGAGCTGGAACGGATACGCCTCCATGATCTTTTCGGGATCCTCCAGACCCTCACGACGCAGAACGGCAATCGCGGTCTCCCGCCAATCGCGCCCCGCACCGTGCGCCTTCAGATAGTCGGAGAACTGTGCACCGATGCGGCGTATGGGATTCAGATAGGCACCGGGATCCTGAAAAAGAACTGCGATGTCCCGCCCCATCAGGTCGCTGCGCACGTACGCGGCAGCATCGAGCAGCTCCGTTCCGCAAAAGGAGATCGCGCCGCCGTCGATGATGCCGCCGTCCGGCAGAACGCCGATCACGGCGCGCAGCAGCGTCGATTTCCCGCAGCCGCTCTCACCGACGATCGCTACAATCTCACCACGCCCGACCGCCATCGTCACATCACGCAGCACACACTGTGCATGAATGCGCAGTGTCAGGCGCGCAATCGAGAGCAGGGAGACTGATCCGTCCGCCGCCTTACTTCCCGCCAATCGTCAGATCCTTCGTGATGAGGTAGTAGTCGATCGGGTGCATATAGACGCCCGACACCTTGCTCGTCGCGACAACCTGGTTCGCCACGCTGAACAGGAAGAGGCTCGGCGTATCCTGCAGCACGAGATTCTCGATCTGTCCCGCGAGGGCAAGACGCTCCTGTGTATCCACGGAGTCGCCCATGCGGGCAAGCAGCGCGTCCACCTCGGGATTGGTGTAGTGACCGACATTCTCCTCGCTGGTCGAGCGCAGCGTCTGATCCAGATACCAGAACGGATCATTTGTGCCGAGCGTGATCCAGTTGCTCTCCGTCAGGTCGAAGTCACGCTTCGTCTTTGCCTCCTCGGAGTTCTGGATGCGGCGGATCGTCGCCTTGATGCCCACCTGCTTGAGCTGGTTCTGCAGAGCCTCATAAATCTCGGACTTGCTGCCCCACGCATTGATCGTCAGCTCGAGTTCCTTGCCGTCCTTCGTCACATAGCCGTCCGCATTCTTTTCCGTGTAGCCCGCAGCTGCCAGTTCCTCGGCCGCCTTCGTGAGATCCGTGTGCTGGCGCAACGACTCCTGATAGGAGGGGCCGAGATGCGGCGGGAAGAGCGTGCCCGCGACTGCCGTACCATTTGCCTCGATCTTCACCAGATCATCGTAGTTAACCGCATAGCTGAGTGCACGGCGCAGATGTGCATCCGCAAGCACACGCTCGAGATTCATGCGGAACATATAGACACGCACACCCGTGATCTCATGGATCTTGTATTTGTCATTCTCAAAGAGACTGCGGCTCGCACTGTTGCACCGCTGGATGTAATCCACATCGCCCGCCTGCAGTGCCATCGCACGCTTGTTGTCATCCTCGATGTTCTTGACCGTAAGCGTGTCAAGCCCGGGGGTGCCGTCCCAATAGTGCTCATTCTTCTTGAGCTGAATCTCCTCGTTCTTCTTGAAGCCGACAATCTGATAGGGGCCCGTCAGCACAGGTGCGGAATCCGCTTTCGAGAGATCCGCCTTCGTATTGATGATAACAAAGGCCGGCTCCGTCAGTGCTGCAACGAGTGCGCCGTACGGCTCCGTCGTCTCGATGAGGAGATTCTGTCCGTCCACCTTGATTTCCTTGATCTTCGAGGACTTCTGCGAGCGCGGGCTCTCCTTCAGCGTGCGCTCGAGCGATGCCTTGACGAGCTCCGGCGTCATCGCCTCACCATCCTGGAACTTCACATTCTCACGGATGTGGAAACGCCACGTCGTCGGGTTGACCGCCTCCCACTTGTCGGCAAGCTGCGGTGTGAACTCCATCTTGTCCGAGACCGTGACAAGCGTCTCGCCTGCGCCGATGCGCGTCACCGTCCAGCCGTCCCACTCGTGCGCCGGATCGACGGACTCACCGAACCAATACAGGGCAGCATTCAGATGCTTGCCCGCAGCCTCCTGTTTCTCCGAGCCGCAGCCCGCGAGAAGCCCCATCATCAGGAGCATCAGCGCCATGAGCACATACAATTTTTTCATGGATTTTCTCCTTCTTTCCCCCAAAAACTACGCTAAGATACGATTCCCTGTCATACACATCACCCCCCGGACGGATCCATTACGTCGCGCAGTATATCCCCCATATAGTTGAACAGAAAGATCGTCACAAAGATCGCCGCCCCGGGGTAAATCATGAGCTGCGGGGCGGTCTGCAAATAGTCGCGCGCTCCCATGAGCATCGTTCCCCACTCCGGATAGGGCAGAGGCACGCCGATGCCAATGAGAGAAAGTCCCGCAACCGTGAGCAGAATCTCTCCGATATTTTGAAAAATGAGCACCAAGAGGCGCGGCAGAACATTCGGCAGGAGGTAGGAGGACAGTGCGCCCCAAAGCCCTGCCCCACTGAACACCGCATACCGTGCATAGGGTTTCTCCCGCTCGGACTGCACGAGTGTGCGTGCAACGCGGGCATACTCCGCCCAATGCGTGAACGAGAGTGCGAGAATGAGATGCGGAATGCTCGGACCGAGCACGCCAATCAGAGCGATGGAGACGACGAGCGACGGCATTCCCAGAAAGAAGTCCAGCAGTGCCGTCATGACGCGATCCGACGTCCCCCGCAGAAATCCTGCAACCATCCCGACAGCAATGCCAAAAAAAGCTGTGATTGCGACAATGAGCAACGTGACCGACAGGCTGATCTGCCCGCCGTACAGGATGCGCGAAAGGATGTCGCGCCCGAGCTGATCCGTTCCGAAGAAATGCGCTGCCGTGTTGCCTGTCAGACGCATCGTCAGATCCTGTTCATAGGGATCGTAGGGAGCGATATAGGGTGCAAATACTGCGAGCAGTGCCCACACGATGAGCAGCATGCCGATGATGCAGAAATCCCGACGGCGCAGCAGTCTGCCCCACAGATAACTCATAGCTGACGCGCCCCTCCTTCCTGCATGCGGCGCGGATCCAAACGGAGACAGATGAGGTCGGCGATGAAATTCATCACCACAAAAATCCCCGTCCCCCACAGGATATACGCCTGCATCAGCTGATAGTCCTGCGCGAGGATTGCCGTCGTCATCAGCTGCCCCATGCCGCGCCATCCAAAAATCGTCTCGATGACGGCAGAGCCGCCGAGAATATTCCCGAGCGTAAGTCCGAGCATCGGGACCAGCCCCGTCAGGGCATTCGGCATGATATAACGCCATAGGACAACATGAGCCGGCAGTCCGAGCGCATGCGCCCCAATCACATAGTTTTTCCCATGCTCCTCGAGCAGAGCATTGCGAAGGCGACGAATATAAAGCCCCGCAATCCAGATGGCGAGAGCCGCAGCCGGCAGGATCATCCCGCGCAGGCCATCCGTCGCCGTCACAGGAACGAGACGAAGATGAACGGAGAACAGCAAAATCAGCAAAAGGCCGACCCAGAAGGTCGGCAGAGAGATTCCTAGAAATGACAGGATGCGCGCGGCATGGTCGATCCATGTCCCATGCCGATAAAAGGCAAGCAGACCGAGCGGAATTGCAGCCACTGCAGCAAACAGAACAGAGAGTCCCGCAAGCGCAAGCGTCCGTGGCAGTGCCTCACGCACCAATTCCGCAACGGGAACGCCATAGGCGATGGAGTAGCCGAGATCGCCGGACAGTATCCCGCACAGCCAGTGCGCATATTGAACGATCAGCGGCTGATCCAGTCCCAGCTCCGCACGAAACTCCGCGACAAGCTGCGGGTCGGCGGGAACACCCATCATGACAAAGTGAAGCGCGACAGGGTCGACGGGCGAGAGCTGCATGAGCACGAATGTCCCGCCGGTCATGGCAAGCAGCACGACCAACATACTGACAAACCGCCGTAAGATGATGCCGCTCATACCGTGCCCACTGCCTCGTAGTGAAACGGCTCAAGCTCCCAGAGCACGCCCGAGAGGAGCCGCATATCGACGTCGGAAAAGACGCGCAGCGTCGGCTGAATGTTCTTCTCGGGGAAGATGGCGATGGTCGCAGCCTCCTCGCCGTGCTGAAAGAACGCCTCGACGGCACCGTGATCCACATACACCCGCATGGAGAGCGTATCCTCGGCATACAGCTTGAAGACGCGTTTGCCGCGCCCGCCGAGCTTCATGCCCGTGCGGTCGATGGTCATGACCTGCTCGAGACGGTTGTAGCGGAAGACGAGCTTTTCAAGTCCGAAGACGAGTTCGACGGAGACCGTATGCGCCTCCCCCATCGTGAGATCAAGGATGAACTCCGTGAGATCGTAGAGGGTCGCAGAGAACTCGCTCTCCCCCTCCGCCTCCATCGCGCGCTCGGTCTCACGGTGGCGCAGTGCCTTCAGCTCACGCGCCGGCTCGGAGAAGATATGCCCCTGCCGCAGCGTCAGCACGCGCGGGAGTGTCAGGCTGTGCATCCAGCCCTCCTCCCGCGTCGGGTAGTCCTCCTCGCGGTCGGGCATCCCCATCCAGCCGATGAGGATGTGCCGTCCCTCGTGCGTGACGATCTGCGGCGCATAGAAGTCAAAGCCGTGATCGAGCTCCTTGAACCTCCCGTGCATCAGCATCTCCATCGCATCCATCGAGGCGTGTCCTGCGATGTAGCCCGCCTGATAGACGTTCTGGCGGTCGTAGGCGCGCGCCTCCACGCC
>CAUVMF010000053.1:0-8748 GCA_963552975.1 uncultured Selenomonas sp.
ATCATGGGCTATCTCCATCGCGGCATCGAAAAGCTGCTCGAGGACAGGACGTATGTGCAGGGGCTCCCCTATACGGATCGCCTCGACTATATCTCCGCGATGAACAACAATTTCGGCTATGCGCTTGCGGTGGAGGAGCTTGCGGGCATTGAAACGACACCGCGTGCGGAGTACATCCGCGTCATTATGGCGGAGCTGAACCGTATCAACAGCCATTTGATCTTTATCGGGACGCTTGCGAACGATCTCGGCGCGTCGACGGGAATGCTCTACTGTTTCCGCGACCGCGAGAAGATCCTCGATATCTTCAACCTTGTCTGCGGTGCACGGCAGACCTTCCACTACATCCGCATCGGCGGGGTGAAGGAAGATCTCTCGCCCGAGGCGGAGGTGCTGATCCGCGCTTTTCTCGATGAAGTTCCCGTTTTTCTTGAGGAGTATAACAAGCTGTTGACGGGGAACGAGATCTTTGTGCGCCGCATCGTGGGCACGTCTCCCCTGACGACGGAGCAGGCGCTCTCCTACAATATGACGGGGCCGAATCTGCGTGCGACGGGGCTGGCCTTTGACCTGCGCAAGGTGGATGGCTACAGCGTCTATGACGACTTTGACTTTGACATTCCCGTGGGTAAGAACGGCGACAACTGGGATCGCTACATGGTGAAGCTGAATGAGATCGCCGAGAGCGCGAAGATCATTCGTCAGGCGATCGACGGTTTGCCCGAGGGTGACTTTATGGGGAAAAAAGTACCGAAGGTCATCAAGCCGCCGAAGGGCGAGGTGTTCAGCCGTACGGAGGGCACGCGCGGCGAGCTCGGCTTCTACATTGTCAGCGACGGTACGACGAAGCCGTACCGCATCCACATCCGCCGCCCCTCGTTCGTCAATATGCAGGGGCTGGATGCGATGTGCCGCGGGATGTTCATCGGCGACTCGGTCGCCGCGTATTCATCCATCGACCCGATCATGGGCGAAGTGGACTGCTGAGAAAGGAGGCAAATGATGGAACTTTCTTTCTTGGGAGCGATTGCACTCACGCTGCGTGCCACTGTTTACAGTGTTGTGCCGATCCCATTTGTGGTTGATCTTGTCATGACCTTCGTCGGCATCGCCGTCCTCCTCGGGATTATCTCGATGGCGGCGATTGTCTTTACCTATGCGGAGCGCAAGATCTGCGCCTTCATTCAGGTGCGCATCGGCCCGAACCGCGTCGGGGGCCGCTTCGGACTCCTGCAGCCGATTGCGGACATGCTGAAGCTGATGAGCAAGGAGGACATCATGCCCGCAGGGGCGGACAAGGTGGTCTGGGCGCTCTCGCCCGCGCTGCTCTTCGTGCCTGCAGCGCTCGTCTATGCGTTCTTCCCGTTCGATGCGGGCGCGGTGCTCGCCGATGTGAACGTGGGCGTGTTCCTCCTGTTCGCCGTCTCGGGACAGGCGGTTCTGCCGTTTCTGATGGGTGGCTATGCGTCAAACAATAAATACTCGTTCATCGGTGGCATGCGCATCGTCGGGCAGATGCTCAGCTACGAGGCGCCGCTGCTCTTCTCGCTGCTCGGCGTCGTCATGCTGACGGGCTCGCTGCGTCTGGACGACATCGTGCAGATGCAGGCAAACAGCAGCTGGTTCATCTTCATGCAGCCGCTCGCGTTCATCATCTTTTTGATTGCGGCGGTCGCGGAGACGAATCGCACGCCGTTCGACCTCGTGGAGGGCGAGTCGGAGATCATCGCGGGGCCGTTCACGGAGTACTCGGGGATGCGCTGGGCGCTGTTCTTCCTCGCGGAGTACGCGAACCTCCTGACGGCGGCAATCCTCGCGACGACGTTCTTCCTCGGCGGCTACAGCGGCCCCGAGTTCCTGCCGGGCTTCGTCTGGTTCGGACTGAAGGCGGTGCTCATGGTGCTGCTCATCATGTGGTTCCGCTGGACGTTCCCGCGCACGCGCGTCGATCAGATTCTCACCTTCGGCTGGAAGGTGCTCGTGCCGCTCTCGATTCTCAACGTCTTTTTGACGGGCGTTGGGATGTATCTTCTCGGCATCGTCTAAGGAGGTGCTCACATGTTTGGTAAAGGATTGCTCACGGGTATGAGCGTCACATGGAAGCACCTCTGGGGCAAGAAGGAGACCTTCTGCTACCCCGAGGAGAAACTTCCAATGACGGATAATTTCCGCGGGGGCAACCTCGCGATGGACTGGCGCGTCTGCATCGGCTGCTCGATGTGTGCAAATGCGTGCCCGAACAAGGCACTCGATCTTACCATTGTACAGGATGCAAAGAAAAAGCGTCATATGAAGTCCTATGTGCACAAGTCGGGACGCTGCCTCTACTGCAATCTCTGCGTGGAGGTCTGCCCCGTCAAGACCCTCGTCTGGGACAAAGACTATGCGATTTCGACGTGGAGTAAGGAGACGATGACCCACGATGCGATGACGGACAAGGACCGCGCGGATCTGGAGGAATTCCTCGCGCAGGTCGAAGTTGAGGCAGCGGAGGAAAAGGCGAAGAAGGAAGCCGCTGCTAAGGCAAAGGCGGAGGCCGCCGCGAAGGCGAAAGCCGAGGCGGAGAAGGCTGCGGCGGAGAATCCAGACGCAGCGGAAAAACCCGCTGCGCCCGCCGATGCGGCAGAAAAAGTGGCAGTAGCTAAGGCTGCAGCGGCGAAAGCAGCTGCGGCAAAGGCGGCCACAGAAAAATCTCAGGCGGCAGAGAAAAAACCTGCCGAAGCGAAGGACGCAGAGCAGGAAGGAGGGACGGCATGAGCATCATCTTCTATTTTCTCGCGGCAGTGACGATCATCGGCGCGCTCGGTGTCGTGCTGTCCCCGAACGTCGTGCACAGCGCGCTCTTCCTCGTGCTCTCCTTTATCGGTGTGGCGGCAATCTACTTCTATATCGGCGCGGAGTTCCTCGGCGCGGTGCAGCTGATGGTCTACAGTGGCGCGGTCGCCGTCCTCATCGTCATGGTGATCATGCTGACGCGGCGCGACTCGATGGCGCAGTCGAACCCCTCGCAGAAGCTCTTTCGCCGCGTGGTGACGGGGCTGCTCGCGGGCGGATTCTTCTTCCTCATCGGTCTAGGGATTGTGCTTTCACCCCTGCCGGACGGTGATCTCGCTCCGTCCGCAGGCGCGCATGAGATCGCACAGCGGATGCTCGGCACGTACGTCCTGCCGTTTGAGATCGTGGCGGTGCTGCTGCTCGTCGCGATGGTCGGGGCACTTGTCCTTGCGAGGGGAGGGGATACGGCATGATTGGACTGCCAGATTTGCTCTTTGTCGCGGCCGTGCTCTTCTGTATCGGACTGTACGGTCTGCTCACGCGGCGCGGCATCATCCCGATTCTCATGTGCGTGGAGCTGATGCTGAATGCGGTGAACATCAACCTCGTCGCATTCGACCGCTTCTATGCACACAATATGGAGGGACAGCTCATGGCACTCTTCTCGATTGCGGTTGCCGCATCCGAGATTGCCGTCGGGCTTGCCCTCGCATTCCGTCTGTATCAGATCCGCTTCACGACGAATGTCGATGAACTGGATACGCTCAGAGACTAGGGGAGGGGAGCGATATGTTTACATTTGCACTCACGCATGCCTATCTGATCCCACTCTTCCCTGCGCTCGCATTTCTCATCATCGGACCGTTCACGCGCCAGGAGAAAAACCTCTCCGCGACGATCGCAATCACGATGATGTCGCTTGCGTTCGCGTTCTCTGTCTTCGTCGCCCTCGCGACCGTGAACTATCAGATCACGATGAACGACCCCTATGTGATGAAGGCACTCTGGGCGCAGATCGGCGATGTGAAACTGACGATGGGCGTGCTCATCGACCCGCTGACGGCAATGATGCTCGTCATTGTGACGCTTGTCTCGCTGCTGGTCTATATCTACTCCGTGAGCTATATGGAGCACGACGAGGGGATGGGGCGCTTCTTTGCGTTCATCTCGCTGTTCTCGGCATCGATGCTCGGGCTTGTCGTCTCGGTTAACTTTCTCCAGCTCTACGTGTTTTGGGAGGGGGTCGGCCTCTGTTCCTACCTCCTCATCGGCTTCTACTATCACAAGGTTTCGGCGCGCGAGGCGGCAAAAAAAGCGTTCATCACAACGCGCATCGGTGACTTTGGGATGCTTGTCGGCATTCTGCTCGTGCAGATGGTGTTCGGGACGATGGATTTCATCGAGCTGCGCATGCTCGTTCCGCCGTACGTTCTCGCTGCGGGCACGGGCTTCCTGACCGTCATCGGTCTCCTGCTCTTCATGGGGGCGATCGGTAAATCGGGACAGTTCCCACTCCACGTCTGGCTACTCGACGCGATGGAAGGTCCCACGCCTACATCGGCGCTCATCCATGCGGCGACGATGGTGGCGGCGGGTGTCTACCTCGTCGCGCGCGCATTCTTCATCTTCAGTGAATCTCCGTTCGTGATGGACTTTATCGCGGGGCTCGGTGCATTTACTGCGCTCTTTGCGGCAATCATCGCCGTGACGCAGCGGAAGTTCAAGTCGGTGCTCGCGTACTCGACAATCAGTCAGCTCGGCTACATGATGCTTGCGGTCGGCGTGGGCGCGTTCTCCGCGTCGATGTTCCACCTCATGACGCACGCCTTCTTCAAGGCGATGCTCTTCCTCTGTGCCGGTGCCGTCATGCACGCGCTGCACGATGAGACGGACATTACGAAGATGGGCGGCCTGTGGAAAAAGATGCCGCTGACCTTTGCGGCAATGCTTGTCGGTGTGCTTGCCATTGCGGGCATCCCGCCGTTCTCGGGCTTCTTCTCAAAGGATGAGATCCTCGCGGCGGTCATGCACGCGAGCACCCCGCTCTACGTGATGGCAACCGTCACGTCCTTCCTCACGGCATTCTACATGGCGCGTCTGCTCATTCTGGCGTTCCTTGGTGAGAGCCGCAGCAAATACGAGGCACACGAGGTCGACGCATTCATGCGCTGGCCGATGATTATGCTCATCCTGCTCACACTTGTGAGCGGCGCGTTGGGGTACTTCGGCGGCTTCTCCGTCTGGGTCAATGAAGGTGTACCGCATCATGCGCCGATTGACTGGACGGTTGCAGGGACGAGCACGGTGCTCGCACTGATTGCTTTTGCCGCCGCCTATCAGATCTACGGGCGACACAGCCTGCGGACGGAGATGCGGCAGCGGAGCTTCGGTTTCCTTTACCGCGTCGTCTATAACAAATTCTACATCGACGAACTCTACGGTTATTTCCGTGAGCGGTTCGTCTACGGTACGGCTCTCATCCTCCGCTGGGTCGATGAAAAGATCTTCGACAACATGATGATCGGTCTGGGGGCGTATGCACTCGCCACAAGCGACCTGCTCACGGAGTCCGCGAACGGGCAGGCACAGCGGTACGTCGTCGTATTCTACACGGGTGTGCTCATTCTCCTGTGCTACGCGCTATATTGGGCGATACAGATCATCGCCTATTGGGGAGGTGGATTCCGATGATGACATTTCCGATTCTCTCTTGTCTTCTCCTGACCCCGCTTGTGGCAGCACTCATCATTGCGCTTCTGCCGGGGCGGCTGCACGATACGATTCGTCAGCTCTCCGCGTTTGCGATGATGGTCGCAACCATCCTCACGCTCTTTGTCTATGCGGACTATGACATGGCGCGCGGCGGGATGCAGTACACGGAGTACATCCCGTGGATCACGGATCTCGGTGTCGCGTATTCGCTCGGTGTGGACGGCATCTCGCTGCCCATGCTCCTGCTCTCGAGTGTCGTCGGGCTTGCCGCCGTGTTTAGCTCGTGGCACGTGGAGAAGCGCGTGAAGGAGTACTTTGTACTCCTCCTAATTGTGATTGCGGGCGTGTCGGGGGCATTCCTCGTGCGCGATCTCTTCTTCTTCCTCGTGCTCTGCGAGATGGTTGTCATTCCGGCGTACCTGATGGTGCTCATCTGGGGCTCGTCGGAGCGCGTGAGCAAAGAGCACGCGGCGATGAAGATGACCATCTTCCTGCTCGTCGGTTCGGCATTCATGCTGCTCGGTGTGCTCCTCCTGTATGTGAGCGCGTACGAGTCGGGGATGCGCACGTTCGATTTCGAGGCACTTGCTGCTGCCGCACTCACGGGGCATATCTCGTGGGAGGTACAGGTTACGGCATTCTTCCTCCTGCTCATCGGGTTCGGGTCGCATCTCTCGATGTTCCCGTTCCACATCTGGTCACCTGACGGCTATGCGGGTGCACCGACGGCGATCTCCATGATTAACGCAGGTGTGCTGAAAAAGATCGGAGGCTACGCGCTCATCCGCATCGGCTTCTTTATCCTGCCCCTCGGGGCAAAGTTCTGGGCACCCGTAATCGCCGTGCTTGCGATGATCAACGTCATCTACGCATCCTACATCGCACTCGCGCAGCGTGACATCAAGTACATGATTGCGTATTCCTCGGTCTCCCACATGGGCTATGTCCTGCTCGGCTTCGCGGCGCTGAACGTCGTGAGCGTAAGCGGTGCGGTTGCCTACATGGTGGCGCATGGCATCATGCTCGCGCTCTTCTTCTCGCAGGTCGGCTATGTCTACGAGAAGACGGAGCTGCGCAGCGTCGGCGACCTCTGGGGACTGGCACATCATATGCCGCACATCACGGTCGGGTTTATGCTCGCGGGGCTCTGCTCGCTCGGGCTGCCGGGGCTGATCGGCTTTATCCCGGAGTTCACGATCTTCGTCGGCATCATCGAGGTCTATCCCGTGATCGCTATGATTGCCGTATCTGGCATCATCTTCACGGCGTTCTACGTCCTGCGCATGCTGGCACGCGTCCTCTTCGGACCGCGTGTTGAGCGTTTTGCGAAATTTCCCGATGAGCGCAAGATCGACATCGTGCCGCTCGTCGTGCTCGGCGTATTCCTCGTGGGCTTCGGTGTGTTTCCGGGACTGCTCATGAATGTGGTGGACACGGGGGTTGCCCCGCTCGCGCCGCTCTTTGATCTGATCCAAGATGCACCGACAATCGTAGGAGGTGGGCACTGATGCTGCAAGCGATGAATTTTGCTGCGATTTCCGTTGAAATCGGTATTGTTGTACTGATGGCACTCGTGCTCCTTCTCGATCTCATGCTCAAAAAGGATGCACCGCGCTGCCCCGTGGTCTGGCTGACCGTTGCGGGACTTCTCGGCGTGCTTGCGCTCGCCGTGGGCATGTACCCGCCCGACGGCGGTGCGGCCGCATTCTATGCGGGGCTTTACATCGTCGACGGCTATTCCGTCTTCTTCAAGATTCTCTTCATCGTCGGGATTCTCTCGACCGTTATCTTTGCAGCGGACTATGTGGAGCAGACGCTTCGGCATAAGGGAGAGTTCTACTTCTTGCTGCTCGCGGCTCTGCTCGGCATGTGCGTTCTCTCCTCGGCGAACGACCTCATGACGGCATTCGTCGGGTTGGAGCTGATGACGATTTCGTTCTACGCGCTCGTCGCCATCCGTACGGATTCACCATTTTCGGCGGAAGCGGGCATCAAGTATCTCGTCTTTGGTTCCGGCTCGACGGCGGTGCTGCTCTACGGCATGAGCCTCGTCTACGGCATGACGGGGACGATGGTGTTTCAGGAGATTGCGCAGGGACTCGGTCTGTTCTTTTCGCTCGGTCTGATCGGTGTCGTGCTCGTGCTCGCGGGTTTCTTCTTTAAGCTCTCGATCATTCCGTTCCACCTCTGGGCGCCGGATGTGTATGAGGGAGCGCCCGCGCCCGTGACGGCTCTGCTCGCCATGTGCTCCAAGGCGGCGGGCATTGCGATTCTCCTGCGGGTTCTGTTCGTTGCGTTCCCATTCCTTGCAGCGTACTGGGCGCATCTGCTTGCGATTTTCGCGGCAGTCTCGATGGTCGGCGGCAATCTCATGGCGTTCCGCCAGACGAATATCAAGCGTATGCTTGCGTACTCGTCGATTGCACAAGCGGGCTACATGATGACCGCGATGGTCGCGACGAATGCAGCGGGCATCAAAGCGGTGCTCTTCTACGCGATGGTCTATGTCTTTGCAAATGTCAGCGCGTTCGTCACCATTTCCTATCTTGAGATGAAGCGCGGCGGTGCGGACCTCGCGAGCGTGCGCGGGCTTGCAAAGGATTCCCTGCTCCCGGCGGGCATCCTGATGGTTGCACTCCTCACGATGGCCGGTATTCCGCCGACGGCGGGCTTTGTCGGGAAGATCTACATCTTCGCGGCGGCAATCGACGCGGGCTATCTCTGGCTCGCGGGGGTCGGCTTCGTCATGTCGATGATGTCCGTCTACTACTATCTGCTCGTCATCAAGGAGATGTTCCGCGATGTCGAGGAGGGGGAGAAGGTGGCCGAGGAGCATCTGCGTCTGCCGCTGCCGGCAAGTGCGATGGGCGTCATTGCCGTCGCCTTTACGCTCATCATCGGCGTCTGGGCAGAGCCTCTTGCCATTGTTACGAATATAGCAGTCTATACCTTTATGCGATAGCGTGCAATTGAAAACGCCCGACAGCCGTCGGGCGTTTTTGTATGCTGCGGGGCGTTTGTTATTTCGTTCAATCGTTCAGCATAGAGCTGTCTCCATCCTTGAAGAGCATGTAGGACGCGAGTGTGTCTTGGAACTTGTTGAGATCGGCGGGCATCCATTTCCCCGTATCCTTGTTCTTGGTTACCTCAACCTCAAAGGACTGCTGTCCCTCAACCTTGGCATTCGTTATTTCCTTGGCAAGCAAGTTCATGCTGATTTCGCCGAGCTTATCAAAGACATTTGGATCGTCCGGATTCAGT
>CAUVMF010000054.1:0-8646 GCA_963552975.1 uncultured Selenomonas sp.
GCTCTGCCTGCGGCGAGTCCGCAAGCGCACGCTCCGCGAGCTTTTCATGCGAGATAACGAGCTGTGCCTCAGACGGGATTGCGCCGATCGCGCAATTCGTGACGGAGATGTCCTTGTAGCCGTCCTTCTTCAGCTTTTTGCGCAGTGCCGCCGCACCGAGCGCGGAAGAGCCCATGCCCGCATCGCAGGCGTAGACGATGACCTTCAGATCCTTGCCCGCAACCTTCTTCTCAGCGGGGAGATCCTTGCCGCGATTCTTCATATCCGCCATGCTCTCGCGTGCGGACTCGAGCGAATCCTCCTCAACATCCTTCGACATCTTGATAAAGACGGACGCAACCGCGCAGGAAACTGCCGTTGCAACGGCGAACGCAGAGAGGTTCGCAAAGAGCGCCGAGCCGTTCGGCGTCATCGCAATGATTGCAAAGATCGAGCCCGGGGAGGACGGTGCAATGAGACCGCCGCCGAGGAGACCGAGGGTGAAGACACCGGACATACCGCCCGCAATCGCAGCAACGATGAGCGTCGGCTTCATAAGGATGTACGGGAAGTAAATTTCGTGAATACCACCGAGAACGTGAATGATCATTGCGCCCGGCGAGGACGACTTCGCCATGCCCTTACCGAAGAGCCAGTAGGCAAGCAAAATGCCGAAACCGGGGCCCGGATTCGCCTCGAGCAGGAAGAACATGGACTTGCCGTATTCCTGCGCCTGCTGAATGCCGAGAGGGCTGAGCACGCCGTGGTTGAGCGCGTTGTTGAGGAAGAGCACCTTCGCCGGCTCGATGATGATGGAGGCGAGCGGCAGAAGTCCCATCGCAACGATTCCCTCCACACCGCTGCGCAGAATATCGTTTGCGCCGCCGACCACAGGACCGACAACGGCATAGGCAATCATCGCGAGGATGCCGCCGAGTATGCCGAGTGAGAAGTTGTTGACCAGCATTTCGAATCCACCCGGAATGCTGTCGCGAATGGCATCGTCAAATTTCTTGATGATGTAGCCGCCCAGAGGTCCCATAATCATCGCACCGAGGAACATCGGGATGTCCGAACCGGCGATGATGCCGGACGTTGCAATCGCCGCCATAACGCCGCCGCGATGTCCGTAGATCGCCGCGCCGCCGCTGTAGCCGATGAGCAGAGGAATCAGCCACTTGCTCATCGGACCGCCGACCTGCGCGAGGTATTCGTTCGGCATCCACCCCGTCGGGATAAAGAGTGCTGTCAGAAATCCCCACGCGATAAATGCGCCGATGTTCGGCATGACCATTCCGGACAGGAAGCGGCCAAATTTCTGCATGGCCTCCTGTGCACCTCCACCTTGTTTACCCATCATAATCCCCCTTCTAAAATAGACCCAAAAAAATTATCTACAAGAGCTCTTCCAATCTTTCACGGAAATGCTCTTCGAAAACGTATTCCAGTTCGCGGCGGATCTCCTCCACGCCTCCATGCGCAAGGAGATCCGTGAAGGTCGAACGCTCCGCAATGTGCGCCGAAACCGTCCCAAGAATCTGCTTTGCCGCCATACCGTTCTCGGTCGGAGCAAGCATAACGAGTGCCGTACGCACGGCATCCGCACCGCAGGGAAGCGGCTGCGCGAGACGAAGAACGCCGAACTGCGGTGTACGCAGCGCAGCTGTCTCTGTGTGCAGCAGGAGCATCTGCGGCGTGACCCATGTGGGCGCAATTGCCTCACGTCGGAGAAGTGCCGCTGCAATATCAGCCGCCCCCTCCGATACAAGGAGCTGCGCCGCCGCATCTGCCAGCTGCGGTAGTGTCTGCACCCGTATATCCACACGCAGTCGAAAGCCCGTAAGCAGCTCATAAATCGCCCCGCTCAGGCAATGAATCTCTGCCATCGCCTCGCTGAACTGCGGCTTTTCCTGCGTCTCAATGGCAGACTGCGGCACACAGGAAGCAAGCACAGCGTCGATCCGTGCGCGATCGGAGGCGGTCAGAAACACACTTGCAACGACAACGGGAACGGGGAGCGGCGGGAGCGGAACGGTCGATACAACGAAGTCCACGGCGCGGCGTGTGATCTCCTGCGCCGTGAGCGCGAGGGAGGAGAGCTCCCCCACCACGCGGATGCGCTCGTAGGCACGGCGGATGCGGCTTGCGAGCAGACGGCTCGTCCCGAGACCCGTAGGGCACGCGACGAGCACGCGCACAACGGGGCGATCCCCACCCGCCTCCGTCAGTGCTGCGCCGATATGAATGGCAATGTACGCAATCTCATCGGCGGGAAGGAGTGTCCCAACCTCCTCCTCCATCATGCGCGTGGAGTACCGCGCGAGCTCCATGAGTTCCGGATGCTCCGCCTCCACCTCTGCGAGCAGAGGATTGCGGATGTCCATGTGGAGCTTCAGTCGGTGCAGCGCCGGGGCAAGATGATTGACAAGCCCCGTGAGCAGCGTACGGCTTCTGAGGAGGGGGGCACCGCTTTTTTCAGCGGCGAGACGCATGATCGACTGCGCGATCTGAACAAGACGGAAGTTATCCACCCGCCCTGCCCCTGCAGGAAGAGCCGTACCGCGCGCACCGAGGAGGTGCATCGTGATGTAGCCGATCTCTGCCTCGGGGACGGAGAGGGAAAATACTTTGCCCAACTGCACCGCAATCATGCGCGCTGCCGCGAATTCCTCCGTGCGGCGCAGCTCTCCGAGCGTCCCCGCATCCATCACAATCGCATCGTGCTGCTGCATGCGCCGCACGGCAAGCGCGAGATGAACGACCAGCCCAACGCGCGCGGTATCAGGGATATCCCTCCCGTGCGTCTCCTTGGCAACGATATCATCAATCGTCCGTATCTGTGCCCCGTCGACGAGACCGAGCAGCGCCCGATCCGCCGCTGATGCCGGCCCCTCTGCGCTGTCGTCAGCGACGAGCGCGAGCAGCTCCACTTCATCCACACGGTCGTGGATGATGCGGACGAGTGCACTGCGGATGTCCCGCTCCGCCCCCTCGACGTAAACCCCGAGTCCGGGACGGCGTACAAGCGTGATTTCCTGCTCCGCCAGAAGAGGCTGCACACGATCAAGATCGTGACTGACGGTGCTGTCCGTCACATGCAAGAGACGCGCAAGCGCAAAGAGTTTCAGCGGCTCATCTGCCATAAGGAGTCGGGTGATGAGCACTGAACGGCGCTGCTCGGGCGAGAGTTCCCGCCCCATATCGGCATTTGCCGCAAGACGCGCGCGCAGTGCTCTGAGCTCCGCTGCATCGCCTGCGAGCATGAAGCCTGCGCCCGTACGCCGCAGGAGCGTAATACCGTATGGCATGAGCGCCCTCTCGATGCCGTGCATCTCGCGCGCAATCGTTCGCGCGCTGACGCCAATCTCAGCGGCGATTTGTTCGGCGGGAATGTAGTTTGTCCCTGCGGCAAGAATGGATAGGATTGCTCTTGCCCGTGCCGACAGTTCCATGCCCCCGCCCCCCTTTCGACCACTGACAAATTCATTATAGCGAATGACATTCATAGTTGCAACGAAAAGACATTGCCCTTTGTCAAGAAGGGCTATGGACAAATAAAAAGAGCCGATACACGACAATATAGTCATGTATCAGCTCTGCAATCAATCAAAATCCAGTCCCGGGACGGCGTTCAGATAGAGGTCACTGTACTTCCCCGCTGCGGCTTGATACGCACCACGGCAGGCAATCATCGCCGCATTGTCCGTGCAAAGGCGCAGTGGCGGGTAAAGATAGCGGATGCCCTCCGCCGCTGCCGTCTCACGCAGACGTGTCTCAAGGGACTTATTCGCCGCAACACCGCCCGCGAGGACGAGCGTATCGCGTCCCGCCTCGCGGATTGCCTCGAACGCCTTGTGTACGAGCACCTCCACCACGGCGGACTGGAACGAGGCGGCGATGTCCGCCTTGTTCAGTGCATGCCCCTTCATCTGCTCACTGTTGATGTAGTTCAGCACGGCGGATTTCAGCCCGCTGAAGCTGAATTCATAGTTGCCCTCCTGTGCAAGTGCACGCGGAAAGTCGATTGCAGATGGATTCCCCTCTCGCGCGAGCTTATCAATCTCGGGGCCGCCCGGGTACGGCAGCCCCATCACACGCGCCACCTTGTCGAACGCCTCGCCCGCCGCATCGTCGCGCGTCCTGCCCATGAGGCGGAACGACTCGTAGTCTGCGACATCGACGAGTGCCGTATGCCCGCCCGAGACGACGAGCGACATAAAGGGCGGTGTGAGATTCTGCGTCGCGAGGAAGTTCGCAAAGATGTGTCCTTCGAGATGATTGACCCCAATGAGCGGCACACCAAGGGAGAACGCGAGCGACTTTGCTGCCGACACGCCGACGAGGAGCGCACCGACCAGTCCCGGTCCATAGGTGACGGCGATCTGGTCGATCTCTGCGAGCTCCGTCTCCGCCTCCGCAAGTGCCTGCTCGACGACGGGCAGGATGCTCAAAATGTGGTTGCGCGAGGCGATCTCGGGCACGACACCGCCGTATTTTTGATGAATCGGAATCTGCGTCGCGATCACACACGAGAGGAGTTCACGCGTCCCGCGCAGCACCGCCGCTGAGGTTTCATCGCAGCTCGTCTCAATCCCGAGCGTCAGTTTCTCCTGCACATCTTTCATTTACAAATTCCTTCAATTTCGTATGCCACATCAGGATCGCGTCCTCGTCATTGTCCTGATAGTATTTCTTGCGCACGCCGATCGCTGCAAAGCCGAGCCCCTCATAGAGACGCAGCGCGGGCATATTCGACGGGCGCACCTCAAGTGTCATGCGCTCCGCACCACGTGCCGCCGCCGCACACATCAGCTGCGTCATGAGGTCTTTGCCAAGCCCTCTGCCGCGCTGCGCGGAGGTCAGCGCGATATTCGTCACCTGTGCCTCCTCAAACGAGATCCAGCAGCCGCCAAAGCCGATGATCTCCGCATCCTCGAGCGCAACGATATAGCAGGCAAAGTCATTCGAAGCCTCACGCCAGAAGTCCTCACGTGACCACGGCGTCGGGAAGCTCTCACGCTCGACGCGTGCCACGCCCTCCGCGTCCTCGGGCAAGAGTTCACGAAAGTGAATCACTGTGCCGCCCCCGTGCCATGCCGCTTCTCCCACAGCACCTCCGCCTCACTGCGGCGAAGATAGAGGGGTGCAGCAGTCACGGGATCGTCCAGCTCCCCGCGTGCAAGCCGCGTGAGTGCCGCGAGACCCACACATGCCGCACGCGGCATCCGCGCATGAATCGGAGCAAGGCGCACATTTGCCGGAAGTGCGAGCGTCGTTTTCTTCTGCATGGCATCGCCGAGCAGAATCACAGGCTGCTCCGCGTTCTCCAAGCCCGCAATGACCTCCGTCAGAGGAAGGATGGAGAGTACGTGCGTCTCTCTTAGGTGCAATCCATCCAGCCCCGCCTCCCACATGAATTCCTGCGCATAGACATTTCCTTTCTGCGCGTCCATCATAGGAACGAGGCGCACCCCCTCACAGATATAGTGATGGGCAAGCGCCTCGAGTGTCGGTACTGCGATGAGGGGAATGTGCAGGGCGTACGCCATCATCTTTGCCGACGCAAGTCCGATGCGCAGCCCCGTGAACGAGCCGGGGCCGATGCTGACGGCGATTCCCTCGAGTTCAGATTTTTCCACACGCGCCATACGGAGCGCCGTCTCGATGTGCGGCATCAGCGTCTCCGAGTGCGTCAATGCTCCCTGCATGCTGATCTCTGCCGCAACGCGCTCCGCCAACAGAACGGCAACGCTCGAGACCTGCGAGGAGGTATCAATGCTCAGGATTGACAATATCGCTCAACTCCTCCAAGAGCGCCGTGCTCAGCTCCCCTTCAGCGGCAAAGGTGAACTGCCGCTCCTCCTCGTCCAGTGCCGCGATGTTCACCTGCACGCGATCCTCGGGCATCGCATCGGGAAATTTCTCCGCCCACTCGATCAGAACAATGCCCTCCGTCGCCTCAACGTACTCGTAGAAGCCGATGTCCTCCAGTTCCTCCTCGGATTCGATTCGATAGAGGTCAAAATGCACGATGGGACATGCAGCCTCGTAGATGTTCATGAGGTTGAACGTCGGGCTCGTCACGTCGCTCTCCACGCCGAGCGTCCGCGCAAGCGCACGCACAAAGAGCGTCTTGCCCACCCCAAGCTCCCCGTCGAGGCAGATGACTGTTCCCTCGTGGATGATTTTACCGATCGTTCCCGCTAGATGCGCAGTCTCCTCGGGAGAGTGCGTGATACAGGTGAGCATATTCTGACCCCTTATGAATAAAAGAAATAGAAACTTTTGATACATTATAACATGAGACACGATTTTCCGCAAAGAAAAAGCGGAGCGGAGAGATGTTCTCCCCGTCCGCCTACTGTGGGAATCGTACCGTCATGCGTCCGCCCGGCACATCAATCGCCAACACCGCCGTGCGCAGCGCGGGCACGAGAATCTCGCGCCCGTCCTCCGCACGCACGGCATAGACATCGTTGCTGCCCGTGCGGATGACGTTCTCGACTGTACCTAGCTCGTTATCCTCTTCATCGTAGACCGTAAGCCCAACGATGTCAAAGACGTAGTATTCACCTTCATCGAGCGGCGCAGCATCCGCGCGCGCAACCGTGAGCAGCCGCCCCGTAAGTTTCTGCGCCTCCTCGCGGACAGCGTACTCGCGGAAGCGCATGAGGATGTTCTTCCCCTGCGGCTTCACGCGCTCGACATGGAGCAGTTCGTCGCCCACCATGACCTCACGCAGTGCGTCGAAACGCTCGGGAAAATCCGTCAGCGGGATGATCCGCAGGTCGCCCTGAATCCCGTGCGCCGCACCGACGCGCCCGATGACGATGCGCTCATTGCTTGCATCAGGAACGGATGGCGACAATCTTGTCATCCTCCACCAGAATCTCGACGTTCATGAGTTCGCGCATATCGTCGCCGACCTTCGCCTTGACCAGACGCTCAAGCGTGCCCTGCACGATCTCCGCCCCCTCGACGAACTTCTGCAGCTCTTCGCGGTGTGCCGTCGTCTCCTCGATGTAGTCGAGACGACGCTGACGCTCCTGACGGATCGCGTTGATGTGCTGAATCGCCTGCGGCGTCAGCTCGCCCTGCTCCGCCTCCTGCATGACGCGCTTCTCCTGGATGCCGAGCTGCTGTACCTCGAGCTCCGCACGGCTGAGACCTTCCTCCATCTCCTTGAGCATCTTTGCGCGCAGCTTCTCCGTCAGCTTTGCCTTGACGGTGACAGGCACCTTCATTGTGATTGTATCCACTCTGTATTTCTCCTATTGCAACAAATATGCAAAAACGGCGACCGTCCGAGACGCACGCCGTTTGCACATCAGCCGATCTCGACCGTTGCCCTCTTATTCTCCTTCGTCGCAGCAGCCTTGACAACACTGCGCAGCGCTTTTGCGATGCGCCCCTGCTTGCCGATGACCTTACCCATGTCATCCTCTGCCACACGAAGTCTCAATATGATCTCCTGATCATCCTGCGTTTCGTCAACGACGACAGCTTCCGGATGATCGACCAAGGATTTTGCGATAACCTCGACTATCTCTTTCACGCTGGTCGTCTCTCCTCATCGCAATACGCACGCCGCGAGAGATCACCGAGATGGATCCCCCGCTCACGCGCTGTATTTGTCAATCTTTCTGACGCTTTGCCTCGGCGAATTTCGCCATCGTGCCGTTCTTGCTCAGGAGGTTCCTGACCGTATCGGTCGGCTGTGCGCCCTTCTTCATCCAATCGATTGCCTTCTCCTCGTCAATGCTGACGACGGCGGGCTGCTTCGACGGATCGTAGTTTCCAAGGATCTCGATGAATCGACCGTCACGCGGTGCACGCGAGTCGGCGACCACAATGCGATAAAAGGGATTCTTCTTCGCACCCATGCGGTTCAAACGAATCTTGACTGCCATATTTTCACCACCTTTCGTTGTATAGGAATCGCTGATAAAATGAAGTCTGTCAGATTGGTGCAGAATTTTTGTCCTGCCAAGGAAACAAACCGGACGCATAGCCAAAGCTATGTGGAGGATTTGTTGACACAGGCAGGGCGAAAAGAATGCGCCAAGATAATGGGCTGAATTTATCAGTGCTTCCTATATTATTTGAAGAATGGCATCTTCGGAAGCCCCATGCCACCGAGTGACGGCATGGAGGGCATTCCGCCCTTGCCCTTCATCTTCTTCATTTTCTTCATCATCTTGCGCATCTCGCCAAACTGCTTGAGCAGCTTGTTCACATCCTGCACGCGTGTTCCGCTGCCCGCAGCGATGCGCTTGCGACGGCTGCCGTTGATGATTGTGATGTCCGCACGCTCCTTCGGTGTCATCGCACGGATAATGGCCTCAAGCTGACGCATCTCCTTGCCGTCGAGGTCAAACTCCTGATCGCCGAGCTTCTTCTTGAGATTGCCCATCCCCGGAATCATGCCGAGGATGCTATTCAGTGAGCCGAGCTTCTTCACCTGCTGCAGCTGATCGAGGAAGTCGTCGAGCGTGAAGTCGTTCTTGCGGAGCTTCGCCTCCATCTTCTTCGCGTTTTCGAGGTCGAAGTTCTCCTGCGCCTTCTCCACGAGGGAGAGCACATCGCCCATGCCGAGGATGCGCGATGCCATACGGTCGGGGTGGAACACCTCAAGCGGTTCAAGCTTCTCGCCCATGCCGACGAACT
>CAUVMF010000055.1:0-8581 GCA_963552975.1 uncultured Selenomonas sp.
GGACAAAAAATCTGCACCAATCCGACGGACTTCATTTTATCAGCGATTCCTTAAGAAATCTTGTCAGAAAGAATCACAAACGCAGAAATTCTGCCGCAGAAAGAATGCGGGGCATTGTCACCTCCGCCTCCAAAAAATCCTTATCGCCCGTCAACAGGATATCTGCTTTTGCAGCTATTGCGGCTCTGAGAATCGACCGATCTGCTACATCACGGATTTTTTCTTCTTCCGGTATTAAGGTATCCGGTATGGGAACGCATTCCAGAGACAGTAGGGCAATCGACAAAAAGTTCTCCATCACAGCAGTTTTATGCGGAAACTTACGCTGAAAAATCCGCCGAAGTTCGTGGATATTCTGTTCGCATATGAGTGCTGTATGAGGAAAGGAAACTGCTTTTTGATAGGCGAGAAAGGGTGTCCCATGCCCAAGAATTGCCGAGATCAGAATATTGGTATCAATCAGGACGCGCATATCTACACCTGGGTGCGGCGCACATCTTTCACCAACGCCATGACATCAGCCTCCGAAAGCTCCGCCCCCTCCTCTGCCATCTCGCGCTGCAGCATCTGCATTGCATAGGTGGCAGAGTTCACAAGCCGTACAGTCCCTTGCTCGACGACGAAGGTGACACGGCTTCCATTTGTGATTCCAAGCACATTCCGCACGTCTTTCGGTATAGTCACCTGACCTTTTGCCATGACCTTTGCATTATCGATAAATGTGTCGTGCATAACCGCCGCTTCCATGGTACGCGCCTCCTCGCGGTAGGAAAAGTAGGGGATTCCATATCTATTATACCACAGATTTTCTCCCCCATACAAGAAGGACAGCCCCACACGGACTGCCCTTCTTTTCATTATGGAAGCACTGATAAAATGAAGTCTGCCAGACCGGCGTAGATTTTTCCGCCGAAGTGCGGGCAAAAAAGATGCGTCAAGATGGCGCGGCTGAATTTATCAGTGCTTCCTAAGTTTTCCACACAAGAAAGCGCAGCCCTCGCGCGGAGCTGCGTTTCTTTCGTTCCTACACCTCAATCGCCGCATAGCGTTCGCTGCGGAGTACCTGCTCCATGTACTCGTACGGGGTAATGCGCCCGTCGACAACCATGGAAAAGATGCTCGGGCTGCACCCGGAGACGAGCGTGACGCCCTGCTCGTTCATCGTGATGGGCTGCTGGCAGCGGCGGCTCTGTACGTTCCAGAAGACGATGCGCGGCAGCGTGTAGCCCGCCTCTGTGAACAGTTCCTTTGCCCGCTCGAAATTCGTCACGTCTGCGTCCACTGTACAGGCATCGAACTCCATGTCCGTGATGATGTAGAGCACGGAGGGCAGTTCCTCCTGCGGCACACGGTTCTTCACCGCCGCACGCAGGAGGAGGCGGAACACCGCTTCAAGATTTGTGTTTGCCACCTCGTCAAAGCTTTTGCAGTAGTGCACACGCTCCACAATCGTCACACCCTTGATCTCGACGAGGCGCGGGTTCCCGGAAAACGTGATAAAGTGCCCATGAAACGCACCCGTATTGCGTTCGGCGAAGTAGATGGCAAGCGAGAGCGCGACGCTGCTCGGCAGGGGGTTCCCGCCCCAGTACATCGAGCCGGAGCCATCGAGCACGACGAGTGCGTTCTCTCCATGCGTATAGTCGGGCAGTGCGCTCCATGTGACATCAAGGGTACGCACCACCTCTTTCGGGATTTGCGGTGTCACTGCTCCACTGAGCGGACGAATGATCTCGTAGGGATAGAGCGTTCCCGTATGCAGCTGCTCCGCACCGCACGCGACGCGTTCAAGGAACGCCTTGTACCGCTCCATGTCGTTGCGCCAAAACGCTGCGCGATACTTGAACATCGCCTTCGACGGCTGCTTTGCGTAGTCAAAGGTATAGTCCCTCGTGCGCAGGGCGTTCTCGATGAGCGCAATGCGGCGGCGCAGACGGACGAGCATCCTGCGGTAGTCCGCCTCCCTCATCCCGAACAGAACCGCGAGCCTCCGCGCCTGTCTGCGCACCGCATGCGAGGAGGTATTGACGGACGGCAGCCACTTCGCGAGGAGGGAGACAGTCTTCTCCTCCCATGCTGCCCGCAGATCTTCTGCCAGCTGCGTACGGATGAGCCGCACGGCGGCGTCCTCCAACGGCGTGTCGAGGAGGACGAGCAGATCGTCCCAGCGGCCATACTCCGGCACGAGGTGCAGATTCTTTTCGAGGACGGCGGGCGCGTAGGCGGCGAGATGGACGAGCAGGATGCGGAAGAGCCGCCGCTCACCGAGTCCCCCGCGCACGTCGCGCGCGTAGAAGAGTGTGCGCAGGGCATACAGTGGATGCGCGGCAAAGGCGCGCGTAAAGCGCACGATGATCTCTGCCTCGCCCGCCTCCCGCAGCGCACCTGCCGCAGCGAAGAAGTCGAGCACGTCCGAACCCGTACTCGCGTAGGTTGCGGCATCGTTTTCCGTCCGCGTATAGGTCTTGTTGCTCTCCTCTTTCAGTGCGTCCAGCATCGCATTTCCTCCTTTGCGCAAAATGCCCGACCCAGATGCGGATGCACTGTGCCGGACACATTCATTCACCGCAGCAAACTGCGGACATATACTGACAAGATGCCGCAGACGGAAGCGACGCGCCGCCCCGTCCTGCGGGGTCGTCGAACCCCGCTGCTGTTTGACAGACAGATAAAAATTGCTGTAGGCATCTTTTGCAAGACACGATTTCACGCCGACGATCCCCATAGGGAATCTCTTCGGTGTTCCGTACATTGCTGTTCATGTCTTGTGTTTATCATAGCATAAACACGCGTGCGTTTCAACAGGAGAAAGGCGTACCTTATTCCTGCACAGCCGCCGTGGTCTGCTGCGCGATGGCATCGCAGACACAGCCGCCCGCAGGCGTGACAGCACGACGCTTGCGTGCCTTGTGCGCCTCATAGCGGCGTTTGCCCTCCTCGAAGGCGGCACGCGCCTCCTCGGTATCGAGCGTGAGCGGCGGCACGGACTTCGGCCGCGCGTTGCGGTCGAGCGCAACCATGGTGAAGTACGCCGAGAGTCCGAGCTGCGGATCGCCGCCGTCGTCCAAGTCCTCGACGATGACGTTGACGGCGACCTCCATCGAGCTGTGCCCGACATAGACGATGTCCGCCGTCACGACGACGAGATCGCCGATGCGGATGGGCAGGTGAAACTCCAGCTCGTCCACGCGTGCCGTCACGACGTTCGACCGTGCATACCGCCGCGCCGCTGCATATGCCGCCGAGTCCATCAGCTTCATAATCTCGCCGCCATGCACATTCCCGTTCGGGTTCGCCTGACTCGGCATCATCACCTCGCTGATGACGATACGGCTGTCTTTCATTTTGCATTCTTTCATTATATATCTCCCATCAAAATATTTTTTCATCGAAGTACTCACTTTACCATACTTTGCTGAAAATAATCCGTTACATTTGCTACGCGCCTTGACATCCATGTACATTTCGATGATATAATTCGCTTATGGAAATGGAAAGTATACGGCAAAGGGGAATCTCTATGTATTTGGAAACAATCACGTCGCCCGCCGACATCAAGGGCTATACGGCGGAACAGCGCAGGGTGCTCGCACAGGAAATGCGCGACGCACTCCTAAAGCGTGCGAGCATTCACGGCGGGCATTTCGGCCCGGACTTCGGCATCATCGAGGCGATCATCGCGCTGCACACGGTCTTTGACTCGCCCACGGACAAGATCGTCTACGACGTGTCGCACCAGTGTTACCCGCACAAGATGCTGACGGGGCGCGTGGAGGCATACATCGACGAGGACAAATACGACGAGGTGTCGGGCTATACGAATCCCGAGGAAAGTCCGCATGACCTCTTCAACGTCGGGCACACATCGACCTCGATCAGTCTCGCCGCGGGTCTTGCAAAGGCGCGGGATCTGGCGGGGCGCAAGGAAAACGTCATCGCCCTCATCGGCGACGGCTCAATGTCCGGCGGCGAGGCACTGGAGGGGCTGAACGTCGTCGGCGAGATGGGCACGAACTTCATCATCGTATTCAATGACAACGGGCATTCCATCGCGGAGAACCACGGTGGGATGTACCGCACGTTCAAGGAGCTGCGCGAGACAAACGGCGCAGCGGAGGACAACCTGTTCCGTGCGATGGGGCTCGACTACCGCTATGTGGCGGACGGCAACGACTGCGAGGCGCTGATTGCGGCGTTCTCCGCTGTCAAGGACAGTACAAAGCCCGTCGTTGTGCATATCGTCACGCAGAAGGGCAAGGGCTACCAGTTCGCCGAGGAGGATCCCGAGACGTGGCACTATCGGTCCGCGTTCGACATTGAGACGGGTGCGCTGAAACACCCATACACGGATCCGTATCAGGAGGCGACCAAGGACTTCCTCAAAGAGCAGGCGCGGACGAATCCGAACGTCGTCTTTCTCGCGGCGGGTACGATGGGCGCCATCGGACTCTCCCCCAAGGATCGCGCGGAACTTGGCAGTCAGTACGTCGACGTGGGCATCGCCGAGGAGCACGCGGTCGCGATGGCATCGGGACTCGCACGCGGCGGCGCACGTCCGATCTTCGGGACATACAGCACCTTCTTCCAGCGCGTCTACGATCAAATGGCGCAGGATGTCGCGGTGAACATGAGCCCCGCCGTCTTTCTCTCCGTCGGCGCGTCCATCTACTACATGAACGACGTGACGCACCTCGGCTTCTTCGACATCCCCCTCTTTACGAACATCCCGAACCTCGTCTTTCTCGCGCCCGCGAGTCTCGACGAATACATGGCGGTACTGCGCTGGGCGGTCGCGCAGACGACGCATCCCATCATGATCCGTATGCCCGTCATGGGCTACGAGACGAGCCCCTACGCCGTACGCACGGACTACAGTGCGTTGAACACATATCAGGTCGTGCGGGAGGGCGCGGAGGTCGCCATCATCGGCGCGGGCAACTTCGCCGCGCTTGCGAGCGCCGCTGCCGTCGCGATGGAAAAAGAGGGCATTCATGCGACCGTCGTGAATCCGATCTTCCTCTCGGGGCTGGACACGGCACTGCTCGATTCACTCAAAGAAAAGCACCGCCTCATCCTCACGCTCGAGGACGGCATCCTCGACGGCGGTTTCGGACAGAAGATCGCCGCCTACTACGGCATGGACGCAAATGTCCGCGTGCGGAACTACGGCCTCCCGAAGGAATTCCACGACCGCTACCAGTCCGCCGAACTCGCGCGTGCACACCATCTCACCGCCGAGCAGATTGCGGCAGATACCCTAACTGTGCTGAAACGCTGAGTACAGGAATCCTCGCGCATCCGCAAACAAAATTCATCGGGGGCTGCCGCAGACTGGGCAGTCCCTTTTTCCTGCTCTCTCGTTATTTTTTCGCCAATGATGATATTTTCTTAGAATTTATGCTATAATAGAACGTAAACATCATCATGTTTCTATGGAGGGCTTTTCCCTTGTATCTTGAGAAGATCAACGAACCCGCAGACATACGGGACTATACGGCGGAGCAGCGCCGTATCCTCGCCCGCGAGATGCGTGATGTGCTCATCGAGCGCACGAGCCTCGTCGGCGGGCACATCGGACCGAACCTTGGGATCATCGAAGCGACCATCGCACTCCACACAGTGTTCGACTCACCGCGCGATAAGATTGTATTCGATGTGTCCCATCAGTGCTACCCCCACAAGATGCTGACGGGGCGCGCCGACGCGTATATCCGCGCTGCTGCGTATGGCGATGTCTCCGGCTTTACGAACACGGATGAGAGCGAACACGATCTCTTCAACATCGGTCATACCGCGACGGGCATCAGTCTCGCCTCGGGACTCGCAAAGGCACGCAACCTCGCGGGCGGCACGGAGAACATTGTCGTCGTCATCGGCGACGGCGCCATGTCGGGCGGCGAGGCATTTGAGGGACTGAACGTCGTCGGCGAGATGGGCTCGAACTTCATCATCGTATTCAACGACAACGACCAGTCCATCTCCGAAAACCATGGCGGCATGTATGCCAAATTCAAGGAGCTGCGCGAGACGAACGGCGCGGCGGAGGACAACCTGTTCCGCGCGCTCGGGCTGCGTTACCGCTACGTTGCAGACGGCAACGACACGGAGGCGCTGATCCGCGTATTCGCCGAGGAAAAGGACAGCACAAGCCCCGTTGTCATCCACATCCACACCATCAAGGGCAAGGGGCTCTCATTCGCCGAGGACGACCCCGAGGGATGGCACCGCCACGCCCCCTTTCACATCGCGACCGGCATCGCCAAGACGGAACCCCACCCCGATCCGTACGCCGTTGCAACCGTGGACTTTGTGCTGGAAACGGCAAAGAAGAATCCGGACTTCGTCTACCTCTCGGCGGGCATTGTCGGCGGCATCAACCTCAGCCCCGCCGACCGCGCGGAGCTCGGCAGCCAGTACGTCGATGTCGGCATCGCCGAGGAGCACGCCGTCGCGATGGCATCGGGGCTTGCAAAGGCGGGCGCGCGTCCGATCTTTGGCACGTACAGCAGCTTCTTCCAGCGTACCTACGACCAGATGGCGCAGGATGTCGCGATCAATCGGAATCCTGCCGTCTTTCTCGCCACGGGCACATCCCTCTACCGCTCGACGGACGTGACCCACCTCGGCTTCTACGACATCTCGATTTTCTCGAACATACCGAACCTCGTCTACCTCGCACCGACGAGCGTCGCCGAGCATATCGCCGTCCTGCGCTGGGCGGTGGAGCAGACCGAGCACCCCGTCATGATCCGCATGCCGTATACAGGCTACGACGAGAGCCCCTATCCCGTGCGCGCAGACTACAGCGATCTGAACCGCTCCATCGTCGTGCGTGAAGGCACGGACGTCGCCCTCATCGGCGTCGGCAACTTCGCCGCACTCGCCTCGGAGGCGGCGGATGAGCTCGCACACGAGGGACTGAACCCCACCGTTGTCAACCCGCTCTACCTCTCAGGACTCGATACAGAGCTGCTCGATGCGCTCCGCGAGAAGCACCGTCTCATCCTCACCGTCGAGGACGGCATCCTCGCGGGCGGCTTCGGACAGAAGGTATCTTCCTTCTACGGCGAAAAAGGCGGCGTGCGCGTGCGGAACTACGGTCTGCCGAAGGAATTCTTCAACCGCTACAACCCCGACGATCTCGCACACGAATACCACCTCACCGCACCCCGGATCGCGGCGGACGTATTGCGGGAGATGCGGTAATTTCGTGCAGGGGCTTGATTTCAGACAGCTTTGTGCTATAATATCGTTAGGCTAAACAGTGACGAGTATAGCTCATAGAGACAACGAACCCCCCGGAGACGGCACTCTCCGGGGGGTTCTGCCGTTTGTGCAGGGTGGCTATCCCCTAGGCTGGTTGCCTGTACCATTGTCCCGATCCAACCATTTGCAGATAAAGTGGCACACAATACCTGCCGCAATCGAGACGGCGAATGTGACGAATACTTCGCTCATAGATGTCACCCCTTTCCGCGCCCGTATGGGGATGGCAACATCATGAGTATAGCACAGAGCGAACAAATAATCCATATTTCGTTCTCTCATTTTAGGAATCGCTGATAAAATGAAGTCTGTCAGATTGGTGCAGATTTTTCGCCCTGTCAAGGAGACAAACCGGACGCATAGCAAAATTTGTCGACGAAGAGAGGGCGGAAAAGATGTGCCAAGATGGCAGTGCTGAATTTATCAGTGCTTCCTTTACAAAAACCACTTGCATTTTTCCCGTGTACGCGCTATAATGTCCCTTGTCAGTCACGGGGACGTAGCTCAGCTGGGAGAGCACCAGGTTCGCAATCTGGGGGTCGAGAGTTCAATCCTCTTCGTCTCCACCATCCTTGACCATGCACGGAGGAATCCATACGGATCCCTCCGTTTTCGTATATGGAGGGACACAACGATGTTTCACAAAATGCGCCGCAAGGTTCAACAGTTGTCCTACGAGGAGGCGGAGGCAGTGCTCCTACGCGGGACAGCGGGCGTTCTGGCACTCGCGGGCGACAAGGCATTCCCCTACGCCGTGCCCATCAGCTACGTCTACGACGGTGAGCACATCTATTTCCACAGCGCGCGCGAGGGGCACAAGATCGATGCCATCCGGCGGAATCCGAACGCCTCCTTCGCCGTCATCGACCAGGACGAGGTCATCCCCGCGAAGTACACGACGGCATTCCGCAGCGTCATCGCCTTCGGCAGCATCCGCATCATCGACGACGCGGTGGAAAAACGTGCCGCCGCGCACAAACTCGCCGTCAAATACGCGCCGGACAATACCGAGCAGCAGCACGCGGCAGAGATCGACGGCGCATGGAGCAGGTTTTGTATGCTCGAGATGAGCATCGCGCACATGACGGGCAAGCAGGGAAAGGAACTCGTCGCGAAAACGTAATTGCATACGAAAAAGCGGTCACGCACATGATCGGCGTGACCGCTTTTTCATGGAACAATACGTTTATCCCTCGACGTTCAACACGATGAGCTTCTCCTCGGTCAGCTCGCGGATGGCGTAGGCGGGACCCTCGCGTCCGATGCCGCTGTCCTTGACGCCGCCGTACGGCATGTTGTCCATGCGGAAGGTCGC
>CAUVMF010000056.1:0-8266 GCA_963552975.1 uncultured Selenomonas sp.
GTCCCTTTCTGCGCATCTTCCACTGGCTGATGGTCATTGCGATCATCGTGCTCTTCATCACGGGCTTTTTCATCACGAAGCCGCCTGCGATCCTCTACGCCGAGCCGGACGCATCGCCGCTGCTCATGAATCTGAACCGCAACATTCACTTCATCGCGGCGTTTGCGTTCTGCGCGGGCTTCATCGGGCGTGTGTACGGCTTTATCATCAATCGCGGCGACCGTCTTTTTCCGCATTTCTGGAAAAAGCAGTATTATCGTGACACGATCGATGTGGCGATGCACTATATGCTCATCAAACCGACGCACGCGCCATTCCTGCGCAACCCGCTCGCGCGCGGCTCGTACGCGGGACTGTATGTGCTCGTTGCGATCGAGGTGTTGACGGGCTTTGCCATGTACTATATGACGGAGCCGTCGGCGATCGGCGGGATTCTCTTCGGCTGGGTGAACCGCATCCTCGGCGGGGAAATGATTGCGCACTATGTCCATCACTATGCAGCATGGGCGATCATCCTCTTTGCGATCGGGCATTTCTACATGGTCATCCGTGCAGAGTTCATGGAGGGCGAGGCAGAGGTGTCGAGTATGTTCGCAGGCAGCAAGCTGCTGCGGCATACGGCGGCGGATGCGCAGGATGTGGAGTAGGTGCATTGGGGGCGCGATATTAGCTTCCCCCGTCACGACGGGGGAAGTGGCGAGCATAGCGAGCCGATAGGGGCGCCTGTAGCGTGTACTGTTGCCCTATCGTTCAAAGCGCCCCTTCCACCGCTTACGCGGTTCCCCTCCCCCGTTTCGACGGGGGAGGGGCTTCATCAAGTACGTTGATTTGGAAATAAAGGAGCAAACTATGTGTAAAGAATGTGGCTGTGGGCTCGCAGAGAGCACAACACATTTGCAGTTTTTTGTCAAGGGCTACACCGAGGAGAATGCCGCCGCCGTGGAGAAGGCTCTGCTCGGTCTTGCAGGCGTCCTCTATGTGCATATACACACGCATGACGGTGAGACGACGGTGGACTATGACCCCGCAAAGACAAAGATGACGGAGCTCATCAGCACCTTTGCCGCGCACGGTCTCACGGCGGAGCTCTAGGATGCATGAGATGGCGATTGCCGAGGGGGTTTTGGACATCGCTCTCGACCATGCGCGCACGCACGCGGCGCGGCGCATCGAGCACATCCACCTCCTCCTCGGGGAGCTCTCGGGCGTGGAGACGGAGGCTCTTTCTCTCGCGTTCTCCTCGCTCGTGCGCGGGACGATGGCAGAGGCGGCGGCACTGACGTGGACGCGTATCCCTCTTTCGGGACGCTGCCACGACTGCGGCAAAGAACGCGTTCTGCGCCCGCAGGACTACCTCTGCCCCGACTGCGGCGGCGGGATGGAGTTCACGCATGGACGCGAGATGCGCGTCGACTATATAGAGATGGAATAGGATATGAAGGTAGTTGTAAAGGCGGACATCCTCGGCAGGAACGAGGCAGCGGCACAGGAGAACGCGGCGCTCTTTGCGCACCATGGGATCTACGCGCTGAACCTCCTCGGCTCGCCGGGCTGTGGCAAGACCTCGCTGCTCGAGCAGACGCTCGCGGCGCTCGGCGCGGAGCTGCGCATGGCGGTCATCGAGGGGGATCTCTTCACGACGAAGGACGCGGCACGCATCGAGCGCTGCGGTGCACCCGTCGTGCAGATCAATACGAGCGGCGGCTGTCATCTGGACGCGGCGATGGTCGCGGCGGCACTCGAAACGCTCGACCTCACGGCGCTTGACCTCATCGTGATCGAGAATGTGGGGAATCTCGTCTGCCCCGCCGAGTTTGCGCTCGGCGAGGATGCGAAGGCGGTCGCGCTCAGCATTACGGAGGGCGACGATAAGCCGCTGAAGTACCCGCTGATCTTCAAGGAGTCGGCGGTGGCTCTGCTGAACAAGGTGGATATCCTGCCCTATACGAACTTCGATATGGCGGCGGCGGAGCGGGACATCACGGCGCTCCACCCCGGGATTGCGGTGCTGCCCGTCTCGTGCCGCACGGGCGAGGGGCTTGCGGCGTGGTACGATTGGCTGCGGGCGCAGGTGGCGGCGAAGCGTGAACGCAGATGAACATAGGAGGAAGGCGATGAGAGTGATCAATGACCAGCTGGTTGCCGTGGCACCCGTGACGGTGCTCGGGATCGGCAATATCATTTTGCGCGATGAGGGCTTCGGCGTGCGTGCGATGGAGTATCTGGATGAGCACTTCCGCTTTTCGCACGATGTCCGTCTGCTCGACGGCGGGACGCTTGGGCCGGAGCTGCTCCACTTTGTCACGGGCACGGAACATCTGCTCATCCTCGATGCCGTTTCGGGCGATGCGCCGCCGGGCACGGTCTACCGCTTTGAGGACGACGCGGTCATGGCACATTTTCAGGAGAAGATGTCCTCACATGAGATCGGGATTCAGGATGTGCTCGCGTGGCTGACGGTGACGGAGCGCGCGATTCCGCATGTCGTCGTGCTCGGGATGCAGCCCTACGAGGTGACGGCGGGGCTGACGCTGAGTCCCGAGATGGCGGCGGCATTGCCGATGTTCACGCACCGCGCGGTAGAGGAACTCGTACGCTGGGGAATTGTGCCCATGGAGCGTCCGCAAAAGAGTCGACGGAGCGCTTGACCGTGCATCGTGATGTTGATACCGTAAACCCTGCGGGAGGCGCGCATATAAGGCGCGCTTTTCGTGTTTCCGGCGTTGTGCAGGGGGTGGGCTACCGCCCCTTTGTCTATCGTCTTGCCGAGAAATTTGCGCTTGCAGGCTGGGTGCTGAATGACAGCGCAGGCGTCGGGATCGAGGCGGAGGGGACGGCCGCGGCGCTCGATGCCTTTGCCGAGGCTCTTTACGCAGAGGCGCCGCTTGCGGCATCCGTGACGGCAGTGACGTTCACGGAATTGCCGCCGACGAATGCGGCGGACTTTCGCATTCTGCAGAGCCCTGCGGGGACGCGCGCGCGGACGCTCGTCTCGCCCGATCTCGCCGTCTGTGCGGACTGTCGCCGTGAGATCCTGTCGCGGGAGGATCGGCGGCACGGCTACGCCTTTACGAACTGTACGAACTGCGGGCCGCGTTACTCGATCATCAAGGGCGTGCCATACGACCGTCCGCTGACCTCGATGGCTTCATTTCGGATGTGCCCTGCGTGTCAGCACGAGTACGATGACCCCGCCGACCGCCGCTTTCACGCGCAGCCGAATGCGTGCGCGGATTGCGGCCCCGCCTACCGTCTCCTTGTCGATGGGGCGGCGGCGGAGGGCGAGCCGCTCGCGCGGGCGCGGGAGATTGTCGCGGCGGGCGGCATCCTCGCCATCAAGGGCATCGGCGGCTATCATCTCGCGTGCGATGCGCGCAGCGAAATGGCGGTCACGCGCCTCAGGCAGCGCAAGCGGCGCGAGGCGAAGGCGCTCGCCGTGATGGCGGGGTCGATGGAACTTGTGCGGTCGCTGTGCGTCGTCTCCGATGAGGAGGAGCGTTGGCTCACATCGCCTGCCGCGCCGATTGTGCTGCTTCGTCGACGCACGGACGGGGCGGATGCCGTCGCACAGAGCGTTGCACCGGGCAATGCCTACCTCGGCGTGCTTCTCCCGTATGCGCCCGTACATCTCCTCCTGCTCGAACCAAATGATCTCTGGGTGATGACGAGCGCGAACCTCAGCGGTGCGCCGATCCTCTACGAGGACGCGGCGGCGCAGGAGGGGCTTGCGGGGATTGCGGATGCGATTCTCGTGCACAATCGGGAGATCGTACATCGCGTGGACGATTCTGTCTTGCGCATGACGGCGGGTGGGCGGCAGATCCTGCGCCGCAGCCGCGGCTTTGCGCCGACGCCGCTTGTGCTGCCGTTTGCAAAGGAGCGGGCGGTGCTCGCGGGCGGCGCGGAGCTGAAGAATACGTTCTGCCTGACACGCAGGCAGGAGGCATTTCTGAGCGAGCATATCGGGGATTTGACGGAGCACAGTGTGCGTGCGTCGTATGAGGCGACGATTGCACACTATGAGCAGTTCTTCGCGGTGCAGCCGGAGGTGCTTGCCGCCGATCTCCATCCCGCGTATCTATCGGGGCAGTATCTCGCGGCGCGTGCGGCGCGGGAGGGGCTGCCCCTCGTCCGCGTGCAGCACCATCATGCCCACATCGCGGCGGTGCTCGCCGAGCACGCCTGTCATGAACGCGTGCTCGGGGTTGCGCTCGACGGGACGGGATACGGTGCGGACGGGACGGCGTGGGGCGGGGAGTTTCTGGTCGCGGATTTGGCAGATTATGAGCGGCTCGCGCATTTTGCATACATTCCTCTGCCGGGCGGCGACCGCGCGGCAAAGGAGCCGTGGCGGCTTGCGCTCAATGTGCTCCATGGAATGTATGGGGAGGACATGGCGGCGCACGCGCCGAAATTTATCGATACGCTCCCTGTGGGCTGGGAACTGCTCATGCAGGCGACGGCGGCGGGCGTAAATGTGCCTCTCACGTCGAGTGCGGGGCGCCTGTTCGACGCGACGGCGGCGCTTCTCGGCGTGTGCCGTGTGAATGCGTACGAGGGGCAGGCGGCGATCGGGCTGGAGCTCCTCGCGCGGCGTGCGCGGCGGGCGGGTGCTGTACTGCCGTATCGGCTGAACCGCACGGCGCAGCCGATGGCGGTGGACTTCCTGCCCGTGCTGCACGCGCTCGCGGACGGCGCGGAGCAACTGACGGAGGAGGAGCGTGCGGGGCGTGCGCTCGATTTTCATGTGACGATGGCGGCGGCAGTCACAGAGGTTTTGGGCGTGCTCGCGGCGCGCACGGGACTGCGGACGGTCGCGCTCTCGGGCGGCGTGTTCCAGAACGCACTGTTGCTGGAGAATCTGCTCACACGTCTCGGCGATTTCCGTGTGCTCCTGCCGCACAATGCGCCGCCGAACGATGGCGGGATTGCGTACGGGCAGGCGGCGGTTGCGCTCGCGCGGATGGGATGATAAAGATGATTGGAGTTTTTGATTAGCCTTTGTGCGTGCCCGTCGCGAACGCTTCGTTACGCAAGCGTTCGTGCGCTTGTACGCTTAAATACCGTCGGACTTCTTAAACGCGCTTCGCTTGAACGAAAGAAATCCGACGGGGCGTACCGCGAGCGGTCAACGTCGTCCAATCACACTTCGCTATGGCTCGTGTTCTTGGGACGTTTTCCCATACGACCTGTTTCCCAATCAGCTACGTCCTGCGGACTTGCTTCTTGGACAGGTCAGTAATTTTTCCCACTTGCTCCACTAGGGTTCGCTTCTGGGCATCGCACTTGTCCTGTGACACAACGATGGAAGCATGCATCCCCATGATAGGTTAGGATAAAGGAGAAAATATGTGTTTGGCAGTTCCGGCGAAAGTCGTTGAGATCAATGACCAACTCGCCTCGGTGGAGGTGAACGGGGTACGCCGCGCGGCGAGCCTCATGCTGCTGCCCGAGGCGGCGATTGGCGACTATGTGCTCGTCCACGCGGGCTTTGCGATGCAGATCGTTGCGGCGGATGAGGCGGAGCGGATCGAGGCGCTGCGTGCGGAGATGCGCGGTGCGCCGCGCACGGTGGAGAGCATCCCATGATGCGTGCACAGGAAACACACACGCTTGCGGTGGAGATTGTCGCGGAGATGCGGGGGGTTCTCGCGGCACGGAGCAGGAGCATCCGCATTATGGAGGTCTGCGGCACGCACACGGTTGCGATTTTTCGCGCGGGACTGCGGCAGATTCTGCCCGAGGGCATCGAGCTGGTCTCGGGGCCCGGCTGCCCTGTCTGCGTGACGGCGGACGACTACATCGACGCGGCGATTGCGTATGCGGGGATGGAGGATGTCATCATCACGACGTTTGGCGATATGCTGAAGGTGCCGGGTACGCATTCAAGCCTTGCCGAGGCACAGGCGGCAGGCGCGGATGTCCGCATCGTCTACTCGCCGCTTGATGCGCTTGCGATTGCGGCGGCGCATCCGACGAAGCAGATTGTCTTCCTTGCCGTCGGCTTTGAGACGACTGCCCCCACGGAGGCGGCGGCGGTGCTCGCGGCCGAGGCACAGGGGGTTCGGAACTTCTTCCTCCTCTCGGCGCAGAAGCTCGTGCCGCCCGTCATGCGCGCGCTCCTCGACGGCGGGGAGACGCGCGTGGACGGCTTCCTCCTGCCCGGTCACGTCGCCGTGGTGACGGGGACGGAGACGTTCGACTTCCTCGCGCAGGACTACCATATCCCCGGCGTTGTGGGCGGCTTTGAGCCGCTTGAGATCCTGCGTGCGCTTCAGCTGATCGTGCGTCAGATCGGGGCGGGGGAGGCGCGCATTGAGAACGCATACGAGACGGTTGTGCGGCGGGAGGGCAATCCGGTCGCACGCAGGGCGATCGAGCGCGTCTATGAACCTGCGACGGTGCGTTGGCGCGGGCTGGGTGAGATTCCCGTCTCGGGGCTCGTGATGCGGGAGGAATATGCGGCGTTCGACTTTGCACGCGTGCGCCCGCTCTCTGTCGGGACTGTAGGCGATGGGCGGCATGGCTGCCGCTGCGGCGAGGTGCTGCGCGGTGCAATCGTGCCGCGTGACTGTGCGCTCTTTGGCAGGGCATGTGTGCCGGAGCACGCGATCGGCCCGTGCATGGTGTCGGTCGAGGGAACGTGTGCCGCATGGTATAAATATGGGGGAGGAGCATTCCGCTATGGAGCATGAGGTCATCACACTCGCGCACGGCGCGGGCGGGCAGATGAGTCACGCGCTGATGGAGGAGATCGTGCTGCCGGAGCTCGGCAATACGATCCTCAATACACTGCATGACGGTGCAATCCTGCCCAATGCGGGACGCGTTGCGTTTACTACGGACTCCTACGTCGTGCAGCCGCATTTCTTCCCCGGCGGGAGCATCGGGCGGCTTGCCGTCTGCGGGACGGTCAACGATCTGGCGATGACGGGCGCAGTCCCGCGCTGGCTCTCGCTCGCCGTGATCCTCGAGGAGGGCTTTCCAATGGAGACCCTGCGCCGCATCGTGCGCGACATCCGCACAGCGGCAGAGGAGGCGGGCGTTCTCATCGTGACGGGCGATACGAAGGTTGTGCCGCGCGGCTGCGGGGACGGCATCTATATCAATACGGCGGGCGTCGGCGAGATGATCGAGGGCGTGGACATCGCCCCCACGAATATCAAGGCGGGCATGGACATCATCGTATCGGGCACGCTCGGCGACCATGCAGCAACAGTCATGGCGGCGCGGCATGGACTCACGCTCCCACCCGAGATCATGAGCGACAGTGCACCCCTCTGCCACATGACGGCGGCAATGCTTGCGGCAGCGCCCTCGATTGCCGTGCTGCGCGACCCGACGCGCGGCGGCGTGGCGGCGTCACTGAACGAACTCGCGGCGGCGGCAAAGGTCGGCATCCTCCTCGAAGAGGGGGCGATCCCCGTACATCCCGCCGTGCAGGGCGTCTGCGACCTCCTCGGCTTCGACCCGCTGACGCTTGCGAACGAGGGGAAACTCCTCGCCTTCGTCCCGCCCGAGGATACGGAGCGGGTCCTCGCGGTGATGTACGCCGACCCGCATGGACAGAATGCCTGTGTCATCGGACACACAACGGCGGAGGCGGCGGGCACCGTGGGGCTGCGCACCGCACTCGGCGGCATCCGCGTCGTGGATCTGCCACTCGGGGAGCTTGTGCCGCGCATTTGCTGACTATTTGCGTAACGAGGGTTCTGCGAGGAGTATTGCCCCCCAAAAAAACATTTTCGCGCACGAAAAAGCGGGCAGTGGTCAGCCACCCGCTTTTTTGAGAATCGATAAGAACCTAGCCTTTCTCCCGATTCCCTCTTTTTATCTATCTGTAGTAGGATGATAGATCACTTCGTGAGATGCACGTCGGGGATCTCGACATCGTGGTGTGTGTCCGGGTCGACGTTGGAATACACGCCCGGCTTCGTCTCGAACGCCTTGAGATTGTCCGTGTTCGCCTCGAGCATATCCTCGACAAAACGCTCCACCGCATCTGCAAAATAGACTGCCATTTCAGTTCCCCTTTTCCGTCCGTGTGTGCGCCGCTGCGCCGCTCTATTCACGCTGAATTCATCAGCACTTTTTTACCATACCACTTTTTCCATATTGTATAAAATATTTCGTTCTGATAAAATAATAGTGTCAGGCTATGAAAAAAATTATTTCATGTGTGACTTTTATACTATTCCGCTATTTTGATATAGGAATCGCTGATAAAATGAAGTCCGTCGGATTGGTGCAGATTTTTTGTCCTGTC
>CAUVMF010000057.1:0-8240 GCA_963552975.1 uncultured Selenomonas sp.
AACTCCTTGTTGTGGTCAAAGAAGAAGTTGAACATCTTGCGGAAGCGGTCGACATTCTCCGTGCGCAGCCCGTTACGGATGATCTTCATCGCGCCGTCGAAGCCCTCATCGCGCACAAGCCCCGCAGGGTCGAGCAGCGTCATATCGCCCGTCTGTACCTCGATGGCAAAGCCGACACTGCGGAACAGCTCCTCCCACATGGGCTGTGAGAGCGGGTCGACATTCACGCCGATTGCGCGTGAGATGCCCGCACGCAGCTCCGCCGCCTCCGCATCGTCCGTCACGCGCAGCGAGACATCGTGCGTGAGGAGCACACCGCCTTTCTTCAGCACGCGGAAGTACTCGGCGATCGCCTTCGCCTTGTTTGCGCGCGGCAGCATCGTGAGCATCGCCTCGTTGATGACGACGTCGAACGTCTCATCGGGGAAGGGCAGCGCCATTGCATTCCCCTCCACCACATCGATCACATCGCCGAGGCCGTGCTTCTCGATGTTCGCACGCGCCTTCTCCAGCGCGGCGGGATTCATGTCCAGCCCCGTGATGCGGCAGCCGTGTGCCTCCGCGAGCGCAATCATCGTCGTGCCCATGTTACACGCGACCTCAAGCACGCGCGTATCTGCCGTAAAGTCAACGTGGCCGAGCAGCCATTCCGTTGCCTCGCGTCCACCCGGACGCAGCCGCGTCTTGCCGAGCCGCGCAAGGAACTCATGTCCCGGCTCGTGCTTCTTCTCTTCTGTCATTGGAATTGCTCCCATCTATATCATTGAAAACATCTATCAATCACATGATATAGTATAAATGAGAGTGCTTCCCAATTCTGTTGCAAAAGTCACAAGGAGTCTAAAAAATTGCAAAAAAATAAGGGGACGGTTGCACGAAGTTTTTAGCTTCGTGCAACCGTCCCTCGTGTGTGCCGTCCCCTTGCGGGGATGTGGTTTTGAAATTTACGTCCGTGGATTCGAAGAAGGGGATGTCGTGGAGTTGTTTCCGTCCCCTTGCGGGGATGTGGTTTTGAAATTTGGAGTGGTTGCGCGATATTGCATCCTATGCCAACATGTTTCCGTCCCCTTGCGGGGATGTGGTTTTGAAATCCTTGCGTCTGAGAGCCTTGTGCCGCGTGGCTCAGAATGGCGTTTTGCGGCGCGGATCGGATGAACCTCCTTTCCTCTGCGTCAACACGTTCTAAAAACAGCGGTATCGCGCACAGCTCTATGTGCGGCGGGGATTTCGTTTATATTATAGCATAATTGGATGTCGTGTACAATACATATACCCGTATAAAAATATCCGACACGCAGGATGCTCAAATATGCTCAGTCGTATACCTCACGTCGGTGGGCAATCCGTACGATGAGGATGACCACAACATCATCTTGGATCTCCGCAATCAGGCGATAGTCGTTCACGCGATAACGCCACTGACCGCTGCGATTCGCGGTCAGCCCTTTGCCGTGCAGGCGCGGGTTGCTGCATCCTTCAAGATTTTTCCCAATCCACGCATAGATGCTGCGCATAACAAATGAATCCAGTTTCCGCAACTGACGAATGGCTTGCGGTGTATACTGAACCTTATAGGTCTTCATCGTCGATACCCAGCATTTTAGCGACTTCGGCGTGCGTATAGGTCACAGGATTCTTGCGGAACTCCGCCATTGCGTCCTCGTATGCCTGTCGATCGAGTTCGTCCTCCATGCGCTCGCGCATGGCTGCTGCGGCAAAGTCGGACAGTGTCATGCCGGATCGTGCGGCGTGCTTCTTAAAGATTTTCGCCTCACGCGGACTCAGACGGATCGCGACGCTCATGGAAATCAACTCCTTTTATGGATATTTCACCGCATTGCGGCTGCGATCATACGCGCAATGTACTCCCGCAGGTGCTCAGCTTTCCCCGTCACTCCACGCCGTATCCGTAAAGAGATCGAGCGACTCGCCCGGCAGCGCACGCTGCGCCGAGATCTCGAACGGGACGCGCTGCTCGCGCACGCAGGCGATGGCAAACATATTGATCGCCGTGGACATATTCATGCCGACCGCGCCGCAGAAGGTCTCAAAGTTCTTCTTGAGTTCAGCGTCCATGCGAATGCTAATGCTAGTCTGTGCCATGTAGGACATCTCCTTTACAAATCCATTATCCCATGCAAGAATACCATATTTCGCATATCGTTGCAAGAGAAACGTCCACAACGTGTACAGCGCCCCCCTAGACGGGTACGGGATTTGGCCCCTCCACCGCCGCGCGCAGCTTGCGCAGGAGGTTCGCCTTGCTCTTGGAGACGGCGCTCGCGGACGTGCCGAGGATCGCAGCAATGCGCCGCAGCGTCAGGTCGCGGAAGTAGTGCAGGGAGAGGATCTCCTTCTCGCGCTCCGTGAGCCGGTGCATCGCACGCTGGAGGATCCCGCGCACGAAGAGATGCAGATCTGCCTTCGCTGCCGCGTCCTCCGTTCCGCCGCAGCGCTCCCACGCATCCCGCCCGTCTGCCGCCTGCTCGGGATGCGACGTGCGCTCCCAGAGCCGCCGCTCGCGGCGAAACTCCGTATAGAGCGCGTGGTGGACGCGTCCCTTGACGAATCCCGCGAACGGTGCGCCGTGCCTTGGATCGTAGTCATGCAGCGCCTCGATGAACGCGAGCACGGCGATGTTCTCCGCATCCGCCGCAAGCGCCACATTCCGAAGATACGAGGCGCGGGACGCATTCACGATCAGACCGCGATAGCGTGCCGTCATCTGTGCCATCGCCCCCGCCTCCCCGCGCACGGCGCGTGCGATCAGCACATCCTCCTCCGCCTTTGTCAGCGGTGGATGCTCCCAACGTGTCTCACGCACCGCACATTCCTGCCGCTCCGCAGACATCCTCACATCATTTTGTTCCTTCATGTAATATACCTCCTTCAAACAAGTGTTTTGTCAAAAAGAAGTATAGCAAAAGAAAACATTTGATGCAAAAAGCGCATCGCTGCGATGGACAGAAGGAATCTCCGATATACGCGGCATTGCCATAAATAAGGGCCGCCGCAGAGGTGCGAAACCTCACACGGCAGCCCTGTTTATATCTCCTGACCGCTGTGCGATCAGGCTCCCCCCACGCTGTTATCATCCGCCGCGAGTGCCTCGATCGCCGATCCGATGATGTTCTCATTGATTGCCTGCACGCAGGAGATCACGTAGCCGCGCGCCCCGACCTGGAAGGGCACAAGATGGTGCAGGCGCAGCACACGCGAATCATCCGGCATACATTTATAGAACAGTACAGCAACCTCCTCGTGCGCCGCTTTGTCCTCAAGGACGGCGCGAAGATGTTTCTCACTGTAGAACTTCTTGAACAGTTTTTGCTCGGGGGGGATCACCATCTCCTCCGCATAATGCGCGATCAATTCCTCGAAATGCCCATAGTTCTCGAGGAATCCGGGTTCCGTCACGGCACGATGGAGCTGTGTGACCTTGCGCGTACCGAGATCGAAGAGGTCGACGCGGTCGTAGAGCACAACGATCTGATTCAGCGCCTCCTGTATGGAACCCGCCTCCGGGCTGAACCGCGAGATATTCATCGCCGTCATGAGGAATACCGCGCGCGTATCATCCGCATCGTGCGTCACGAGCCTGAGGCGCACGGAGTTGAACGAGTTGCGTGTGATAAAGTCCGTATAGACCTCACGCCCCGTGCGATCCGCCTCATCCATCATGCGCGCAATCATGCGCTCGTTCTGCCGCTTGCGCCGCTCATAGTGCGGTGTATGCGCGCTTGCCTCGTCGAGCTCGATGCTGTGGAGAAAGAGTTTGAACATGCGGCTCTGGTAGAGATAGCGGATCTCGCCGCCCTCCTCCTCGATAATGGCAAGCGAGAGTGCATCCCCGATCTCGGGCGAGCCGCGCCGCTCGATCGCCTCGCTCGAGAGCACATTGATCGCACCGATCTCCGTATAGTAACTGCCGAGACGCAGTGGCTCCACCTTTACCTTTGCCGCGGGCCCGTGACAGTACGCGATCGCCTGGTCGAGCGGCATCGGCGGACTAAAGAGATAGCCCTGCAGCTTCTCGCAGCCGATCTCGCGCAGGAAGTCATACTGCGCCTGCGTCTCCACACCCTCCGCGAGTGTGTGCATCCCCAGCTCCTTTGCCATGTTGACAATGGAGCGGATGACGATTGCGGATTTTGGATTTGTCTCGAACGAGCGCAAGAAATTCATATCGATTTTGAGCACATCAAAGACATAGTCCTTGATATTGTTCAGTGAGGAGTAGCCGCTGCCGAAGTCGTCCATCCAGACCTCATAGCCCGCCGCACGGAAGCGTGCAATCTCGGCTTGCAGGAATTTTTCATCCCCGCTCTGCGCCCCCTCCGTGACCTCAATGTTGAGCAGAGAGCGCGCGACATCATAGCGCAGGCGGACATCCTCGACCGCCTGTACCATATCCATCAGGCGGAAATCCGCGCGCGAGAGGTTCACCGATACGCGCATCAGCTCCCAGCCCGGCACCTCGCGGAGCAGGCGCTGAATCGACTGACAGACCTGCTCGATGATGTAGAGATCCAGCTGCGGCGAGAGATGGGCATCCTCGAGGACGGGCACGAACACCCCCGGCGAGATCATCCCATGCGCGGGATCCTTCCACCGCGCGAGCGCCTCAAAGCCGCAGATCTCCCCGGTCATCGCGCGGATCTCGGGCTGATAGTAGACCTCGATATAGCCCTCGATCATCGCCTCCTGGAACGAGCGGATGATGTGACTGCGGAAGTTCAGCTCCTCCTCCATCGAGGGATTGAACTCCGCCCACGTCAGATCATACGTATTCTTGATGCTGTTGCACGCAATCTTTGCACGATCCATGATGAGCGCGACATCGATCACGTCCTCCGGCGGATGATAGATCCCCGCCTTTACCTCCATCGGCAGCCCCAGATCGTAGACATGAATCCGCTCGTGAATGAACTGGATGCAGTCGTTCGGGTTCTCTCTCGGCGTCGCCACCGCAAAATGGTCGTCGTTAAAACGCGCGACAAGGTTGCCCTCGAACGTCTCGCGCAAAAGATCCGCCACATAGCGCAGGAGACGATTCCCCTGATGGAAGCCGTAGCGCTGGTTAAAGCTCTTAAAATTCTCAATATCGAAATATATGAATGTCAGCGGTTCTGCCGACGCATCCTGCAGCTGTACGGATGCGCGGCGCATGAACTGCATCATGTTGAGGAGTCCTGTAACCTGACAGAGGTCGCGTTCTCCGTATTGTTCCATCAAAGTGAGCCCCCGTTCCATCTTACTACATTGCGCGGCTCAGAACGAAATACGCGCATATTCCTCGATCATGTCGCGCAGACTCATACCACTCGTTCCGCTGAGAATCCCGCCGTGCTGCCCCGGTGCCGACGACATCCGCGCCGTGATCGCCTCATAGATCTCGTCCTCAATGGAGCCCGGGACAAGCTGCTCCCAGTTCCTCGGATCGTAGGTGCGCTCCTTTGCCGTATTCTCAGGGCGCCCCGTGACCTCCAGCTCCGACATGAACATGATCTGACGACGCGCGGGGCTGATGTAGTAGTGCTCGAGGAAATACTTTGCCGGGCGGATCTTCCCATCCTCAGCCACAGGCTCTCCCGTTGTATTCTCCACGAGGCGCACCCACGCGTCGATCATATATTCCTCGGTATTGTACGGACGCTTCACCCAACGTGTATTCTGCGCATCCATATAATAGGTAAAGCCGTTGTCCACAAAGAGTGTCTTGTAGCGCGAACGACGGTCACGCTTCTTCGTGGCGGACTTGTCTGCGTGCTCCGCACGTTCCGCCGCCTTTGCCGCACGCTTCTCCGCCCTTGCCTCAGCGAGCGCAGCCTTGCGCTCCTCCTTTACCGCCTCACGCTCTGCCTTGCGCTCCGCGCGCATCTGCCGGCGGTCCAGACGTGCCGCCTCCTTGTCAGAGAGTGGCGCAGCTGCCGCGCTCTCTGCCGTTGGGGCAGCGCTCTCTGCGGTCTCTGTGTGCGCAGCTGTATTCCCCACGAGGTCGGCAGACGCATCTCCTGCTGCTGCGTTCACTCCTGCCACGTGCACGGGAGCGGCCGTCGGAGCAGCCTTTTCCTGCGCACGCGCGGCTTTTGCATCCGCAATCGCCCGCTGCCGCTCTGCCTTCGCCGCCGCTCGTGCAGCCTGCCGCTCCGCACGTTCTGCAGCCTTTGCCGCACGCGCTGCGTCCCGTGCGGCGCGTTCATCCGTTGCCGCCGCAGATGCAGATGCAGTCGTCGCCGCAACCGCATCGGCGGCGGGTGCTGACAGGAGGAATGCCGTCAGCGTCCCGAGTACAAGACCTCTCCATGGTTTCATCTCGTCATCCCCTTATCGAATCGCTTTCCTTATCATATGCCGCACCGAAAAGCGCGCAGCAACTATATGCGTACTCGTTTTATAAGTTTCGACATAAAAAAGATAAATCCTTTGTGAAAGAAATTATTTGATTTGCCGCCGCGGATACGTCTTTGGCGTGGGGCGCTCCTTCACCACCGAGAGGATTGCGCGCACATCGTCGAGCCCCGGCAGCTGCACAGGGCGCGCCGCAATCGCGCCGCCGCCGAGGATCTGCGCCGCGTGCTTCCCCTCCTCTGCCTCCTCCGCATACGCACGCCCCTTGAGCGCGAGTACAGAGCCGCCCACGCGCACAAACGGCAGGGTGTATTCGAGCAGGACGGGCATGCGCGCCACCGCGCGGCTCACAGCGATGTCATAGTGCGCACGGTGCTCCTTTTGCCGTGCCGCTTCCTCCGCGCGCGCGTGGATGCAGCGCGTATGCGTGAGCCCCATCGCACGCGTCACCTCGGTCAGGAATCGCACGCGCTTTGCGAGCGCGTCCATCAGCGTCACCTCGATATGAGGCGCATAGACGGCGAGCGGGATTCCGGGCAGCCCTGCACCCGTTCCCACGTCGATCAGGGTCTGCGCCGCATCGAACAGAGGGGCATCGTACGCCGTCAGGCTGTCGATGATGTGCTTCACGGCGACGTCGGCGGGCGCGGTCAGAGCCGTGAGGTTCATGCGCGTGTTCCAGTCGAGGAGCATTTCGTTATAGACCGCGAACTGCGCAATCTGCTCTGCGGTGAGCGGAATCTGCACCTCTGCCGCGCGCGCGGTCAGAATCTCCTCGAACTCAGTCATATCTGCCTTCCTTACACCTCTGTTCATCCGTGCATCAGCAGCACGGCGACATCGTTCACATTCGTCCCCGTGGGTCCCGTCATGATGAGTCCGCCGACGGCATTCAGCGCGGGGTAGGCGTCGTTCTCCGCGAGCGCTGTTGCTGCGCTCTTCCCCTCGCGCGTAAGTGCCGCGACCGTTCCTCCGTCCACATAGCCGCCCGCCGCGTCCGTCGGACCATCCGTCCCGTCGCTGCCGACACTGAACACGGCGACATTCGAGAGTCCCGCAATCCCCTCCGCAGCTGCAAGGGCAAGCTCCTGATTGCGCCCGCCGCGCCCCTTCCCCTTGAGCTGCACCACCGTCTCGCCGCCCGCGATATAGGCGTACGAAATGCCGTCTCCCGCGTGCGTGCGCGCGATCGCCGCGAGGAATCGCCCCGCCTCGCGCGCCTCTGAGGCAAGCTGATCGGTCAACAGGACGGGCGTATAGCCGCGCCGCTCTGCTGCTGCCGCAGCCGCCGCGCAGAGCTCACGCACGCTGCCCGTGATCTGCGTCTCCACATTCGGCAGTGCCGCCGGCAGCGGCTTGTCGAGGAGTGCCGTGGCCGTGGGGGAGAGATGCAGGCCGTATTTTTTCACAACGGCGTGCGCGTCCGCCGCTGTCGACGTGTCGGGGTGCGCGGGTCCCGAGGCGATCATGTCGAGCGGGTCGCCGAGGATGTCGCTGAGCACGATCGAGAACACCCGCGCGGGCGCACAATGCTCTGCAAAGCGGCCGCCCTTCACCGCGCTCATGCGCTTTCTGAGCGTATTCATTGCAACGATGTCCGCGCCCGAGGCGAGCAGCTGCTCCGTGAGGTCAGTCAGCTCCTCTGCGGGGATCAGCGGCTGCTCAAAGAGCGCACTGCCGCCGCCCGAGAGCAGGAAGAGCACCGTATCCTGTGCCGTGAGATTCTCCGTCAGCGCAAGCGCCTCGCGCGTGGCGGCAAACGAAGCCGCATCGGGCACGGGATGCCCCGCCTCCATGCAGGTGACGCGCGGGATCTCACCCATCACATGATCGTATTTCGTAATCACAATGCCGCAGTCGATGCGCTCCCCGAGCACATCCGCCGCCGC
>CAUVMF010000058.1:0-8194 GCA_963552975.1 uncultured Selenomonas sp.
GTAGAGCATCGGCCAGTGCGACCAGCCGCGATGACGGCTGCGCCATGTACGCCATCCTTGGCGTGCGGGGGTACCCTCGATCTTATCGGGCAGCACCGCACCGACGGCTGCCGCCGCCGTCAGCATCGGATCGGCGGTGACGGCGTAGGCGATGGTGGAGGTGAGGGCGATGTGAGATACCCATGTCATTTCGGAGGCTCCTCTCATGGTGCGTTGGTTGCCCTGCCGTCATTACGCACTTGCTCCACCGGCTTAGGGGCAGCGTTCGTCAATTTGCGGCAGATACCTCCGCCCGCGCCTCCTGTATGACATCAGCGAGGGTTGTCTGTTGCATCTCGCGCTCCATGGCGCGCTGAATGGCGGCGAGGTGGCCATCGAGGATCGTGTGGATGCTGCGGCCGACGGGGCAGGCGGGGTTCGGGTTCTCATGGAAGCTGAAGAGTGTGTCGCGGCCGATGCACTCGACGGCATGAAAGACATCGACAAGTGTGATCTCTGCGCGCGGGCGCGCGATGTGGGCGCCGCCCTCGCGTCCGCGCGCGACGGTGATGAGTCCCGCACGCCGCAGCTGTCCGAGGATGCGGCGGATGACGACGGGATGTGCGCCGATGCTGCCCGCGAGGGTCTCGCTCGTGGCGGGGGCATCGTCTCCATAGAGCTCGACGCAGATGAGGATGTGGATGGCGATGGTGAAGCGGCTTGAGATCTGCATATTGTACCCTCCGTTGTTCTGTATCTGTATCATACAATGAACGGAGGGAAAATGCAAGTGGGGCGCTTAGGGAAGCACTGATAAATTCAGCACTACCATCTTAGCGCATCTTTTTTGCCCGCTTTTCGTTAGCAAATCCTCCACATAGCTCTGGCTATGCGTCCGGTTTGCTGCCTCAATCGGACAGAAAAATCTACGCCAATCTGGCAGACTTCATTTTATCAGTGATTCCTTAGGGACACATCCTTTTCGCAGCTTGATAACGCTCAGCCCAGCTCCTCGGCAGAGCGGAGCTGTCGGCGTAGGTCGAGAAGCAGCTTGTAGTGGACGGCGCGCCCCTCCTGCATGAGTTTCTTCACGGTGGGCGGCTGCCAGAGGGAGTGGATGACAGCGCCGCTCGTGAGGGCGAGATCGGTGCCGCGCGCGCTGCGTGCAACGAGCGGGGCGCGGGCGATGTTGATGTAGCCGAGTCTGCCGCAGCGTTTTTGTACGAGGCGCATCATGACGGGCGCGAGGACGCAGCCGTGCAGGATGGGCAGGATGATGTTGCGGCGGCGTGCGAGTTGGCGCGCGGCGTTCCTGCGGATGAGGCGGATCTCCTTGTCCTCGCGCTCGGCGAGGCAGGAGAGGACGTATTCGGTGGTTGCGGGGAGCGTCAGTCTGTCCCCTGCGGCGGTATGGACGACGGTCTCGCCGAAGCCGTCTGCGCCACAGTCGGGTACGAGTGCGAGAATGTCCGCTGCTGCGGGAAGTCTCTGCATGAGGATCTCTCTTTTCGTCCGGTTCATTTCGGATCTCCTTTCCTATCCTATGGGCGGTTTTCCGCCCCTCCTGCCTGCCGCCGGCGCAGCGTACAGGCACGAGCATGATAAATCAATCACCTGTTCCTTTCTGAGTGATATTATATAGAAAATGCGTTCGCATGTAAAGAATTTTTTTGGATGAGCCTCCTCCTTTTTCCGCAGACAGCAGGTATCCATGTGTAAAGCGCTTACGGAGAACAGAAGGAAAGGAGTTGATCCACATGGCACGCAAAGATGCAGCGAGCAAGATCACGCTCAAGGTGTCGACGGGCGTCGGCGCGGACGGCAAGACGCTCTACAAGAACCGCACGATCAGCGGGATTGCGCCGAGCCTTACGGATGCGGATGCGCTGACGGTGGGCCGCGGTTTCGCGGGTCTGCAGAAGCACGGCCTGAGCCTCGTGACGCGCACGGACACGGCTGTCCTCGAGGACTGAGGACGGAGATAGTATCATAGAAAGGAGGGAGTTCATATGTCGACGAAGAAACAGCTGCGCATGACGATGAAGATGTCGAGCGGCAAGGAGATGATGGTCGGCCTGCTCGATCCGAAGGACGGGCTCACGAAGGCGGAGGTCACGACCTGCCTGCAGAATGTCATCGACAAGAAGGCGATTGTCGCAGGAGAGGCGTACCCCGTCTCGGTGAAGGACATCGCAATCCAGACGGTGGATACGGAGAAGCTCGCCTAAGGGCACTCCATGACCCGACCCCCCGCAGGAATGCCTGCGGGGGGTTGTGCTGTCTGGGGGCTTGCATATCGCGCCGTCTTTTGATAAAATGCAATAGGCTTGCGGTTGTAGCTCAGATGGATAGAGCATCTGCCTCCTAAGCAGAGGGTCGCGCGTTCGACTCGCGCCAATCGCACCATTTTTTTGATATGAAAGACTCTAATAGAAAAACGCCCCGACGGTTGCCGGGGCGTTTTTCCATGCGCGGATTCATCCTTTGCCGAAGCCGAAGAGGGATTTGAGCTTGCTGCCGATGCCGGAGGAGTTGTTCTCGCTCGGCAGGACGTTGTCCATATCCGGTACATCGTCATAGAGGTCAGAGTCCTGTACTTTGCGTGGCTTTGCATCGTTGCGGCTCTCGCTGTCGTCCGCGCCGAGGTCGAAGCCTGCGCCGTAGTTCGGGGAGAAGCCAGAGATGATGGGGATGCCGCAGTTCGGGCAGGCGTTTGCGGAGGAGGGGACGAATTTGCTGCATTTCGGACAGAACATGGTTGCCTCGCTTTCTCTATGATGACAGGAAAATATGATACGTTATCAGGACATCGGCATGCTGATGTCCTCCTTTTCTCTATCCAGCAGACGGATGATGCCGATGAGGGTGAGGATGCTGCAGAGAGCCCAGAGTACGATGAAGGAGGTGTCGCCCGCTACGCCGATGGTGAGAATCCCCTCGATGATAGCATCATCGAGGGCGTCGTCGCTGAGCATGTCGATGCTGCCGAAGAAATGGGCGATCTGTGCCGTGGCAATAAGGTTGGGCAGGAGCGCGGCGTAGACCATGAGTGCCTCCCATGCGCTGCGCCCAAGGGTACGAAGCCGCCGTAGGACGAGCGGGAGGGTGATGATGGGGTAGCCGGTGCTGCCGATGAGCAGGGCAAAGAAATCACTGCCCATGGGGGCGCGTCCGAATGCGTTGAGGATGGTGGCAAGGGGGTAGAGGACGGTCTGCGTGAGGGCCGGGACGATGACCCCTGCAGCGGCAAGGAGGACGAGGGCGCGGAAGATGAAGTGTGCGCGGTCGATCCGCCCGTCCTGAGAGAAGTATGCCGCGCGCACGGCGGGGATCTCCTCTTCGACGGGTGGTGCGCCGTAACGGTTATCGAAGGGGACGCCCTTTTTCAGAAAGATCCATGCGGCAAAGACGGTGAGGATGGGAAGGGATATGACGCACAGGATGAAATAGATGAGGATAAAACTGCCGAGTACGACGCCGAGCTCCTCGGGGCTGTCAAAGAAGAGCATCTCCGGCGATCGATTCATCCCTTCGAGGAGGGTGGCGAGAAAAAAGAGGGAGAGCACGGGCAGCCCAACCGGGAGAATGCTCAAGAGGACGAGGGGGCAGGCGAGCCAGCCGTTGTGGCCGATGTCATGGAGGCGGCGCACGGTGGCAGGGATGGCGAGGAGCGGCAGAGAGATGCTGTTGAGGGTGAAGATGAGGGCGAGTCCGAGGAGGAAGAGGATCCAGAATGTCACGCCCGCCTCGCGGAAGAATGCGGTTGCGGTGAAGTAGGCGAGGGACAGGAGGGCAGAGATTGCCGCAAAGCTGAGGAGGGACACCCCGCCGAAGAGTGCGGCGATGGTCAGCACATAGTCGCGGCGCGTGAGTCTGCCCGCAGTGGAAAAGATGGCGTCATTCATGATGTGCCCCGTCAGTTCTGCGGGTTTTTGGGCGGCGCGATGTCGGTCGGCGTGTCCGTATCGGTCGTGCGTGCGTAGGGATTCTCGTATGGATCAGGGGCGGGAGCTGCACCCGCGAGCGGATCGGGACCGTAGGCGTTGTCGCCTGCCGTCCCCTTTTTGAAGAGGAGGTAGAGGATGAGTCCGAGGCTGACGAGGGGGACGAGGGCCAGTAGGACGAAGTAGCCCGAGAGGCCGATGTCGTGCAGACGACGGATCATGAGCATGTAGCTCGATACGGTGATGGGGAGGCTCGCGAGGGTGAAGATGCCGCTTGCGACATTGACCTCCTCGGCTGTATTGGACGCAGGGCTGCCGCCGGAGGAGAGGAGGGCGATGAAGAAGAGGATGTAGAGGGTGACGCCGATGCCCATGAGCGCGAGGAGGCGTTTGAGGTAGCGCTTGCGGTTGAGGCGTCCGTCCCATCGGAAGAAATTCTCTTTGATACCGTTGTCGATCTGGTGCATTTGATTCTCCTTTTGAATAGATATTGAAAACGTCCTCATTGTAGCATATTGCACGGGAATTGGCAAAAAATGGCATGAAAACGGAGAGAGCACCGTCTGCGGAAACGGTGCTCTCTCCATTTACGTATATAAAGGTTGTGGTATGGGGGCTGTGTCAATACTACCGTGCATACTCCACGCAAACGCTTAGTTACGCAAGCGGTCGCGTTCTCGTTCGCCTAAATACCTGCGGACTTCTTAAACGCGCTACGCTTGAACGAAAGAAATCCGCAGGGGGCGAGTCGAACGCTTTTCTCCGCTTGCTCCACTAGGGTTTGCTTTGGAGTATCGCACTGGTACTTTTGCCAATCCAAGGTTTTCCTCAATCGGGCGCATCTTTTCCGCCAACGCTGTCCTATCGCGCCTACGCCGCACCCTCCTCGTTCTCGGCAGAGACGGTGTTGCGTCCCTTCTCCTTCGAGAGGTAGAGTGCACGGTCGGCACGGTCGATGAGTGCGCGCAGGCGATCCTTCTTGCCGTGCCATGTGGAGACGCCGAAACTCAGGGTTACGCCGTCGAGCCGCTGCTCGAGGATGCTCCGGAGATGCTCGCAGAATGCGACCATCGCCGCGAGATCGTAGTGCAGGGCGAGCAGGACGAACTCGTCGCCGCCGTAGCGGATGAAGAGGTGACGGCGGTCGATTTCCTCGTGGATCGTGTCCGCGATCTGTTTGAGGATTTGGTCGCCCGCGAGATGGCCGCGCGTGTCGTTGACGGTCTTGAAGTGATCCACGTCAAAGATGGCAAACGAGAACTTGAAGCCGCGGTCATAGGAGAGCGCGGAGAATTTCGCAAAGCCGTCGCCGAGCTGGTGGCGGTTGTAGCAGCCCGTGAGGAAGTCGCGCTGTGCCTCGTTCTGCGAGATCTCGAGCTCGCGTACGAGATCCTCGTTTTCCTGTGCGAGCGCGGCATCCTTTAGCATCTGCTCACGGATGGTGTAGAAGATGAAGGGGACGGCGGCATAGATGGAAAATACGGTGGCCGAGAGCATGGTGGAGAGCTGATGGTACTCCCAGTGCAGCGCGTCAATGCTACTGAAGATGACGATCGCTGTCATGGCGAAGGTGCCATAGCGGCAGGCGGGGTGATACGCCCAGTTCGAGCGGACAAGCGTGTAGATGAGCAGGAGACAGCCGATGAGCGTCAGCGGATAGAAGAGGAAGAGCAGGTTCATGTAGCCGTCGTGTCCTGCAATCTCCATGATTGTTCCCGCAGCGAACAGCGTGACGAATGCGGCCATCGTTCTTCTGATGTGCGTATTGAAGCGCGGGGATATGACTTCCTGCGTGACTTTCGCACAGAAGATGGGCGTGATGTAGAGCGTGACGAGGTGGATCTCCCACCAGAGGTTCGCCATGCCGTACGTGCGCGGGAAGAACGAGGATGAGCCCGTCGTCCACAGGATGAAGCACGCGAGGTAGCCGATGAGATAGAGTTGCACGCGTCTGCGGCGCGCATGTGCTCCGCGCCATATGAGATCCATGATCAGGAAGACGATGAGGGCCAGGGCGACCGAGAGACTCGAGATGTAGATCGCATCGGCGAGTCCGATGCTCCGCAGGAAGGTGCGGGACGAGCCAATCATAAAGTAGTCGATGCTGCCGAGCCAGCTCGGATAGCCCGTGTTCAGCATGATGGTGAGGCGCTTGCCCGCAAGGCTCTGGTCGAGATGAATGTAGTGGAATGCGCGCCCGCGCGCGTTCATAGGCTCGCTCCAGTCGCCGTGCACGTAGACGAGTTCGTCATCCACATAGACGTAGGCGTTCTGATTCGTCGTCGCAAAGAGGATGTGTTCGTTGAAGAAACGCGTGGACAGAGGCACGCGCCACGAGAGATAGACGGTGGTCGTTCCCGCAGGCATCGGCGGCGGGGCGGGGTAGTCATACTCCTGCCAATCCATTCTGCCCGCACGAAAGCCGATGATGTCCTTGTATTCGGGATTCCCCTGCATGACAGCGTACTCCGCGTGCATATATGGGTCGAGCGGCGTTGCGAGCAGGCGCCACGCGAGGACGGATGCTCCGATGAGGAGCGATATGCAGAGCAGGGTCAGGATGTTTCCCTGCAAAAAGACACGTAATCGATTCATGATGCAGCACCTCCTTCGGGGAGAGGCGTGGAAACAATCATTTTCAGATGTTTTCCTTTATTATACCATATCTGTTAGATATAGAACAATAGAAAAATGAAAAAGAATACGAATCTTATTGAGTGAAAACAAGGGAATCGCTGATAAAATAGACCCTCGGATTGGTGCAGATTTTGGCTCTATGAAAAATGTTACGGAATGACTCCGTGCTTGCTCCACGCAAACACCTCGTTACGCAAGCGGTCGGACACTTATCTGCCGAAATACCGACGCACTTCTTAAAGGTCCTACGGCCCGCAAGAAGAAGTGCGTCGGGGGCAGAACGTGTCCTTATTTCCGCTTGCTCCACTAAGGTTTGCTTAGGAGCATCGCACGGAGCTGTTTCAGATTTTCCGTAACTTATGACAAAGAGCCCAGATTTTTTTGTCCTGTCAAGGAGACAAACCCAACGCTGCATAGACTATGTGGAGGATTTGTCGACGATGGCAGGGCGAAAAAGATGTGCTAAGACGGCGGTGCTGAATTTATCAGTGCTTCCCAAGGCGTAAAGAAAAAAACGGCGCACGATACGATGTGTTTCGTGCGCCTCATTCTTGGGTCGGGGTCAGGTGTCGGGGGCTGTGTTCTCGGGGGTGGGTGGGCACTCGTTCTCGCCGGAGACGGCGTTGCGCCCCTTTTCCTTCGAGAGGTAGAGCGCACGGTCGGCGCGCTCCATCAGCGCCGTCATATTGTCGTCTGCCCCGTGCCATGTGGAGACGCCGAAGCTCAGCGTGACGCCGTCCAGGGTCTCGGCGAGCGTCTGCCGCAGGCTGTCACAGAAGGTGACCATCTCCTTGAGATCGTGATGGAGGGCGAGCAGGACGAACTCGTCGCCGCCGTAGCGGATGAAGATGTGACGGCGGTCGATGCGCGTGCGCACGGTCGCGGCGATCTGCCTCAGAATCTGATCGCCCGCGAGATGGCCGCGTGTGTCGTTGACGGTCTTGAAGTGATCCACGTCGAAGATGGCGAACGAGAAGCCGAAGCCGCGTGTGTTCGCGAGCGCGGAGAATTTTGCAATGCCGTCTGAAAGTTGGTGGCGGTTGTATGCGCCTGTGAGGAAGTCGCGGCTCGCCTCATCCTGCGATACCTGCAGCTCGCGCGTGAGCACCTCGTTCTGCCGAGCGAGGAGCGCGTCCGTCTGCATCTGCGCGCGGATGAGGAAGAAGACGAACGGGATGGTCGAGTAGATGGAGAAGATTGTTGTCGAGAGCATGGAGGCGAAGAGATGGTACTCCCAGTGGAGCGCGTCGAAGCCGACAAAGGCGGTCAGCGAGATCATCGCGACCAGCCCGTAGCGGCAGGCGGGATACTTCTTCCAGTCCGAGCGCAGGAGTGTGTAGGCGAGGATGAGACAGCTGATGGACAGGATGGGGTAAAAGAGGAAGAGCAGGTTCATATAGCCGTCGAATCCGCTGATCTCACTGATCGTGGCGACGACAAAGAGAAGTATATAGGCGACTGCAATTCTGTGTATGACTAACGTATACTTGGGAGACGTAATCTCCTGTGTGATCTTTGCAAATGTGAGGGGCATGATGTAGAGCATGATGAGGTGGAGCTCCCACCAGAATTCCGGTGCGCCGAAGGTGCGCGGGAAGAAGGACGATGTGCCCGACGTCCACAGGATGAAGCTC
>CAUVMF010000059.1:0-8113 GCA_963552975.1 uncultured Selenomonas sp.
ATCAGGACAACCAGAACACGCAGAACGGCAACAGCATGATGCGTACCGCTGAGGGTGCTGTCTCCAGCACGGTCGAGATCCTCAAGACCCTGAAGGAGAAGGCGATCAACGCAGCGAACGACACGAACACGGACGAGGATCGCCGCACGATCCAGAAAGAGATCAACCAGATGGTTGACCAGATCGACGACAACGCACTTGCAACGTACAACGGCAAGTACCTCGTCGATGGTTCGCGCAATGCGAAGGGGCAGGCGACCTGCACGACACTCACGAACTCGGCACTCAGCACGGCTTCGGCATGGGCCTCGGCTCTGACGGATCTCAAGACCCGCACGGATGAGAGTCTCAACATCCAGTCGACGGATAACGTCACGGTTTCCTATGTCCGCCAGGGTCGCACCTACACGACGACATTCTCCGTCGGCACGAATAAACTCGAGGACATCATCAAGAGCGTGGCACTCAACGGCACGGAGACGATCAAGGGATCGGATCTCGTCGGTGGTGCGACGCAGGGCGCATGGGTTGGTCTTGACAAGGCGAAGAACAGCGTCTACACGGCGGACAACAAGACGGCTCTCTCGCTCAATGCGGCCGGAACGGGCACGACCTATCAGGTCTCCTCGTTCACGATGTCGATCACGGACAACACGGGTGCCCTCCGTAAGACAGCGAACAATGCGCTCGATGCGTTCAACGAGCGCATCCGCGCAGAGAACAAGTCCGAGGACAATTCTCTCGTTCTCCAGACGGGCGTTAAGGCAAACCAGGCGATCAAGGTCAGCATGACCGATATGCGCTCGCTCGCACTTGGCGTGAAGGGCACAGACGGTCAGGTTCTCAGCGTTCAGACGCAGGAGAAGGCAAACGCTGCAATCAACACGCTCGAAACGGCGCTCCAGAAGGCTCTCGATGAGCAGGCGAACATCGGTGCAGTCCAGGCTCGCCTGAACTACACGAGCTCCAACCTCACGACGGCATCCGAGAACGTTCAGAACTCCGAGTCCACGATTCGCGATGCGGATATGGCGAAGGAGATGACGAACTACACGAAGAACAACGTGCTGCTCCAGGCCGCGCAGTCCATGCTCGCGCAGGCAAACCAGAACAGCTCGGCTGTCCTCTCGCTCCTCCAGTAATTCGCTTCGGCATTTACTTACGGATCATTGGAACCTCTCCCCTATGGGGAGAGGTTCTTTTTCTTTGCCGGAAGCCTTTATAAATCCCCCGCAATCGCGTATAATAATTCCTTAGAAGCGTTGAAAGGATGTGTCGTATGAGAATCTCCGCCTGCTATATTGTAAAGGATGAAGCCTGCGAGCTGCGCCGTTCACTTGCCTCGCTTCGGGCCGCAGTCGATGAGATTGTTGTCGTAACGACGGCGGGGGATACGGATGTGGCAGATGTTGCGGCAGAGTTTGGGGCGCGTCTCTGCGATTTTCCATGGCAGGATGATTTTTCGCTTGCACGCAATTATGCGTTGAGGCAGGTGAATGGAGATCTGGTCATTTTTCTCGACGCGGACGAATTTTTCTTTCATCCCGAGGACGTACGCAGCACATTATTGGAATTCATGCGAGTACAGGAGGATGCCAATATCATTATGCTTCGACGTTGTAACTTTATGGCGGAAGATGATGAGGCGGATGCTCTCTACGATTATAGTTCACGCATTCTCCGCATGCCCGGGCTGCACTATGAGGGGATGATTCACGAGCAGCCCGTGCGCGATGATGGAGCAGAGCGGATCATTGTCTATGGGGATGAGCGTCTTGCGGTCGGTCATACGGGGTATCTGAGGGAGCGCGGAGAGGATAAGATCCGACGGAATATTGCAATGCTCGAGCGTGACGCACAGATGCATGGACGTACGGCAGCGCACGCATACTATCTCGCGGACTGCTATTTTGGCTTGAAGGACTATGCGCGGACGCTTGCCCTCTCGGAGGAGGCTCTGCGCAGTGGCGGTGCATTTGTCGGTGCGGAGAGCAAGATCTATCATCAGATGCTTGAGTCCATGCGCGCGCTCCATTATCCCGATGCGGAGATGCTGGAACTTGCTGAGGAGGCTCTTGCAAAATATCCGAAACTCCCGGACTTTCGTGCGCAGCGCGGCATGATTCTCTGCGGTCTTGCGCGATATGAGGAGGCGGCAGAGAGTCTGCGGGAGGCGCTGCACTGCTATGATGAGCATTTTTCACAGATACATGACAGCTCCTTCTTTAACGATGCTGTTGCTGCACTTGTGGCGGAGCGGATTGCGCAGATCTATGCGCATCTCGGAGATGTGGTACAGGAGAACGCTTGGATAACACGGGCGAAGCAGTACAGAGGGGAGGAGACAGTCATGCAGGAAGAGTGCCTTCGGATCTCTGCGTGCTATATTGTGCGGGATGATGCCGTGCATCTGAAAAAATCCATCGAGAGCCTGCGTGATGCGGTGGATGAGCTGATCGTAATGGATACGGGATCACGCGATGATTCCGCCGCGACCGCTGCTGCGCTCGGTGCTGCTGTCTATGAGATCCCGTGGACGGATGATTTTGCCGCTGCGCGCAATGCTGCGCTGGCACGTGCGACGGGGGATTGGGTCGTCTTTATCGATGCCGATGAATATTTCTCGATGGCGACGCGCACTGCGCTGCGCAATGTGATTGAGCGCGCCGATGCAGAGGGGGCTGAAGTGCTCCTCGTGCCGTGGCACAATATCGACGAGCAGACGGGCGAAACGCTGCTCGACTCCTATGCACCGCGCATTTTCCGCCGCCGCGCGGGACGACACTATGTGGGGCGCATTCACGAGGAACTGCGTGAGGCGGACGGCTCTGCGCCGCCGTCCCGTCCCGTTGCACCGGAGCTGCTGACTCTTGTCCATACGGGATACTCGGCTGCACTCTCGCAGGAGAAGGGCGAGCGAAATCTTCGCCTCCTGCTTGCGGAGGCACAGAACTCCGACAACCCTGAGCGCTGTTGGCGCTATCTTGCGGAGACGTATGACAATCTCGGCGATGAACGCATGGCAGAGCAATATGCGCTCCTTGATATTGGTCTCGGACGCCGCTCCGTTGTCTATGCCGCGCGCTCCTTTCGGATTCTCCTGCGGCTCTACGGGGCGAATCCCGCGCGCAGAGAGCAGCATCTTACCGTTGCCGAAAAGGCCGTGCGCGACTTCCCCGAGCTGCCCGAGATGCATGCGGAGCTGGCGGAGGCGCTTGCCGCATACCACCGATACACTGAGGCAATCTCGGCAGCAGAGGGGGCATTTACGGCGACGCCGACAGCGATGGTGACGGAGCCATCTCTCTTTACGGCAGAGATGGGGGCGGCGCTTCGGCGGCGCATGGCGATCTGGGAACACATTGCGGCGCGCGCAGGGGAACTGCGGATTGCAGCGGCGGTCTTTGTGCGCGATGATGCGCGTGATATGGAGAATTGGCTCCGCAATACTGCCGTTTATGCGGATGAGCGCATCGTCGTCGATACGGGCTCGACGGATGGGACGCGTGTGCTTGCTAAGCAGGCGGGGGCGCGCATTGTCGACTTCGCGTGGCAGGATGATTTTGCCGCCGCACGCAATACTGCAATCGCGGCAGTCAATGCGGACTGGGCTGCGGTCTTGGATGCGGACGAGCGTTTTTTCGAGCCGTTGGAACTGCGCGCCTATCTCGCGATGGTGGATGTGACGATGCCCCATGTGGATGCCGTGCTCCTTCCGATCGTGCACGTGGACGAGGATGCGGGGGAGCGCGAGACGGGACGCGCGCCGCACATCCGCCTCCTGCGCATGGGACGCGGGCTGTTCTACGAGGGGCGTGTGCATGAGGCGCTGCGGAAGGAGGGCGGGGAGCCGATCCTCTATCATGAGAAAATCGCGCTCTCCATCCGTCATGTGGGCTACTCATCGGGGCGCATCCGCGCAAAGCACGAGCGCAATCTCGCGCTGATGGAGCGGCGCATGGAGGAGACGGGGCTGCTGCCCGGAGACTGCCGCTACCTTGCCGATACCTACTATGGCCTCGGGAAATATGCGGCGGCGCTCCTCTATGCGCGTGCCGCCTTGGAGGAGAATGTGACTTCCATTGGCGCGCAGAGTCATCTGCATCATCTCCTGCTGGATGCAATGGAAAAGGAGCATTGTCCGCTCGCGGAGCAGATTGCAGCAGCGCGTCAGGCACGTGATGCCTTCCCGCAGCTGCCGGATTTTCACGGGCGGCTTGGGATTCTGCTTGCGGCAGCGGGCGATGGGGCGGCGCTCGAGGAGCTGACCGAGGCACTGCGGCGCTCCGAGCAGCACGCTGATGCGGACGGTGAGGCGAGCGCATTCCCCGCGTGGGTGGGCACTGTCTCTGCCGCGCGTGCGCGCCTTCTGATGGAGGCGGGCGAGAGGTCAGCTGCGGAGGAAGAGCTTGCACGCGCCCTCGCCCTCGATACGGCGCGTGAGGAGGCATTCGATGTCTTTGTGGAGCTGCACGGGCAGAATTTGGACGCACTGCGGGAGCTGTGCGGCAGGGACGCGGCGACGCTCTCCTATCTTGCACGCTTTGCGGATAGCTATGGCTGGCTTGCGCTCGCCGCACAGGCGCGCACGGCACTCTCCTCGGCAACGGGGAAGGCTGTGCCTGTGCCCGAAGTCTATGGGCAGCTGCATGGGATTTCGTCTGAGGATCAGGGGCGGCTGCTCGTGGGCATGCTTGCAGAGCATGTGCGCGAGATGCCAGAAGTTCTCCTGCATCTGGAACGTGATCGGCATGCGGAGAGTCTGCCCCTCTATGCGCGGCTGCGCGATCTCCTGCCGGCGGCGATGCGCGCGTTCTGGCGGCACTATGATGAGCCGGACGCCGCAGCACTGCCGGAGAGCATGGAGGGGTACAACCTCGTGCGGGAGAGCTTTATCCACCATGCGGATGAAGCACAGGCGGAGCGCTTCCTGCGCACGGCGGCGAGCTATGGCGTGTCTGTACTGCGTGCGGCGGCAGAGGATTTTGCCGCTGCACAGCGGTGGGCGGCGGCGCATATGGCGTGGGCGTTTGTTGCAGCCGTGGAAGGCGTGTCTGCGGACAGCTTCTATGGGCAGGCGCTTGCCGCCCTGCACATGGGCGCGCGGGATGAAGCAGAGGCGTACTTGAAAGAGGCTCTTTGCAGCGATGCGGGGCATATGAAGGCGAAGGAATTGATGGAGCTGATACGATGAAGATCTCGGCATGTGTCATCGCAAAGAATGAGGCGGAGAATCTGCCGCGCTGGCTCGCGTCCATGCAGGTCTTTGCCGATGAGATGATTGTGGTCGATACGGGCTCAACGGATGCGACGGCACAGATTGCGCGCGCGGGCGGGGCGCAGGTCTTTCATTTCGACTGGGTCGACGATTTTGCTGCGGCAAAGAATTTTGCGCTCGATCAGGCACAGGGCGACTGGGTCGTCTTTACCGATGCGGACGAGTACTTTACGGAGGAGAGCGCGCCGCGCGTGCGTCCCCTGATTGAGGAGTACAGCGGGCGCAGCAAATTCGACGGATTCATTGTCCACCTCGTCAATATCGACATGGATACGGGCGCGCTGCTCGGCACGACGGCCGAGGTGCAGCGCATCTTTCGCCATGCACCGCATATCCGATTTGTAGGAAGCATTCACGAGCACGTGGAGAATCTGAGCGGGGATGCGGGGCGCGAGATGGCGATGGCACCAGGGCTGACGCTCTATCATACGGGGTACTCACCGCGCATCATCAAGGAGAAGTCGCGGCGCGATCTGGCGCTGCTGCTCGCACGGCGTGCGCGCGGGGAGAAGAAAAAGCTCGACGAATATCATCTGATGGACTGTTATTATTCGCTTGAGGAGTACCCAGAGGCTGCACGTTATGCGCGTCTGGCGCGGGACAGCAGTGACCGCCCCGTCGGATCGGAGGATCGACCGCATGCCGTCCTCCTACAGTCGCTGATCCTCATGGGGGCGGCAGATGAGGAAGTCACGGAGGCATATGAGACGGCACAGCGCGCCTTTCCAAGAAAGGCGGATTTCCCCCTGATCTACGGTACGTACGCATGGGAGCAGGGCTATTTCGCGCGTGCGCGCAGGGCATATTGCGAGGGCGTGCGTCTGCATGAGGAATACTACCGCACAGGCGACTACTCGGGGATTCTCGCGCCGAGCGCCTATGAGCGCCTCGGGGAGGCGGCCGCGCTCGTGGGGCAGACGGAGGAGGCCGCTGCGCTGTATGAGCGTGCGCTGCAGCTCAGCCCGCGCTATGCGCCGGCACTTCTTGCACTCGTGCGTCTTCTCCATGGTGCGGGAACGGACGACGCTGCCGTCATCGAGACGCTGCGGACGCTCTATGATGAGGAGCGCGATGCAGATTTCCTCGCCTCCGTGTTGGCGCATGTATTCCCGCGTGCAAGTCTCTACTATGACCGCCGTGCAAAAAGACATTTCTCCGCGCGGCGCCGCTTTCTGCTCGCGGGGGATGTGAACTCTGCGGCGGCGTCGCTTGTGGAGGATATGGAGCGGGCGGCGGCGCTTGCGGCAGCGCATGGGTCGACGTTTGCGGCTGAGAGTCAGGGGGCGCTCGGGCTCCTCCTGCCGGACTCGTGCAAGGAGGTCTCGGCTGCGCCCGAAGCCGAACGGATGTTGCGGCGCATTGGGCGGCTGGCGGGAGGGACGGCATGAGGGAAGCTGCGCTTGAGAAGCTGCGCGCGTGCATCTTTACGGCGCTGGCGCGTGGCGATGAGACATCGGCGATCCGTGATATAGAGAAGCTGTGCGCCCATGCGCCCGCCGAGGCGGCGGGGCTGCGCACGGCTCTCTACATCGAGGCGGGACGTGCGCAGGAGGCGCTTGCCGCGTGGAAGAAATGTGAGGCGTATGCGCTGCACGATCCCTATACGGTCTTTTTGCGCGCACGTATTTACCTCATGCAGGGGGAGCGCTGCGCTGCGCTTCAAATGCTCCTGCCGCTTATGGACGCGCCCATGCCACCCGCCATTGCGGAGAAGGTCTATAATATCGCGGGGCAGTGCGCGCGCTTTCTCGGGCGTGCGCGGGAGGCGGTCACCTTTTACGCGCGGGCGCGCGATGCGGCACAGAGCCTTGCGCTCAAGGCGCTCAACGCGAGCAATGTGCTGTTCAATCGGCACTATTTGCCCGCGACTCTCGCCGAGGACAGGACGGCGGCAGAGGAATACGGCGCACTCTTTGCCGATGTGCGGCAATTCGATCATGCGGCGCACAGGCGGGGAGAGCGTCTGCGGATCGGCTATCTCTCGCCCGATGTGAGGGAGCACGTTGTGCTTTCCTTTTCGTATGCGCTGATGACGGCGCTCGATCCGACGCGCTTTGCGGTGACGGTCTACGCGCTGAACACAGAGGACGGATATACCGAAAGGGTGAAGGCGTCCGTCGCACACTTCCGGAGTCTCGCACGTCTCTCGGCAGAGGAGGCGGCGCACGCTATATACCGCGACGGCATCGACATCCTCGTCGATCTCGCAGGGCATACGGCGGGCAGGACACTGCCGATCCTCGCATACCGTCCCGCCCCCGTGCAGATTTCGGGCATCGGCTACTTTGCCTCGACGGGGCTTTCCGCCGTGGATTATTTCCTTGCCGATCCGATTCTCGCGGCGGGGGATGCAGAAAAGGGCTTCACGGAGGAGCTGGTCGTCCTGCCGCAGACGCATTTTTGTTGGCAGCCGCTGCACGCAGCGCCCGCACCCGTGCACGCACCTGCGGCAGGGCGTCCCATTGTCTTTGGCAGCTTCAACAACTTTACGAAGCTGAATGACGAGGTGCTGCAAACATGGGCGGAGATCCTGCGTCGCGTGCCGGAGAGTCGACTGCTACTCAAGACGGATGTCTTTTCCTATGCGGACGCACGCGCAGAGGCGCTGCAGCGCATCGCGGCGGCGGGGATTCCGCTTGCGTGTGTGGAGGCAGAGGGCAGTTCGCAGGATTATCTCGCTGCCTATAGTCGCGTGGACATTGCACTCGATCCCTTCCCCTATCCGGGCGGCGGCACGACCTGCGACGCGCTCTACATGGGCGTGCCCGTTGTGACGTTGGCGGGGGAGAGCCTCGGCAGCCGCTTCGGCGCGTCCCTTTTGGAGAATATCGGGGC
>CAUVMF010000060.1:0-8071 GCA_963552975.1 uncultured Selenomonas sp.
ATTTCGAGTCGGCGTACTACGATCCCGATGACAAGCGTGTTCCGCCCTACATTCGGAAGCTCTTTGAGGAGGGGGCACCCGCAGACTTTGTGCTCATCGGTGCGACAACGTGCGACGCGGATCATATCAACCCCGCGCTGCGGTCGCGCTGCGCGGAGATCTACTTTGAGCCGCTGACCCCCGCGCACATCCTCACGATTGTGGAGAATGCGGCGCGGCGTCTGAATGTCGCGCTTGCAGAGGGCGTGGCACAGCTCATCAGCACCTACACCATCGAGGGACGCAAGGCGATCAACATTCTTGCGGATGCCTACAGCCTTGCGCTGAACCGTCTGGATGATACAGAGATCGAGCGCATTGTTTCACGTGAAACAATAGTGTCTCTGCATAAAGAAAAAAACACGGTATCCGCCAATGAAAATAGGCAGAACGAGGAGAATGTTTCACGTGAAACATCAGCCTCCTCTGCTCCGCCTCTCCTCGTCACAAAAGACGACATCTATGAGGTCGCACAGGTGAGTCGCCTCTACCAATTCGGGCGAAAGAAGGCATCCAATACGCCCGCCGTTGGCAGGGTGTTCGGACTCGGTGTCGCAGGCTTCCTCGGCTCGATCATCGAGATTGAGGCGGTTGCATTCCCCGCTGCGGAGAAGGGGAAGGGCACGGTGCGCTTCAACGAGACGGCGGGCAGCATGGCGAAGGACTCCGTGTTCAACGCCGCGTCCGTCATGCGTCAGCTGACGGGGCGCGACATCCACGACTATGACATCCATGTCAACGTGATCGGCGGCGGCAACATCGACGGCCCGAGCGCGGGCACGGCCATCCTTGCAGCGATTGTCAGCGCGGTGACGGGTGCGGCGATCCGTCAGAACGTGGCGGTGACGGGGGAGATCTCCCTGCAGGGCGAGTTGAGGCCCGTCGGCGGCGTGTTCGAGAAGGCGTACGGCGCACGGCAGGCTGGCATCTCGACGCTCATCATCCCGTGGGAGAACAAGAAGGACATCCCCGAGGAGCATCTGGGGCTGACGATTCATCGGCTCAAGACGGCGGAGGAGGCGTTTGCCGTGCTGTTTGCAGATGAGAAGTGGAAGGAGAAGGGGGGAGAATAGCATGGCAGAAGGGCGTGTTCCACCGCAGAGCATTGAAGCGGAGCTGTCCGTGCTCGGTGCGATGATGCTGAAACCGGCGGCGACGACACAGGCGATCGAGCTGCTGCGCGCGGACGAGTTCTATCGACAGGCGCACCGTGCCGTCTTCGAGGCGATGGAGGAATTGGTCAAAAACGGTGAGCCGGTGGACATCGTGACCGTGACGGAACTGCTGAAAAAGAAGAATCTCATCGAGCAGGTCGGCGGAATCTCATTCCTTGCCAATCTGACGAACAGCGTGCCGAGCACGGCGAACCTTGTCCACTATGCAAAGATTGTCAAGGAAAAAGCGATCCTGCGTTCTTTGATTGACGCGAGCACAGAGATTGCGGGTGCCGCGTATGAGGCGAGCGAAGACATCGCCGAGCAGCTGGACGATGCCGAACGCAAGATCCTTGCCATCGCGGGCGGACAGACGACGGGCGCATTTGTCCCCATCAAGGATGTGGTCTTTGACGCCGTGGATCGCGTGAGTGAGCTTGCCAAGGCAAAGGGCGGGATCACGGGACTCTCGACGGGCCTCCAGACCCTTGACTCCGTGACGCGCGGTCTGCAAAAGTCTGACCTTATCATTGTCGCGGCACGTCCGGCGATGGGAAAGACGGCGTTCGTCCTCAACCTTGCGACACACGTTGCACTGCAGGGCGGGACGGTCGCCTTTTTCTCCCTTGAGATGCCGCGCGAGCAGCTGATGCATCGTATCTTCTGCGCCGAGGGACAGATCGACGCGACGCGTCTTGCACGCGGCGAGCTCGACGATGAGGAGTGGTCCCGCCTTGTACAGGTCGCTGACCGCATGATGAAGACGAACCTCTACTTCGATGATACGAGCAGTACCACCGTCCTTGACATCCGCACGCGTGCGCGGCGTCTGAAGGCGGAGCATGGACTTGACCTCATCGCGATTGACTACCTCCAGCTGATCCAGGCACCGGGGCGCGTGGAGAACCGCACGCTTGCCGTTGCGGAGATGACGCGCTCACTCAAGGTGCTCGCACGCGAGCTGAGCGTGCCCATCGTCGTGCTCTCCCAGCTCTCACGTGCGACAGAGGGACGCTCGGACAAGCGCCCCATGCTCTCGGATCTCCGCGAGTCCGGCTCCATCGAGCAGGATGCGGACATCGTCATGTTCCTCTACCGCGAGGACTACTACAATCAGGACACGGAGAACGCAAACATCACCGAGCTCAGTATTGCAAAGCACCGCAACGGCGCGACCGACACCGTGAAGCTGTTCTTCCAGAAGGAGTATACGCGCTTTCGCGACCTTGCGCGTGAAGCATGATTGTTTCACGTGAAACAATTTGCGATTTTCTATCGTGAATTATGCGAATCCCCTCAAAAAAGAGGGGATTTTTTTTGTCATTTGTGCTATGATGAAGAAAGGATAAAGCATGCGTGTTTCTCATGCGCATTTTATAAACAGGCAGGGGAGGAAGAGACGTGTTAAGGAGTATTGCAATCATGACGAGCGGGGGAGACAGCCCGGGGATGAACGCAGCGGCGCGCGCGGTTGCACGCACGGCGCTCTATGAGGGCGTGAAGGTCTGGGGGATCAATGACGGCTATCATGGCCTGCTCGAGGAGAATATGCGCGAGCTGGAATCAAAGGATGTGGGGGACATCATCCAGCGCGGCGGCACCTTCCTCGGAACGGCACGCTGCAAGCGGTGGCAGACCCCTGAGGGACGACGCCTTGGACATGAACATCTCATTGAGCGCGGCATCGAGGGGCTCTGCGTCATCGGCGGCGACGGCTCCCTGCGCGGCGCACAGCTCCTCTCGGAGGAGTACGGCTTTCCGATCGTCGGACTGCCGGGTACGATCGACAACGATGTCTGGGGCATGGACTACACGATCGGCTGCGACACGGCTGCGAACACGATCATCGATGCGATCAACAAGCTGCGCGATACGGCATCGGCGCATCGCCGCGTGATCGTGCTCGAGGTCATGGGGCGTGGCAGCGGCTGGCTGGCTCTTGTCGCGGGCATCTCGGGCGGTGCGGAGTACATCATTGTGCCTGAGGAGGAGTTCAACATCGAGGAGATCACAAAGGATCTCTCAAGAGCCTATGAACATGGCAAACGTTATATCCTCATTGTCGTCGCCGAGGGCGCGGCGAGCGGGCAGGAGATCTGCGACTACATCAGCAAGCATACGGACATCGAAACGCGCGTCTCCGTGCTCGGGCACATCCAGCGCGGCGGCTCACCGACGGTCATCGACCGCGTGCGCGCGAGCCAGCTCGGGGAGCAGGCGGCGCTCGCGCTGATCTCCGGGCTCTCGGGCGTTGTATTCGGCTACAGCAAGGGGCACGTCGTCTCCGTCAACCTCTACGATGCGGTGAATAACAAGAAAAAGCTCGACCCCGATTACCTCCACCTCGCGAAGGTGCTGTTCTGAGAACTTTTTGACATCCGATGCGCAAGCACCTCCGCGTTTTACACCCTCCAGAAAGGATGATCCCGTGGCAAACATCATTGCGATCGCCAGTCAGAAGGGCGGCGTCGGCAAGACGACAACGGCAGTCAATCTCGCCGCCGCCGTCGCGCGCGCGAAACGCCGTGTCCTGCTCGTGGACATCGACCCGCAGGGGAATGCCACGAGTGGCTTTGGCATTGACAAATCGATGCTCATGTCCACGACCTATCGCGTCCTGATTGAGGGAGAGTCCCTGCGGGACGCGATCCTCTCCTCGGAGTACCGCGTGGACATCCTGCCGGCAAATGTCGAGCTGGCGGGTGCGGAGGTGGAGCTAGCGGGACTCGAGCGACGTGAGACGCGCCTTCGGGACGCACTCGCTGAGGTCGCGCATGACTATGACTACATCTTCATCGACTGTCCGCCGTCGCTCGGCTTTCTGACACTGAACGCACTCACGGCGGCGCATGCCGTTCTCATCCCCATCCAGTGCGAGTTCTATGCGCTCGAGGGTGTTGCGCTCCTGATGAACACCATCCGACTGGTGCAGGAGAGTGTGAACCCCGCCCTCATGGTGCGTGGGGTTGTGATGACGATGTATGACAGCCGCACGCGGATCGCGACACAGGTCGTCGATGAGGTGAAGGATGTATTCGGTACGACCGTCTATGCGACACTGATCCCGCGTAACGTGCGCCTCTCGGAGGCACCGTCGTTCGGACAGCCCATCACCTCCTACGACATCACGTCGCGTGGTGCTGAGGCATATATAGAGCTCGCGAGGGAGGTCATAAAGCGTGAAGAAGGCTAAGACAGGCGGCCTCGGGCGCGGCCTTGGCGCATTCGGGCTGGGAAAAAACGCCCTTGCGGGTGCAGTAAAACCGGTGGAGACGCCCCCCCCTGCACCGCCTGCAGAGACAACGGAACCCTCGGCGCAGGCGGGCACATCCGCCGCGCTGTCCGTGGATGCGATTCAGCCAAATCGGTTTCAACCGCGGCGTGAGTTCGATGAGGCGGCACTCGAGGAGCTGCGCGCGTCCATCGCGCGCCACGGCATCCTTCAGCCCATCTCCGTGCGTGATATTGGCGGCGGGAAATACGAGCTCATCGCAGGCGAGCGCCGCCTGCGTGCAGCACGGCTCGCGGGACTTACGACCGTCCCCGCCGTCTTTCGCACAGCATCCGACGCAGAGCTTGCGGAGATGGCGCTCATCGAGAACCTCCAACGCGAGGATCTGAACCCCATCGAGGAGGCACATGCCTATCAGCGCCTCCTCAGCGAGTTCCACCTTTCGCAGGAGGAACTCGCACGCCGCGTCGCACGCAGCCGCTCGGCGATCGCAAACAGCATCCGCCTCCTGCGGCTCTCCTCTGAGGTGCAGGCATTCGTCGCCAACGGCGTCCTTACGATGGGGCAGGTGCGCCCGCTCCTCGTCCTTGAGAGCAAGGAGCTCCAGCGTGAGGCTGCGGAGTACATCCAGGAGCACGAGCTCTCCGCGCGCGGAGCGGAGGCCCTCGTCAAACGTCTCGCGAAGGATCCAAACGCACTCAAAAAGCCGGCGCAGCCTGTGAAGAGCAGGCGCACGCCAGACCTCTTCGTCCGTGAGGCGGAGGAGCGCCTGACGCGCAGCCTCGGGACAAAAGTCCGTATACAGGGAGGACGCGAGCAGGGCAAGGGACGCCTTGAGATCAGCTATTTCTCCGCAGACGACCTCGAGCGTCTGCTCGCGCTCCTCACGGGTACAGACGAGGCCAAGGAGGACAAGCGCGCGGCACTGCGCGCGATCTCCACGCAGCCATTTACCGTATGAGTCCGCGAGAAATGTAGGGAAGAAGGGAAAAAGCATTGTTTCTGAACAATCTCGTTAGTTATATCGCATCGCATGAGGCGGTACTTCTGCTCACCTCCATGCTGCTGATCCTGGTCTTATTGATTCTGGTGATCTATACGATGGTGCGGCTCTCGACGATGCGCGAACGCTATCGCGCGATGATGCGCGGCACGGAGGTGGACGACCTCGAAGGGATGCTGCTCCAACACATCGACACGGTGGAGAAGGTCGCGGCGACGAATGCGCGCATCCTTGAGGAGAACGAACTCATACGGCAGTTTATCCGCAAATCCATCGTACGCACTGCCATGGTGCGCTTCCGCGCGTTCGAGGACATGGGAGGTGACCTCAGCTATGCCGTCGCCATGCTCGATGCGAACAACGACGGCGTGATTTTCTCAAGCATCTTTGCACGTGCAGATTCGCGCAGCTACATCAAACCGATCAAGGGAGGCTCCTCGGAGTATCCGCTCACGGACGAGGAGAAGGGCGTGCTGAAAGAGGCAATGGCGCAGCCGCTGCCGATCCGGTACTGAATACAAGCGAAAAACCTGCTGGCACTCAGCAGGTTTTCATTTTGTTCGGCTAGGATAGGTCGGAGGAGCAGTGCCGTCTGTCTGTGTGCTCCTCGCAGAACCCTCGTTACGCAAGCGGTCGGACACTTATCTGCCTAAATACCGACGCGCTTCTAAGGTCCTATCGGCCCGCAAGGAGAAGCGCGTCGGGGGCAGAACGTGTCCTTTATTCCGCTTGCTCCACTAGGGTTTGCTACGGAGCAACACAGATCGTCCGTGCCCTTCCCCGTTGAAGAAGGAAACACCTCTATATCATCCAGGAGAACGACTTGAACGAAGAAAAACGCTATAAAATCCAATTCATCGACAGCGAGGAGGATGTGACGCGCACTGTGCGCCTGTCACTGCGCTCCCTGCGCTTGCTTGCCGTGGGTGCAGGTGCGGCGGTCGCCGTGCTCGCCGTCGGCTCCGTACTCTCCGTCTACACTCTGATGACGGGCTACGTACACGAGTCGGAGACGGCGCAGCTGCGCGAGGCCAACCGCATCCAGCAGGAGCAGATCCTGCAGGTATCGAAAAAGGCTTCTGCCCTCCAACACGACCTCGACACGCTGCGCCGCTCCGAGGACGGACTGCGTGCCATTGTTGGAGCACCTCCCGCTGCAGAGGAAGAGACGGTGCAGGAGGGGACAGTGGCACCGACGGGCGGAGCGCCGCATGAACTCACGACAGCCGAGCTCAGCGAGGCCCTTGAGATGATCGAGGCACGCCTTACGGCCCGCCGCTCCTCCCTCGATCTCCTTGCAGAGACGATGCGTGCAGACTTCCCCGGCGCCGCCGGCTTTGTCTCGGATGATGGCCCGCATACAATGCCCTCGATCTGGCCGGCAGCGGGCTACGTCAGCTCCCCCTATGGACTGCGCTTTGGCGGCACAGAGTTCCATCAGGGGATCGACATCGCCGCCGAGATGGGTACGCCCATCGTCGCGACTGCGGACGGCGTCGTGACGGCGGCGGGGTGGAACGGCGGCTACGGCAACATGGTCGACATCGACCACGGCAGCGGCATTGTGACGCGCTATGGCCATGCCTCTGCTGTTGCAGTCAGCGTCGGACAGCAGGTGCGGCGCGGTGAGGTCATCGCCTATGTCGGCTCCACGGGACGCTCCACAGGTCCCCATGTTCACTACGAGGTGCGCGTGAACGGCGCGCCCGTCAACCCGGCAGCGTATTTGTAAGGAGGCTTTCCAATGAAACCGATGATTTGCCTGCTCGCCGCAGGTATTTTCCTCCTCCCCGTTTGCGGTGTGAGCGCGGAGAAGAAGGATATCCACGCCGTTATGACGGCGGAGGAGGGAGGAGCACCTGCGGCTGCGTCAAAGACGTCGGATGCGGCAGAGTCCGCCCTTGACGAGGAGATGGATGAACTTGGCGATGAGTCCGTCGATGCGCATGGTGAGGGAGGCGATGTAACGCCCAAAATGTGCGCGGAGCCGGCTGCGGGCAGTGTGACGGAAAGCGCAGACGAGGCGGTCGGGTCCGGCACGGATAAGCCTCTTTCTGCCAGTGAGTCCGTGCGCACAGCCTCCGCCTATGCCGAGCTGACCGCGATCGAGCCCGTAACGCTGAAGGACGGCGACTGGGTATTTATTGATGGAGATGAGCGGCGCGGCTGGTTCTTTGACCGCCTGATGATGCAGCGGAACGAGGACGGAACGATCTCCTACTGGCAGCTCATCCTCTACAACGACTTCGGGCGCGCGCAGTTCGTTAGAGCCATGCACGATGAGGAATATGAAAAGCTTGCCTATACCCTCCAGCGGCGCGTACTGGATCTCAAGAAGAACACCATCCGCACCTATGAGATCATCGCCTACGACGGCGAGAACACCGTGATCACGAACGGTGACCGCGACGGTCATGCTGCCGAGATCCGCCCGCACACGATGGCGGAGAAGGAGCGCGACGCCGTAAAGAAGGCGGCGAAGAAGCTGAGGAAGCACGATAAATAAACGGAAGTCATTGTGAGAATAAATGTCGCATATTGACAGAGCGCGTATTTCCTGTTAGAATTAACACACAATTGAGGAAGCACTGATAAATTCAGCACCGTCATCTTAGCGCATCTTTTTTGCCCGCTTTTCGTTAG
>CAUVMF010000061.1:0-8041 GCA_963552975.1 uncultured Selenomonas sp.
TATTGACGAGCACCCACTAGATGTTGTATAATCCTCACGAAACGGCACACGAACGCCGGAGAGAAAACGCGCCACTCAGGAGCGCAAAAAGGAGAATGCAGCATGATTGTCAACGATATTAACGTCACGGTGAACGGCCTCTCGGACATCACCCCGCACGAGGTGGAAAACTATATTGCATACATCGAGGGGCAGACCCACGAGAAGCTCGACCGCCTCTCCATCACAGGGACGGATGACGGGCGCGTCACCCTCGGCTACGAGATGCGCCAGCCGAAGTTCGAGCGCGTGCGCCGCATTACGGGCTATCTCGTCGGCACCACGGATCGCTGGAACAACGCTAAGCAGGCCGAGGAGCACGAGCGTGTCAAGCACGGACTCCACTGAGATCCACATCTCGGGGATTGCGCGTGACTCCATCGTCGACGGCGAAGGCATACGGCTAACGATCTTCACGCAGGGCTGTCCGCGCCGCTGTCCGGGCTGTCACAATCCGGACACGCAGCCGCGCACGGGCGGACGCATGACGACCGTCGGCGCGGTGCTCGCACAGCTCGACGAGAATCCACTCCTCACGGGGCTCACCCTCAGCGGCGGTGAGCCCTTCTTGCAGCCCGAGGCACTGCTCCCGCTTGCACGCGGAGCGCACGCGCGTGGTCTCGATGTATGGAGCTACACGGGCTACACGCTTGAGGAGCTGCGCGCACAGGCAAATCCCGCCGTGGACGCCCTGCTCGATGAGCTCGACGTACTCGTGGACGGCGACTACCGCGCCGAGGAGCGCGACCTCACGCTGCACTTTCGCGGCTCGCGGAACCAGCGCGTCATCGACCTCGCCGCAACACGCGCAACGGGTCAGCTCACACTCTTATATGCAGACGAATAACAGGGAATCGGTACGAAAGCCGATTCCCTGTTTTTATGATACACACAGCTTCTATCCTATTTATGCCCCAAGCATACTGCCGACGATGATGCCGATGTACGTTCCGATGGCGTAGCCGAACGTGCCAACGAGCATCGCGGGTCCCACGAGACGTGTCCACCCCTGTGAGATTGCCATGCCCGCCGCCGTCGTCGGACCGCCGATGTTCGCGTTGGATGCGATGAGGATATCCTCCAGCGGGAAATTCAATATTTTTCCGCCGATGAAGCAGAAGAGCATATTTAGAATAACCATGATGAGGCAGAAGACGAAAAGCAGCGGCGCATGCATCAGAATCTCCATGATGGACGCAGGAACACCGATGATGAAGAAGAACATATAGATGAACAGCGTGCCGATCTCCTGCGCACCGTGCATGGAGTTCGCCTGTTTTTCAAAAACACTGGCAAAGATCACCGAAATCAGCGTGATCCAGACGTACTGGCTGCCGAGGAACACACTGCACATCCGCGCAGGCCAGCCGCCATCGGGTGGAAAGAGCGATGCAAACGCCCCGCCGGTTGCCTTGGAGATCGTCACAACCACGATGGTATAGGAAATGCACATGGTGATGTCGCGCAGCGATACATCCTTGCGCCCCCAGTACGCCGCCGCGAGCGTCCTGCCCTCCTCGGACATCCCCTTTCCCTCCACCTCGTCGATGAGGGGGTGCCCGTAAAAACGGCGAACAAAGACGTTGCCTGCAAGCGCGAGCAGGATCAGAAAGTAGATCGCCATGTTGAGGTTGTCCGCGATGATCGTCGAGGAGACAAGCGTTCCGCTGATCTTGAATGCATCCGCGAGAGCCGTGAAGTTGACGCCACCGCCGATGTAGGAGCCCGTCATCATCGCCGCGACCCGTGGAAGTCCCTCAACGGAGTTCTGCAGGAGGGCGCAGCCGATCACCGCCCCCGCAATTGTCCCGAATGAGCCGATGAGGAAGATCGCGAGCAGCTGCCCCGTTTCACGCCAGATCTTCCGGATATTCGTCTGGAGCAGCAGGAGAGGAATCGCAAGCGGTACGAAGTAGCCCCAGACAACATCATCGTAGATCGGGGCAGCGGACGGAATGATGCCCACATTGACGAGCACCAGCGCGATGACAAGCGCAATCACCGCGCCTGTGATGCGTGACGCCCACACATACCTCTGCTCGAGGTAGATCGAGGCAGCAACTGCCGCCATCATCACGGACATGAGAACCCATGTATTTTCCGGTTGAATCAGTGTCTCCATTTCAACTCCTTTATGGAAATATTGCCAGTATCAGTCCGCCCGCCGCAATCATTGCAATCGCAACGCCGTGCATGAAGCTCACGCGCTCGCCGAAGACAAGGATGGCGATGAGGGCGGCAAAGACGACGCTCAGCTTGTCAATCGGTGCGACCTGCGTCACTGCACCGTCCTTGAGTGCAAGGAAGTAAAAGAGCCATGAGAGCGCGCCCGCAATGCCGCTGAGTGCGATAAAGAACAGCGCCTTCTTGTCCGCAAACACCTGCGGAAGATCGGCAGTATGTCCCTCGGTGACAACGACGCCGACGAGAAATACCGCCATAATCACGGCGCGCACCGCCGTCGCTGCACTGCTGTCAAGCCCCGCAACGCCCACCTTGCCGAAGATGGAGACAAACGCCGCGCAGAGCGCTGAGAGCAGCGCGTAGATCAGCCAAGTACTCATCTTAGGCTCCCCTCCAATTAAAGCGCGTTTAGTATAGCATTATTTTCAGAGTGCCGCAAACACTTCTTTCAAAATATAAGCAAATCGTGTAAAATGAGTAGAAACGGGGTGGTACATTATGGTACGTCAGGCAGAAGAACGGGATGTCACGGACATCCTGCGCATCTATGAGGCGGCGCGCGCCTTTATGCGGCGTTCCGGCAATCTGACACAGTGGACGGGCGGCTATCCGTCGGATGAAATCGTTCGCGCAGACATCCTGCGCGGCGTCAGCTATGTGCTGGAAAACGGGGCGGGGCATCTCCATGCCGTATTTGCACTCATTCCCGGCGACGACCCGACGTATGCACACATCGAGGGCGCATGGCGCGACGAGACTCCCTATGCCACGATTCACCGCGCGGGCAGCGACGGAACGGAGCGCGGGACATTTCGCGCCATCCTCGCCTTCGCACGCGCGCAGTATGAGCACCTGCGCGCCGACACCCACGCGGACAACATCCCCATGCAGAACTGTCTGCAAAAGAGCGGCTTTGTCTACTGCGGCATCATCCATCTCGCCAATGGCGACCCGCGCCGTGCCTATGAGTGGATAAAAGGAGAATCCACATGATCGAATGTATGACGGTCGGCGACATGATCCCGACCAATGCCTTTTTCTATATCGACGACGCAACACAGCATGGCTTCCTCATCGACGCGGGCGCGGATGGCAAATATCTTGCCGAGCACGCAGAAATGCGCGGCTGGACGATCGAGCGGCTTCTGCTCACGCACTGCCATTTCGACCACATCGGCGGCGCAGAGGACTTCTCCATCCGTACGGGCGCATCCATCTATGCTGCCGAGGACAGCCCGCGCTACTACGGCAACCCGAATTGGAATCTCTCGCTCTGGGGCGGCGGTGCTGTCACGCTCACGGATGTAAGGACATTTGCTGACCGCGAAACGATCGCACTCGCAGCAAATCCCGATTTTTCTCTGAACGTGCGCTATACGCCGGGGCATACGACTGATTCCTGCATTTTCTACAGTGCACGGGACGGCGTGGCGTTCGTCGGCGATACCATCTTCCTCGCGAGCGTTGGGCGCACAGACTTCCCGGGCGGCGATGAGCGCACGCTCTGGGACAGCATTGTGCGTGAGGTCTTTACCCTGCCGGAGGAGACCATCCTCTACTCGGGGCACACGGAGCCGACCACCGTGGGTGCAGAGATGGCACGCTACCGCCGATGAACTACGCAGCGTTCATGGCATCACTCGTAGGGGGTGAACTGCCGCACGTCTTCCTGCTCGCGGGTGAGGAGAGTTACTATGTGCGGCGCGCGGAAGATGCAATCCTGCGCCGTCTCCTGCCAAACGAAGAGGAGCGTGCGGACGCGCTCATCCGCTATGAGGAGATGCCGCCCATCGACGCGCTGATGGAGTCGCTCGAGACCGCACCGTTCTTTACGGACAAGATCGTCGTCCTCGTGCACGATGCCGCCATCTTCCGCGCAGCGAAAAAAAAGGAGACGGAGGAGGACACCCCCGCGCCCAAGGATACGGCGGCGGATGCGCTGATTGCCCGCCTCGCCGACCTCCTCCCGACGACGTATGTCATCTTTACGCTTGGCACGAAGCCCGACAAACGGCGAAAGCTCTATCAGGCGGTTGAAAAACACGGACGCGTGCTGGAGAGCGAACCCGTACGCCCGTGGACGGTGGAGAACTGGCTAAACGGGCGGCTGCGCGAAATGGGACGCTCCATGCACCCGAAGGCACGCACCTTCTTTCTGAATGTCGTCGGCATCATGCCGACCATCTCGCTTGAGTTCCTCGACCGCCAGCTCGAAAAGCTCACGCTCTACACGGACAACGCCCAATTCACAGAGGACGATCTGCGTGCGGCGTTCTCGGAGATGCCCGAGGTGTCGGTCTTCGCGCTGATGGATGCCGTGAGTGCGCGCGATGTCAGGCAGGCACTCGACCTCCTCGCACGCTGCCGCGCGGACGGCGTACACTTCACCGTCCTGCTCGCCCTCCTCGTGCGCCATGTCCGCCAGCTTTGGCAGGCAAAGCGTCTGCTGATGAACGGCACACCGCCGAAGGGGCTCGGCAAGATCATGGGCCTGCATCCCTTCATCGCCGAAAAACTCGGGGGACACGCGAAGGCATTCTCCGAGACAACACTCGAACGCACCGTCCTCTCCCTCGCCGATGCGGACTATCTGCTGAAAACGGGACAGGCGGGCGATGAATTGCTTGAAGATGTTGTGATTCGGCTGTGCCAAAAATAGTCTTGCAATGATATAGGGAAGATGTTATATTATAAACGTAGTAGGCAACTACACTTGCTGCGACAGAGATAACGTTTCTCTGGTCGACACACTTCCTTTCCGTGTTAGAGGCGGCAACGAAAGGAACATGAAAAGAGAGGCAACTGCGCCATGCAGTGCCTCTCTTTTCATTTACCGTAAATATCCCGTATAGTCCCCCACGCGCAGGATCTCTTCCGCGCGGGCGATCGCCTCTGCCGTCGGTGCGGGCGTGTCCCCGAGCCGATACGGCAGACGCAGCTCCTCATACTTGTGGAGTGCCATCGCATGATAGGGCAGCACCTCCACGCGGTCGACCGTCTTTAGCCCTGCGATAAAGTCCGAAAGCCGACGCAGGTCATCCGCCCCCGTCGTCCACCCCGGCACAAGCACATGGCGAATCCACATCCGCACGCCGTGCTCTGCGAGAAAATGTGCGAGTGCAAGCGCACTCTCATTCGACGCGCCCGTGAGCGCCCTGTGCACGTCATCATCGATGTGCTTCAGATCGAGCAGGAACAAATCCACGAGCGGCAGCAATTCCTCGAACGCGCTAAAAAACGGCTCATCCCGTGTGAAGGGCTCGCCCGCCGTGTCGATGACGGTGTTCACGCCCTTTGCCTTCGCGAGACGGAACAGCTCCGTCACGAATGCGAGTTGGAGGAGCGGCTCGCCGCCGCTGACCGTGATACCACCCTTCTGCTTCCAGTATGGGCGATACCGCCATGCCTGCCGAAAGATTTCCTCGGCCGTCGCCTCATAGCCGCCCTCGCGCTCCCATGTCTCGGGGTTGTGGCAGTACTGACAGCGATAGCGGCAGCCCTGCACAAAGACGATGAAGCGGATGCCAGGGCCGTCGACCGAGCCGAAGCTCTCTGTCGCGCTGATTCTGCCTTTACATATGCTCATGGAAGGTGCGCGAAATCACATCCTCCTGCTGCTCGCGCGTCAGGCTGATGAACTTGACCGCATAGCCCGAGACGCGGATCGTGAAGTTCGCATAGGCGGGATCCTCGGGATGCTCCATGATGTGCTCGAGCGTCTCGCGTCCGAAGACGTTCACGTTCAGATGGTGCGCCCCCTGATCGAAATAGCCGTCCATCGCACTCACGAGATTCTGCACGCGCTCATCCTCATTGTGACCGAGCGAGGCGGGTGTCATGCTCTGCGTGTTCGAGATGCCGTCGAGCGCCCAGTGATACGGCAGCTTCGCGACCGAGTTGAGTGAGGCGAGCAGACCGCAGCACTCCGCGCCATAGCTCGGATTTGCCCCCGGCGCGAGCGGCGTCCATGCGGGTCGCCCATCCGGCATCGCACCCGTGTACTTGCCGTAGACGACGTTCGACGTGATCGTGAGGATCGAGGTCGTCGGCTCGGAGTGGCGGTAGGTGTGCCGCGCCTTGATCTTCGAGAGGAAGGTTTTGAGCACCCATTTGGCGATCTCGTCCGCGCGGTCATCGTCGTTGCCGTAGCGCGGGAAATCGCCCTCGACCTCATAGTCCACGACGATGCGGTCGTTGTAGATCGGCTTCACCTTTGCATACTTGATCGCCGACAGCGAGTCGACCACGTGCGAGAAGCCCGCGATGCCCGTCGCAAACGTGCGGCGCACGTCCGTATCGATGAGCGCCATCTCCGCCGCCTCGTAGTAGTATTTATCGTGCATATACTGGATGATGTTCAGCGCGTTCACGTAGACGTGTGCGAGCCAGTCCATCATGCGCTCGTACTTCACAATCACGTTGTCGTACTCAAGGTACTCCGTGCGGATCGGGCGGTAGGCAGGGCCGACCTGCACGCCGCTCTTTTCGTCCATGCCGCCGTTGATGGCGTAGAGCAGGCACTTCGCGAGGTTTGCACGCGCGCCGAAGAACTGCATCTCCTTGCCCGTCTGCGTCGCGGAGACGCAGCAGCAGATCGAGTAGTCGTCGCCCCACGCGGGCTTCATCACATCGTCGTTCTCGTACTGAATCGAGCTCGTGCGGATGGAGATGCGCGCGGCGTAGTCCTTGAACGTCTCGGGCAGCCTTGAGGAGTAGAGCACGGTGAGGTTCGGCTCGGGGGAGGGTCCCATGTTTTCGAGCGTGTGCAGGAAGCGGAAGTCGTTCTTCGTCACCATGTGGCGGCCATCCATGCCGATGCCCGCCATTTCGAGTGTCGCCCAGATCGGATCACCCGAGAACAGCTCGTTGTAGGACGTGATGCGCGCGAACTTCACCATGCGGAACTTCAGCACGATGTGGTCGATCAGCTCCTGCGCCTCCTCCTCGGAAAGCGTGCCGCGTTCGAGGTCGCGCTGGATGTAGATGTCGAGGAACGTCGAGATGCGTCCGACGCTCATCGCCGCGCCGTTCTGCGTCTTGATCGCCGCAAGGTAGCCGAAGTAGAGCCACTGCACCGCCTCGCGCGCATCCTTCGCGGGCTGCGCGATGTCAAAGCCATAGAGTGCCGCCATCTCCTTCATGCCCTTCAGCGCACGAATTTGCTCCGCGACCTCCTCGCGCTGCTGAATGACATCGTTGCTCATGATGCCGTCGCCGTAGTTCAGCAGATCGCCCTCTTTGAACGCAATGAGGTGGTCAATGCCGTACAGCGCGACGCGGCGATAGTCGCCCACGATGCGTCCGCGCCCGTACGTGTCAGGCAGCCCCGTGATGATGTGGCTGCGGCGCGCCGCGCGAATCTCGTCCGTGTACGCATCGAACACCGCCTGATTGTGCGTCTTGTGGTACTTCGTAAAGATCTCGTGGAGTTTCGGACTGACCTTGTAGCCGTAGTTCTCGAGCGCCTCCTCCGCCATGCGGATGCCGCCGTAGGGCATGAACGCCTGCTTTAAGGGCCTATCCGTCTGGAGGCCGACCACCTTTTCGAGCTCTTTCAGCGCGGGGTCGATATAGCCCGGGCCATATGCCGTCAGACCCGATACAACCTCCGTCTCCATGTCGAGCACGCCGCCCTTTGCGCGCTCCTCCTTCTGGAGTTCCTGGACGCGTGCCCACAGGCGGTTCGTCGCATCCGTCGGCGGCGCGAGAAAGCTCTCGTCGCCGTCGTACGGCGTGTAGTTGCGCTGGATGAAGTCGCGGACATTGACCTCCTCCTGCCAGACGCCCCCTTCAAAACCGTCCCAGCTCTTGCTCTGCA
>CAUVMF010000062.1:0-8029 GCA_963552975.1 uncultured Selenomonas sp.
AAAAGGCGTATGGCATACGTACGCTTTTTTCCAATGTGAACTTTGAGGTCATGCGCGGGGATAAGGTGGGGCTGGTCGGCGCGAACGGCACGGGCAAGACGACGCTCATGCGCCTCCTGCTCGGGCGCGAGGAGAGCGATGGCGGGCAGATCGTGATGGATCGCGCCGATACCGTCGGCTATGTCGAGCAGCAGGCATCGTTCTCCCATGATACGCTCTATGAGGAGCTGCGCAGCGCGTTTTCCGACCTCATCGCCCTTCGTGCGGAGAAGGAGCGCATGGAGCAGGACATCGCCGGCGGGGCGGCGGGCGAGGAGAAACTCGCCGCATACGGGAATCTCGTGACGCGCTTTGAGGCGATGGATGGCTATGATTTTGAGAGCCGTATCCGTCGCGTGGCGTTCGGACTCGGTTTCTCCGCGGCGGATCTCGCAAAGGATGTCCGCCATTTCTCGGGCGGGCAGACGACGCGGATCTGCCTTGCAAAGGCACTGTTGCGAGAGCCGGACTTTCTTTTTTTGGATGAGCCGACGAATCATCTGGACATCGGCATGATCGAGTGGCTCGAAAAATTTTTGCAGTCCTATCGCGGCGGTGTCCTCCTGATCTCGCATGACCGCTACTTCCTCGACCGCGTTGCAACGCGGATATTGGAGCTCGATCACGCGGAGGTCACGGCGTATACGGGCAACTACACGCACTATATGCGCGTGAAGAATGACCGTCGCGCGGCTCTCTTGAGCGCCTACGAGAAGCAGCAGGCGCAGATCAAAAAGACCGAGGAATACATCAGTCGCTATCGGGCGGGCATCAAGGCAAAGCAGGCGCGCGGACGGCAGAGTCAGCTGAACCGCCTCGAACGGATCGTGCTGCCTCCTGAGGCGGCGCGCTTTAAGTACTTCGCCTTTACGAAGCCGACGGAGTGCGCGCAGCGCGTAGCGGAGCTTGAGGACATTACATTTGCTTACCCCGGCGGGCAGCGCGTGCTTGACCGCATTTCCCTGCTCATTCGCAAGGGGGACGGCGTGGCACTCATCGGTGAGAACGGCGTCGGCAAGACAACGCTGCTGCAGATATTGGTTGGGGAGCTTGAAGCAACGGGGCGACTTAAGATCGGCAGCCGCGTCAAGATCGGCTACTTCTCGCAGCAGCACGAGGGGCTGGATCCCGGTAGGACCATACTCGATGAGATCTGCTATACGTTCGGACTCGACGAGGAGACGGCACGAAACTATCTCGGCGCATTCCTCTTCCACGGCGACGACGTGCAGCGGCTCATCGGGGCGCTCTCGGGCGGTGAACAGGCACGCGTGGCATTTCTAAAACTCATGCTGACGGGCGCAAACTTCCTCGTGCTGGACGAGCCGACGAACCATCTCGACATCCCCGCGCGCGAGGCGGTCGAGGAGGCGTTGATGGCGTTCCCCGGAACATTTATCGCCGTCTCGCATGACCGCTACTTCCTCGACAAGACGGCAAACTGCACGCTCGAACTGAGGGACGGGAAGATCACGGAGTACCTCGGCAACTACAGCTACTATCTGATGAAGAAAGAAGTCGAGGCAGAGGAGCAAGAGGAGCGTCCGGCGAAGAAGGCGGCACCTGCCGCACCTGCGCAAGCGGAGCAGCCGCGTGCGGAGAAGCCGGCGCCCAAGGCGGCAGTTCACAGCGCCATTCCCGCCGCGCGGCGGCAGGAGATGATCGAGCGCACGGAGGCAGAGATCGCGATGGCGGAGGCGGAGCTCAAGGGACTCGAGTATGAAATGAACCGACCCGAGACGCAGGGCGATCCGGAGCGCAGCCGTGCGATTGCCGAGGCGTATGCGGCAAAGGAGATCGAGATCATGCAGCGCTATGAGAAATGGGAGCAGCTGACGGAGGCGTGACATGGAATTTCAGCAAAATCTTGGCTTTCACTCCGCCGAGGACGAGCTGACCGGCGTTGTCGACCATATCATCTTTTCGGCGGGAGACGGTGCGTTCTCCGTCTTTCGTCTGCGCCTCGCGCAGCAGGGGAAGTGTACTGCAACAGTGCGTGGGGCAGCGCCCCTCGTCGGACAGGAGGTACACCTCTCGGGCACTTGGGTCACGCATCCGCGCTTCGGACGGCAGTTTAAGGCTGCACGCATGCGCGTGAGCGCGCCAACGAGTGCGGCGGGCATCGAGCGCTTCCTTGCTTCCGGCACGATCGACGGTGTCGGTCCTGCGATGGCACGTCGCATCGTGGAGCGATTCGGCGCGGAGGCGCTGCAGATCATCGAGCGCGCGCCGAGCCGCCTCAGAGAGGTCGCAGGCATCGGACCCAAGACCGTGGAGAAGATCGTCGCCTCCTATATGCGGCAGTCTGAGCTAAGGGACATCATGCTCTGGCTCGAGGAGCACGGCGTCACGGGCGCATATGCCGCGCGCATCTTCAAGGCATACGGTTCGCTCGCAATCGAGGTGATGGAAAAGTCTCCCTACCGCCTCGCGCAGGAGATCGACGGCATCGGCTTCATCACGGCGGATGTGATCGCCGTTGCCGCAGGATGGGAGAAGAACTCCTCCGAGCGCATTGCGGCTGGGCTCTTCTATGAGCTCGCACAGATCGCCTCGAGCGGTCACTGCTGCATTCCGGAGGCGATGCTTGCCGACCGTGCGGCGCAGCGGCTCGGTGTCGCGCGGACTGAGGTCATGGAGATCATCAGCCGTGAGGTGAAGATGAGCCGTCTCTATGCCGTAGATGAGATGGGAGAGCGACTCATCTACGCGCCGCAGCTCTATAAGGCGGAGGAACAGGCGGCGCACCTTCTCCTCATGCTGCAGAAGAAAGCGGATCACATTCATGTGCACGATGCGGAATCGCTCGTTGCCGCATGGGAGGCAGATCATGCGGTCAGCCTTGCCCCCGCGCAGCGCGAGGCTGTCGTTGCCGCTCTCATGCACGGCGTCCTCGTCCTGACGGGCGGCCCCGGCACGGGCAAGACCACCGTTGTGCGGAGCATGATCGACATCCTCGGCGCACAGGGGCTCGAGATCCTGCTCGCCGCGCCAACGGGGCGCGCGGCAAAGCGTCTCGCAGAGGCGACGGGCTGTCCTGCCGCAACCGTGCACCGCATGCTCGAAGCACAGGGCAGGGAGGATGGCGAGATGCGCTTTGGGCGCGACGCCGAGACGCAGCTCGAGGCAGATGTCATCATCATCGACGAGGTGTCCATGATGGACATTGTGCTCATGCAGCATCTCCTCACCGCCGTCCCGCCGGGGGCGCACGTCATCCTCGTCGGCGACGTGGATCAGCTTCCCGCCGTCGGTCCCGGCTCCGTGCTCAAGGACATCCTGCGCTCGCAGGTCATTCCGAGCGTCCGCCTCACGGAGATCTTCCGCCAGAACAATACGGGCACCATTGCGCTGAACGCACACGCAATCAATGCGGGGCGCGTACCCTCGTTTACGGAGGCGGATTTCACCTTTGTCCCCGCCGTATCGAGTGAGGATGCCGCCGCACAGGTCGTCTCGCTCTGCACACATCTCCTGCGTGCGGGTACGGGACTCATGGACTTGCAGGTGCTCTCGCCCATGCGGCGCGAGGCGTGCGGCGTCGACCTGCTCAACCGCAGCCTGCAGAATGCACTCAATCCCGCAGGCATGGGCAAGGAGGAGGCGGCGGGCTTCCGTCTCGGCGACAAGATCATGCAGACGCGGAACGACTATATGAAGAATGTGTTCAACGGCGACATCGGGCGCATTGTTCAAATTGATTCGGAACATCTCGTTGTTGCATTCGCAGAGGATGTGGAGGTCTCCTATACGCGCGATGAGTTCGGTGCGCTCACACTCGCCTATGCGATGAGCGTCCACAAGAGTCAGGGCAGCGAGTACGATGTCATCATCCTGCCGCTCGTGCGCGCGCATCACATCATGCTCCAGCGCAATCTCCTCTACACCGCCGTGACGCGCGCAAAGAAGGGCGTCATCATCGTCGGCGACCGCACGGCGCTCTTTGCGGCGGTCAGCAACGATCGCACGCGCCGCCGCTACACCCTCCTCGCGGAGCGTTTGGCGGAGAAAATATAATGTTTCATTGCTGTGCAGACGGTTGATTTTTACGCCTCCAAACGCTATAATGAGGAGGAAAAAGGGAATGGCTCGTTTCGCCGTTTCCGAACATATCACCTTTTAAGAGGTCCTGTGAGGCCTTAAGGGAGTTTTCAATGAAATATTCTGTGCAGTCAGTCTATCCAATTTTAGAATGCAAAGCTTTCTTATGCCTTTCTTTTGGCATTGGAAAGCTTTTTTAGTGCGTGAAAGGGGATGCACATGAGTCAGGAGTTATCACTCAAGGGACGCGATGTTCTTGCGCTCGAGGATTTTTCGGCGGAGGAGATTCGTCTGATCCTGAACACGGCGCGCGAGATGAAGAACATCGTCGGACGCGACATTAAGAAGGTGCCGACGCTCCGGGGAAAGGCGATCGTCACGCTGTTCTACGAGCCGAGCACACGCACGCGCACGTCGTTCGAGCTCGCGGGGAAGTACCTCGGCGCGGATGTCGTGAACATCACGGCGAGCTCGTCGAGCATTGTCAAGGGGGAGAGCCTGCGCGATACGCTCTACACGATCGAGGCGATGGGCGTGGATGCAATCGTCATGCGGCACAAGGCGGAGGGCTCCGCCGCGTATGCCGCCGACATCGTGTCTCCTGTGATTGTCAATGCGGGGGACGGCGCGCACGCACATCCGTCGCAGGGGCTGCTGAACCTCTATACGATCGAGGAGAACAAGGGGCGGCTCGCGGGGCTGAAGGTCGCCATTCTCGGCGATGTGCTGCACAGCCGCGTGGCGCGCTCGGACATTCAGGCGATGCGCAAGATGGGCATGGAGGTGCACATCGCGGGGCCGCGCCCTCTGTTGCCGCGTTTCCTCCACGAGGAGGAGGGCATTACGATCCACGACCGCATTGAGGATGCCGTCGAGGGGGCGGATGTGGTCGAGGTGCTGCGCATCCAGCTTGAGCGCATGAAGGGCGGGCTCTTTCCGTCTACGCGCGAGTATGCGCGGATCTACGGGCTGAACGACGAGCGTCTGGCACTGGCAAACAAGGACGCGCTCGTGCTGCACCCGGGGCCGATGAACAAGGGTTGGGAAATCTCCGAGTCCGTCGCCTACGGTGTGCAGTCGCGCATACAGGAGGAAGTGAAAAACGGGGTCGCCATCCGCATGGCGCTCTTTACCTTGGTTCTGATGGGAGGGAAAGCCTGAATGAGTGCCTTATTGTTGAAGGGCGGACGGGTAATCGATCCCGCCGCCAAGCGAAATGAAATCTGTGACGTTCTCATCGAGGACGGTGTCATTCGCGCGGTCGGAGCAAATCTGAGTGCCGATGGCGCAGAGATTTACGACGCATCCGGCAAGATTGTCACGCCCGGACTCATCGATATGCACACGCATTTCCGTGAGCCGGGGCAGGAGGCAAAGGAGGACTTTGCCTCCGGTTCGCGCGCGGGCGCTGCAGGCGGCTATACGACGGTTGCGACGATGCCGAATACGCGTCCCGTGGTGGACGATGCGGCGCTTGTCACGAGCCTAAAAAAACGCGCGGAGGAAGCCGCAGTCATTCACATCGAGATCATTGGCGCGGTGACGAAGAATCAGGAGGGCAAGGAGCTCGCGGAGCTCGGCGATATGGTTGAGGCGGGGGCTGTGGCGTTCTCCGACGACGGGCATTTCGACCCGTCGGCAAAGGTACTCCTGAGTGCATACGACTATCTCGTGCCGTTCGATAAGGCGATCATCAACCACGAGGAGGACAACTCCCTCGTCGAGGACGGTGCGATGAACGAGGGGCACAGGAGCGCAATGCTCGGCATCAAGGGGCGCCCGATTGTGGCGGAGGATATTGCCGTTGCGCGCGACATCATGCTTGCCGAGTATGCGGGCGCGCATGTGCACGTCGCACATATCAGTTCGGGGCGTGCCGTACAGCTTGTGCGCGAGGCGAAGGCACGCGGTGTGCGTGTGACGACGGAGGTCACGCCGCATCATCTCACGATGACGGACGAATGTGTTGACCCGCGCGACAGCTCGACGAAGGTCAACCCACCGCTGCGCACGGCGAAGGATGTTGAGGCGATGGCGGCAGGGCTGCTCGACGGTACAATCGACATGGTCGTCACGGATCACTCGCCGCACGCGCCCGAGGAGAAGGATCGCGAGTACATCTACGCGCCGAGCGGCTTCCCGGGTCTTGAGACGGCGCTCGGTGTGTTGCTGACCGATCTTGTCCACACGGGCAAAATTCCGATGGAGACGCTGATCGAACGGATGACCTACGCACCTGCGCGCGTGTTCCAACTGAATGCAGGAACGCTCAGAGAGGGCGCACCCGCCGATGTCACGGTGATTGATCCGGAACTGCCGTGGACGGTCGACGTGAATAAATTCTATACGAGGGGCAGACACTCGCCGTTCAACGGGCGGGAGCTCAAGGGGAAAGCGGTGCTCACCGTAGTCGATGGCAAGGTTGTTATGAAGGACGGAGTCATTATCATATGAAAGGAAAACTGATACTGGAGGATGGTTCGGTCTATACGGGCGAACTGCTCGACAGCGAAACACATGCGGTTGGTGAGGTGGTATTCACCACGACAATGACGGGGTATCAGGAGAGCCTGACCGATCCCTCCTTCTGCGGGCAGATCCTCACGATGACCTATCCGCTCATCGGGAACTACGGCGCGGCTGAGAAATTCATGCAGTCCCGCCGCTCGTTTGTGCGCGGCTTTGTGATCGGGGAGCTTTGTGACGCGCCGAACAACTGGCAGGCGGAGGAAAGTCTGACGGATTTTCTGCGGGAAAACAATATTCCTTGTCTCTATCATGTCGATACAAGAGCAGTCACACGTCATATCCGCTCGGCAGGAGCGATGAAGGGCGTGATTGTTCCCGAGCATATGTCGGAGTTCGAGATTGCCGCCTTGCAGAGCGAGGAGCTGCCGCGCAATGTTGTGGAGATCGTCACGACGCCCGAGGTCTATACACTTGAGACGGAGACGCCGAACGCGCCGCATATTGTCGCAATGGATTTCGGCGTCAAGCGCAGCATTTTGCAGAACATCAACCGCATCGGCGCAAAGGTGACGGTTGTGCCCGCGCATACGAGTGCCGAGGAGGTGCTTGCGCTGAATCCCGATGGAGTATTCCTCTCGAACGGCCCCGGTGATCCGACGGATGTGCCCGAGATTGTGGAGGAGGTGCGCAAGCTCGCGGGAAAGAAGCCGATCTTCGGCATCTGCCTCGGGCATCAGCTGCTCGCGCTTGCCTTTGGCGCAAAGACCTACAAGATGAAGTTCGGGCATCGCGGCGGCAATCAGCCCGTCAAGAATCTGAAGATGGGCAAGGTGCACATCTCCGCGCAGAACCACGGCTATGCCGTCGATCCCGCATCGCTTGCGGGGACGCCGCTCGTTGTGACGCATACGAATGTGAACGACGATACCATCGAGGGGCTGCGCCATACAGAGCTGCCGATCTTTTCCGTGCAGTATCATCCCGAGGCTGCGCCCGGGCCCGACGACAATATGTATCTCTTTGATGAGTTCTGGAATCTGATGAAGGGGGAGTGACGTATGCCGCGCAAGGAAAATCTAAAGAAGGTCATGGTCATCGGCTCCGGCCCCATCATCATCGGGCAGGCGGCGGAGTTTGACTACGCCGGTTCGCAGGCGTGCCGCGCACTGAGGGAAGACAGTCTTGAGGTCGTGCTCGTCAACAGCAATCCCGCAACCATCATGACGGATACGAATATCGCTGACCGCGTCTACATTGAGCCGCTGACGGTGGACTTCCTGGAGGAGATCATCGCCAAGGAGAAGCCGGACGGCCTCTTGGCAACGCTCGGCGGACAGGCGGGGCTGAACCTCGCGGTTCAGCTAGCCGAGAAGGGCGTTCTCGCGCAGCACAATGTGGAGCTCCTCGGCACCTCGCTCGAGGCAATCGAAAAGGCGGAGGATCGCGAGCGGTTCAAGGAGACGATGGAAAAGCTCGGCGA
>CAUVMF010000063.1:0-7755 GCA_963552975.1 uncultured Selenomonas sp.
TATTTAGCTTCTCATAGTTTTCCTTGGCAGCGAGCAGCAAATCTTCTTTGGTTCTCGGTCTTGGCATAACATGTTACTCCTTAATACAACAAACCCTCCCTCGTTTTGACGGGGGAGGGTTACCTCACAAGCGGCGTAAAGACACAACGAACAGCCCTTTTGATAATCAAGATGGTGCGGATGAAGGGAGTCGAACCCATACGCCTTGCGGCACTGGATCCTAAGTCCAGCGCGTCTGCCAGTTCCGCCACATCCGCATAATGGAAATATGCGCATAATATCACAAAAGCGCGCTATTTGTCAATTTTTTTCTAAACTATAGGAATCGCTGATAAAATAGCCCTACAGATTGGCGTAGATTTTTTCGTCCGAACAAGGAGGCAAACCGGACGCAGAGTGGTGCTCTGTGGAGGATTTGCGGGCGGAAAGCGGGCAAAAAAGGTGCGCTAAGATGGCGCGGTTGAATTTATCCGTGCTTCCTCAAAAGCAAGCATCAGCAAATAGGGGCTCCTTCCGAGGGAAGAAATTCAACGCGTTCCACGCGCCAATGTACATCAAGATTCAACGTGATATTGTCAATTTTGCCGCCATCTCCTCCGCCGTTACGACATCCCCCACAGGATAGCCCGCAGCTTCCAGTTTCCGCCCAAGTTGGAGAATATGCGGTGCGGCAAGGGAGGCACGCGCGAGAAGTTCCTCCTGCCGAAAGAGCTCCTGCGGTGCTCCCTCGCCGATCACTTGCCCGCCCGCGAGGATGACCATGTGATCGGCAACGCGCAGGATGTCCTCCATGCTGTGCGATACAAGGATGATGCTGATACCGCGTTCCCGATGAAGCATTGTGAGCATGGAGAGCAGCGCCTCGCGACCACGTGGGTCGAGTCCCGCCGCCGGTTCATCGAGGACAAGATAGCGTGGTGCAAGGGCAAGCACGCCCGCAATCGCAACACGCCTGCGCTCCCCACCCGAGAGCGCAAAGGGCGAGCGGTCACGATAGTGCTCAGGTAAATGGACGAGCTCCATCGCCTCGCGTACGCGCGCTTCGACCTCTCCATCCGTCAGCCCCTGATTGTGCGGGCCGAAGGCGATGTCCGCATAGACGGTCTCCTCAAAGAGCTGGTGCTCGGGATACTGAAAAACCATGCCGACGCGAAAGCGCGCCTTCCGCGCCTCCTCTTTTTCCGCCTTGCTTTTGCCGTAGAGGCTGACGCCATCGACGCGCACAGTCCCCGCCGTCGGTGCGAGAAGCCCCCCGATGAGCTGCATGAGCGTGGACTTACCCGCTCCCGTCTCGCCCGCAATCGCCGTGAACGCTCCCTCTCTGAGCGTCAGTGTGACATCGTGCAGCGCCGTGTGGGAAAGCGGTGTTTTTTCCATATAGGTGTAGGACAGTGATTCTATCTCGATAGACAATGCAGCAGCTCCTCATCCGTTACAATATCCTGCGGCAGATCCCACCCGCCACGCCTGAGGCGTTCGGCGATGTCAGCGGCAAGCGGCACGTCCAGCCCCAGTGCACGTACCCGCTCCGGCTGTGAGAAGATTGCGTGCGGCGTGCCGTCCATGACGACCTGCCCCGCATCCATCAGGACGATGCAGTCAGCTGCAAGCGCCTCTTCCATGAAATGTGTGATATAGACGATCGTCATTCCCTGTTCTTCGTGAAGTTTTTTGACTGCATTCAGAACCTCCATCCTGCCGCGCGGATCGAGCATGGCGGTCGGCTCGTCGAGGACGAGGGCATGCGTCTGCATCGCAATCGCACCCGCAATCGCAATTCGCTGCTTCTGACCGCCCGAGAGGAGATGCGGCGCCGCCTGTGCATAGTCCTCCATGCCGACAAGGGCAAGCGCTTCGTCCACACGTTGCCGTATCTCTGCGGGAGGGATGCCGAGGTTCTCGGGACCAAAGGCGACATCATCGGCAACAACCGCCGCAATGAGCTGGTTGTCCGGATTCTGGAACACCATGCTGACCTCTTGGCGAATATCAAAGCGACGCGCCTCATCGCGCGTGTCCATCCCACGCACCAGACAACACCCCTCAGTTGGGAGCAAGAGTGCGTTCAGATGGCGTGCAAGGGTCGATTTGCCCGAGCCGTTTGCCCCGAGTACCGCAACGAACTCCCCCGCCCCGATGGAGAACGTGACACCACGCAATGCCTCATATCCTTCGCCCTCCCCGTTCGGATAAACATGGGTGACGTGATCGAGCTCAAAAAATTTCTCTGCCATTTCCATTTCTCACTAATTCTTTATGCGCGTCCTAAGATGCACGCGGAATGTCGTCCCCTTGCCTGGCGTACTCTCCACCGTTATCGTTCCCCCGTGAGCCTCGACGATCTCGCGCGCAATGGCGAGTCCCAGACCGTTGCCGCCCATGCGGCGCGAGCGCGCCTTGTCCACGCGGTAGAAGCGGTCGAAGATACGCTCCTGATCCGCGGGCGCAATGCCGATGCCCGTATCGGCGACGGAGATCTGAACGCCCCCCCTCTCCTCCCGAATCGCGACGGAGATGCGCCCGTGTTCCGGCGTATACTTGACCGCATTGTCGACGAGGATCAGGATGATCTGACGAATCTTCTGCTCATCTGCGTAGATCTCCGCACTCTTCGGCAGCTGCTCATCAATGACGATGTCCTTCTTTTCAGCAAACGGGCGCATGATGCGCACCGTCTGTTGGGCAGCGGCGACGAGATCCATACGCACGGGCTTCAGCTGATTTGCCCTGCCGTCCGTGCGTGCGACGGTGAGGAGGTCGCCGACGAGCTTCGTCATCTTCTTTACCTCGTCACGCACATCCTCAATGACCTGCTTTAGAAATGGTGAGGTGATGGACGGGTCGCTGCGCAGAAGATCCGCAGAGGCGAGCACGACGGCGAGCGGGGTGCGCAGCTCATGTGAGGCGTCGGCAGCAAATTGCCGCTGTTTTTCATACGCCTCGCGCACGGGTTTCATCGCACCGCCCGAAAGTACATAACCAACCCCGGCAGCACAGATGAGTGCCAGCGCGCCTAGGATTGCAAGCGCCCACGTCGCCTTTTCCATGCCGTTATACATGGCGGTGACATCCTTGCCGACATAGACCATCTGAATCGGAAGCGGTGGGCTGAACACGGTCTGAGAGGTCATCATCACTTTCGTCGATGTCCCGCGCTCATTCGTCTTTGTGAAGACGCGCACCTCGCCCTCAGGTGCATCCCAAACACTGACAATGTCCAGAACAAAGGACTCGATGCGAACGGAGGCGCGTGAGAAGCTCACAAGACGCCCCTTCTCATCAAACACATAGTAGAAGAGTCGGTCGTTCGTGCTGCGGTAGAGCTGCGTCTCATCCATATCCGCGTCCGCATTGAGGATGGCGTACGCCTGCGACTCGGATACGCTGTCCGCCGTATCCAGCAGCTCGCGCGCCTGCTCCGATGTGATCGCCCACTCCATCGTTTTGTGCATGGCAAAGAGGAGGACAATGACCAGTCCTCCCATGACGAGCGCATACCGAAGCATAAGGCGCAGACGACTGCGCCCAAAGACGTTTTGCTCGTTCAATGCGATGTCTCCAGCTTATAGCCGACGCCACGTATGGTCTTGATGGCAGAGCCCTCGCCTGCTGCGTCGAGCTTCTTGCGCAGCATCTTCATATAGGAGTCGATGTTGTTCGAGCTGACATCCGCCTCGAGCCCCCAAATGCGGTCAAGGATGATGTCACGCGGCACAACGATGCCAATGTTCTGCGCAAGCAGGTCGAACAGCTGGAACTCGCGCGGCGAGAGCTGAATCACCTTGCCGTTTTTCTCAAGAATATTCGCCGTGCGGTTCAGCTTGAACCCGCCGATCTCATCCACCTCGTGCTGAATGCGCTGCGTCGCACGCCGCCCGAGGGCACGCAGACGCGCGAGCAGCTCCGAGAACTCAAACGGCTTTACGAGGTAGTCGTCTGCGCCCGCATCCAGCCCCGTCACGCGATCCTCAACCGAATCGCGTGCGGTCAGCATGAGGATCGCGCGGTCGTAGCCATTACGGCGCAGCCGCGCACAGGCATCCACGCCCGTTTCCCCGGGCATCATCCAGTCCAGAATCAGGATGTCATACTCCGTATAGGTCGCATATTCGTATATGTCATTGCCGTCCGTAACCCACTCGACCGTGATGTCATTCTGTTCGAGCATATATTGAATGAGCTTCCCGAGGCGCAGATCATCTTCTGCCAGAAGCACGCGCATCATATCATCTCCCTCTGATTGTATCCTGTTTCATTGAGGAAAGTATACGAAAACGAGGTGAAAGATAGCTGAAAAAAGTACATTACGGATGATCCGATGCGATCATGCAGTAAAAAGCAAGCGTGCCCAGCCCATAGCCGCACACCATGACGAGCCCCATCGGAATCGCCGTATGGTCACCCGCAATGCCGACCACAGGCATCATGCACGCGCCGAGCAGCATGGAGAAACAGCCGATGAGCGCCGAGGCACTGCCCGCATTCTTTCCCTGCCGCGAAAGCGCAAGGGAAAAGCTCGCCGCCCCCATCACGGAGAGTGGAACGACGGTCAGAAAGAGCAGGACGAGAATCACGACCAGCGGTGCGAAGAAATAGAAGCCGAGGAGCAGGAGTGCACTTCCCACGAACGGTACGAGCACAGCGTATTTCAGCATGACGATATCCGGCACCCGCCCCGCGAGACGCGCGGGCAGGACGCCCGTGAGCAGCAGTCCCGCGCCAATGACGGCAAAGATCATGCTGTAGACCTGCGGCGAGACCGCATAGACGTTTTGAAAGACAAAGGAAGAACCCGAGAGATACGAAAAGAACGCGCCAAACACGAAGCACTGCAGGAGGCAGTGCCCGAGGAAGTAGCGGTCACGCAGGAGCGCGGGAAATTTCTTCAGCGAATCGGTCATATTCACACTCCGCTTCTCCTTCGGCAGAGTCTCCCGATAGATGAGGGTCGCCCCCGCGAGCAGGACGCCGATGAGCGTGAGCAGGACGAAGGTCGCGCGCCAGTTGGCAAAGAGCAGGATCTGCCCGCCGATAACGGGCGCGATGATGGGTGCAAAGCCGTTCACCATCATCAGGACGGCAAAGAAGCGCGTCAGCTCCGCGCCCTCGCAGACATCACGCGCAATGGCGCGTGCAATCACAATGCCGCTTGCGCCCGCAAAGCCCGCGCAGAAGCGGAAGAAGAGAAAGAGATAAATATCCGCTGCGAGCACGCAGCCGAGCGTTGCGCCGATGAAGACGAACATTCCGATAAGGAGCGGGCGCCTGCGCCCGATGAGATCGCTCAGAGGACCCGCGAGGATCTGCCCAAGCGCCATGCCGAGCGTTGTCATCGTCAGCGTCATCTGCACGAGCGATGTCGAAACACCGAAATCTGCCTGTGCCTCGGGCAGTGCCGGCAAATACATATCGGTCGAGAGCGGCGCAATCGCCGTCATCATGCCAAGAAAGATCGTCAGCCACAGGCGCGTACGTGAATCCATAACCATCCCCTTCCTATTATGATTCCCCCTGCATTTCACAGCGCGTCACTGCCTCCGAAGGCCCCTGTTTTTCTTCTGCTTTATGAGCCACGCCTTCACCGTCTCCCAGATTGCCGTTGCAATCACAATTCCCGCTGCAATCGAGACGGCATAGAGGAAGGTCTTGATGCCCTGCGTGGCGAACTTCTCCCACTCCGCCGCAACAGCGTAGAACATCGTACGGTAGAGAGAGCCGCCGGGCACCATGGCAATGACGCCGATGATGAGGAAGATGGTCGCGGGACACTTGTAGAAGCGCGCGAGAATCTCCGCTGCAATCGTGGCAAAGACCGCGCCCGCAAAATAGCCCGCAAACTCGTTCCAGTCCATCGCAACGAAGAGCATCGTAAAGCCCCACGCCCCTGTGCAGACAACCGCCCCCATGGCGGCGTCCTTGATGTGCCCGTGCCAGAGCAGATGGAAGCAGAAGCCGCCGACGAACGAGGTCAGCAGATACACCCATGCCGCCGTTTCAAAGGCGATGAGCGTTCCCGTCGCACTGAACGCAAACCCCGTCGCAATGAGGAGACTCAGGATGAACGCCTCCGCGCTCTTGATGAGCCCCGAGATCGTCTCCTGACTGAACATGTCGCGAATCGAATTCATCAGGGCAAGCCCCGGAATCACGGGCATGATATTGCCCATATTGATTGCGGCGGGGTGAATGTCCATGCCGACCCACATAAAGGAGTTTGCGAGGATACCGCCGATAAAGCTGAGCAGGACGAGCGCAAAGTACGCATTCAGCTTCGTCTGCCCGAGCAGATACTGCACGAGGCGCAGGAGCACGCCGACGATGCCCGCACAGACGGCATCCTCGAACCGTCCGCCGAAGAAGGCGGAGAAGCTCGCGGCGATCAGTGCCCAATAGAAGAGCGACGCCTTGAGGGAGATCGTCTCCATCGTATCGATCTCGCGAATGCGCGCCTTGATCTCGTCCGAGGTCATCGGGTGTGCGCAGATCTCGCGCGAGAGCTGATTCAGCGCCTTGAGCCGCTGAAAGTCAAAGTCCTGCCCCGGGACGCGCCGCATCTGCGTGAGGACGCCGATGTCGCTACTGCGCAGCGTCACAATGATGCTGGATGTAATGACCATCACGTCCACATGGCGAACGCCATACGCGCGGCAGATGAAGTTGATCGTGCGCTCCACGCGGCTGACCTCCGCGCCCGTGACGAGCATGCGCTGTCCGATGTCGATTGCGCGCTCGAGGATATTGTTGATATTGATTCTTGCTGCATCGTTTATCATAATGAGATAGTTATAGCATGACTTGGCGGTCTTGTCACGTCTTTTCACAGAAAAACAGCAGAGCCCCGCACCGAGACTCTGCTGTCATATTCTTTTGAAGATTACTCAACCGTCACGGACTTCGCAAGGTTGCGTGGCTTGTCCACGTCGCAGCCGCGCGTGATCGCCGCATAGTAGGCGAGCAGCTGCAGCGGGATGACGGAGAGGATCGGCATGATGAACTCATCCGATGCCGGTACGTGCATGACGTGATCGACGTATTTCTCAAGCTCCGTGTCGCCCTCAGCCGCAATCCCGATGACGATCGCATCGCGCGCCTTGACCTCCTTGATGTTCGAGAGCGTCTTCTCGTAGACATTGCGCTGCGTTGCAAGCGCAATGACGGGCACGCCCTCGACGATCAGCGCAAGTGTGCCGTGCTTAAGCTCGCCTGCCGCATACGCCTCCGCGTGGATGTAGGATATTTCCTTCAGTTTCAGTGCCCCCTCAAGAGAGACGGCGTAGTCCAGACCGCGCCCGATGTAGAAGACATCCTCGTTGAAGCCGTACTGCTTTGCAAAGGTCTTGATCGGGTCGACGTCGGAGAGGATCTCCGAGACCTGCGCGGGAATCTCCTGCAGCTGCGCAACGAGGTCTGCCGTGCGCTCCGCTGGAATCGTCCCTTTGATCTCCGCCATGTAGAGCGCGAGCATGAAGAAGAGCACGAGCTGGGTCGTATATGCCTTCGTCGAGGCAACCGCAATCTCAGGACCCGCCCATGTATAGACGACCTGATCCGCCTCGCGGGCAATCGAGGAGCCGACCACATTCGTAATCGCGAGTGTCTTTGCCCCGCGCCGCTTCGACTCCTTCAGTGCTGCGAGCGTGTCGCTCGTCTCGCCCGACTGGGAGACCACAATCAGGAGCGTATGCTCGTCGACAATCGGATCGCGATAGCGGAACTCCGAGGCGACATCGACCTCGACGAGGACGCGCGCCATCT
>CAUVMF010000064.1:0-7726 GCA_963552975.1 uncultured Selenomonas sp.
ATGTCGACCGCTTCCGCAAGATGTTCAACTTCTTCTTTGACCACAACAAGGAGTTTTCATACATCGCCATCGTCAGCAAAAAGTAGCTAGGGAATCGCTGATAAAATAGACCTGCAGATTGGCGTAGATTTTTCGTCCGAACAAGGAGACAAACCGGACGCATAGCAAGGGCTATGTGGAGGATCGAGGGCACGGTGCGGGCAAAAAAGATAAGTCAAGATGGCGTGGCTGAATTTATCAGTGCTTCCCTAGATCAGGAGAGCGGACGAAGGCGTCCATGTGTCGGACAGATGAGGAGGAATCGTATGCGAATGACAAAACAGAGGGCTCTTGCGGCGGCGGTCGCGCTCACACTTTCGAGTGGGGTACACGTCGTCTATGCAGAGGATATGCAGACGCAGAAAGCAGGCTATGAGACTGCTCCTGTTGTGGTGACGGCATCGGGGTTTGAGGAGGATGTGCGCTTTGCGCCCGCGAGCATCACGGTCATCAAGGCGGATGAGATCGCAAAGCGCGGCTATACGGATCTGCGGCAAATCCTCGATACGACGGAGGGCGTCGATACGTTTGGCGCGACGGGGCGGTTCGATACGCCCGCTATATCAATGCGCGGTATGGACGACGGCTATACGCTCATCCTCGTGGACGGCGTGGCGCAGTCGGGACCCGGCATCGCAGGCGGCATGATGCGCAGCTTTAACCAGCTCGCGAATACGAGCCTGCCCGCGCCGAGCCAGATCGAGCGCATCGAGATTGTGCGCGGCCCGATGTCGACGCTCTATGGCTCGGATGCGATGGGCGGCGTCATCAACATCATCACGAAGAAGGTCGCGGACGAGTTTCACGGGACGGTCGCGGTTGGCAGCATCCTTGAGACGACGGATAACAAGTCGAACACGATGAAGTACAACTTCAACCTTTCAGGACCTGTGACGCGGGAGAAGGTCGGCGTGCAGATGCGCGGCAGCTATCTGAAACGCGGCCCGTCGGCATTCGGCGTGGACAAGGAAAAGCGCGACTACGACAACTGGAATCTCGGGACGCGCGTGACGTATACGCCCACCGCAGGGCACAGTTACTATCTCGACATCGACCGCGGACAGAACATGCGCGACGGTGATTTTGCCCAGCGCGGCAAAATGAAGCCCCCCTCCCCGCCCGCGCCGTCGAACGCAGAGGTGGTGACGAAGCTCGACGGCGATGTGGCGCAGCGGTTCGACCGCATGAAGATCGTGCTCGGCGCGGAGAACAAGGTCGGCAAGGAGGGGACGTGGACGAATACGCTCTCCTTCCTGCGCAATGAGATGCACCTCGAGGCGGATATGACGGGCACGGCAAAGCCATCCATCATGCCGCGCACGATCCCGATCCGCTCGTCGATCCGCAACAATGTGAAGAATGACTTTGTGACGTTCGATACGAAGTATGTCACGCCGCTCGGGGACACTCATATGCTCACGGTGGGAGCGCGTTGGCAGCGCGAGGGCGTAGACTATCATCTGAAGCGGAAGATTGCGCCGGCGGGCGCTGCTCCTCCAATGTTTGCCAATATGATGCGTCAGCGCAGCTCGAACGACAACGGCAGCCTCTCGCGTACGAGTTGGGCGCTCTTCGGGGAGGATACGTGGGCGATCGCGAAGAAGCTCGTCTTTACCTACGGCCTGCGCTACGATCACCCCGAGGACTACGACGACAATCTCAGCCCGCGCGGCTATCTCATCTACATGCCGAACCGCAACTTCACGGTGAAGGGCGGCGTTGCGACGGGCTACAAGGCACCGACGATGCTCCAGTCCGCACCCGTGGACATCCATCTGAACATCACGGGCGAGATCTATCGCGGCAATACGGGGCTGAAGCCGGAGAAGTCGACGACGGAGGAGATCGGGCTCTACTACCACAACGAGCACGCGACGGATGCACACGTGACGTTCTTCCACACAGATTTCAAGAACAAGATCGACCTCGGCGATGCGGTGAATACCCCGGGCATCGGTGCCGTCCGCACCTATGAGAATGTCGGCAGGGCACGCATTCACGGGGTGGAGCTCGGGACGACCTTCGCCGTCCTGCCAAAGGTGCGGGCGGGGCTGAACTGGACGCTGCTCACCAGTCAGATAAAGAGCGGCAAGAATGTAGGGCAGCCCCTGCGCTCCACACCGAAGCAGGCGGTCAATCTGAAGCTCGACTGGATGCCGACGGACGCGACGGATGTCTGGCTCAGTGCGCAGTACCGCAGCGGGATGTACCGCTCGCGGCAGGTGACGGGGCTCTCGTCGACCTATCACCCGTTCACAATTCTCAATATGGGGGTCACGCACAAGCTGCGCGATGGGCTCTCCGTACAGTTCGCCGTGAACAATCTGCTGAACCGCAACTTCGACCGCGCGGTGACGGCAGCGGACGGGACGCAGTACAGCGCCTACTATGATGATCTCGATGCCGACGGCATCGCGGGCAGCTCCTATCTGTCGCGCCGCAGCTATTGGCTCGGTCTGACGTATGATTTCTAAATTTGGATGAAAAACGATAACTGAGTCATATAAAGAGGCTGTTGCACGAAGTTGTTTTGACTCCGTACAACAGCCCCTGTTCGTGTTAGCGCTCAAGGCGCCCCTACCACCGCTTTGCGGTCCCCCTCCCCCGTGTCGCACGGGGGAGGCTTTTCGTTATGGCATATTAGCTTCCCCCGTCGCAACGGGGGAAGTGGCGAACGCAGTGAGCCGAAAGGGGCGCTCATGCAACAGCCCCTTTTTTGACTATAAAACAAATAGCAATAAATAAAAATAAATAACTATAAAATATTGATAAATACGAATAAATATATAAAATCACAGAAAACCGCCCCGCAGAAGCCTGCGGGGCGATCATATCTATATGCGTCTTTACAGTTTGAACTTGTTCGTTGTGTTCTGCAGGTCGGTCGCAAGGGTCGCAAGCGACTGGGAGGCGGAGGCGATCTCCTCGCTCGACGCGGACTGCGACTGGGAGGAGGAGGAGATGTTCTGCATGTGGTCTGCGGTCTTCTCCGTGATCTCGCCGACGGTGGTCGCGGACCGGATAATCCGCTCCGTCCCCTCTGTGACGGTCTGCATGGACTTGCTGATGTCCGCAATCTGCCCCTTCATCTCGTCGACCATGCGCATGATGTCCTCGAACTGCGCACCGACCTCGTGGATGGCGGATGTTCCCGCCTGCACCTCGTCTGTGCCGCTCTGCATGGCACTGACCGCCTGTGCGGTGTCGTGCTGGACGCTTGTGATGCGCTCCTTGATCTGATCCGTTGCCTCGCGGGACTGCTCGGCGAGCTTACGCACCTCCTCGGCGACGACGGCGAAGCCGCGTCCCGTTTCCCCCGCGCGTGCTGCCTCGATAGCGGCGTTGAGGGCGAGGAGGTTGGTCTGCTCGGCGATGGCGGAGATGGTCTCGACGATCTCACCGATCTGCTTGGAGCTCTCGCCGAGTTTTTCGACGACCTCTGCCGAGCGCAGAACGCTCTGCTCGATGCTCGTCATCTTCTGCATGGCATCGTTCATGAGGGTCTCGCCCTTTGCCGCGGCATCTGCCGTCTTGGCGGAGCTGTCTGCGACGTGTGCCGCCTTTTCTGTGACGCGCTCGACGTCCCCGGAGACGATGCCGATATTCTCCTTCGCGCCCGCGATGCTTTCAAGCTGTGCGTCCGTGCCCTCGGCGACGTTTGCCACCGTGCCCGCGATCTCGGTGGCGGACTCCGCCATCTGGTGTGCGCCCGCCGTGAGCTGCTCGGAGGAGGCGGCAAGCTGCTCTGCCGTATCCGCGACCTGACGGATGACGTTACGGATGTTCTTCATCATGGTGTTGAAGTTCGCCGCGAGCTGGCCGAGCTCATCCTCTGAGGTGACGGGGAGATCGTTCTGACTGAGGTCGCCCTTGGCGAGCGCATCGACGTGGTGCATGAGACGGTCAGTCGCACCCGTGATGGTTACGGCAAAGCGCATGAGGGCAAAGATCAGCCCCGCAACGAGCAGGATGCCGAGGAGGCTCAGTATGCCGTAGGTCATTTTGAGGCTCTGCAGCTGCGCAAATGCAACGCTCTCGGGGACGGCAATAGCGATGATCCAGCCACTGGAGGGGACGGTTGCGTATGCGATGATTTGCGTCTCGCCGTCCTTTTCGGTGGCGAAGTAGCCATTCTTGGTCTGTATCATCGTGGGCAGGTTCGCCTTGAGTACGGGGTTCTCGTCCGCCTGGTGCATTGCCAGGCCCTCGCTCGAGGCGATGATGAGTCCGCTCGGATCGACGACGATGCCCGCACCCTCGCCGTGGTATTTTAGCTCGGCGACACGCGCAGCAAGGGTGTCGAGGCTGATGTCCGCAGCGACGACACCGGTGTCATAGGGGGCGGCAACGGAGATGACCATCTTGTTTGTGCGTGCGTCCTGATAGACGGGGGTAAAGATAGGCTTGCCCGCTGCTTTGGCGGTCTTGTACCATGGGCGTTCGCGCGGGTCGCGCTGACCGGTAACATTGCCGGCGAGCCCACTGATGAAACGCGCGTCTTCTCCTCCATAGTAGAAGCTGAGGATGTCTCTGTCATGGAGGGGGAACTGCATGATTTCCTGCTGCATGGCGATGGGGTCGTTCCCGATGAGGTTGATGAGGGTGGCGCCGCTCTGTACCTGTTTTTGTTTGTCGATGAGCCAGCCCTCGACGGTGGCGGCCTCTTTGTCCAGCGTGGCTTCGATCTCGCCGGATGTGCTGTCGATGAGGACTGCCTGTGCCTTGTAGTAGCCAATCCCGCAGATCGCCACGACAAGCATTGCCATAATTACCCCCATGAGGAGAAGCTTTTGTTTGATACCCAAGATATTCCCTTCCTTCCATTTTCCTATCTTGCAGATATGGGTGGAATCCGCGCATAGTTATAAATTTAATCATATAATATTTTAAGATTTTAAGCAAGGGCTTATTCTGCATAAAAATGAGGGGATACAGCAAAAAAGCCGTTGTACGAAGCTCTTTGGCGTTCGTGCAACGGCTCTGTTTTTGTTTGTATTACAGTTTGAACTTGTTCGTGGTGTTCTGGAGGTCGGTTGCGAGGGTCGCGAGCGACTGAGAGGCGGAGGCGATCTCCTCGCTCGACGCGGACTGCGACTGGGAGGAGGAGGAGATGTTCTGCATGTGGTCTGCGGTCTTCTCCGTGATCTCGCCGACGGTGGTCGCGGACCGGATAATCCGCTCCGTCCCCTCTGTGACGGTCTGCATGGACTTGCTGATGTCCGCAATCTGTCCCTTGATCTCATCGACCATGCGCGTGATGTTCTCGAACTGCGTGCCCACATCGCGGATGGCGGTGGCACCTGCCTGCACCTCGCTCGTGCCGCTCTGCATGGCACTGACCGCCTGTGCCGTGTCGTGCTGGACGCTTGTGATGCGCTCCTTGATCTGATCCGTTGCCTCGCGAGACTGCTCGGCGAGCTTTCGGACCTCCTCGGCGACGACGGCGAAGCCGCGTCCCGTCTCCCCTGCACGCGCTGCCTCGATGGCGGCGTTGAGGGCGAGGAGGTTGGTCTGCTCGGCGATGGCGGAGATGGTCTCGACGATCTCGCCGATCTGCTTGGAGCTCTCGCCGAGTTTTTCGACGACCTCGGCGGAGCGCAGAACACTCTGCTCGATGCCCGTCATCTTTGTCATCGCCTCGTTCATGAGGGTCTCGCCCTTCGTGGCGGCGTTTGCCGTCTCGGCGGAGCTATCTGCGACGCGTGCCGCCTTTTCTGTGACGCGCTCGACGTCCCCGGAGACGATGCCGATATTCTCCTTCGCGCCCGCGATGCTTTCAAGCTGTGCGTCCGTGCCCTCGGCGACGTTTGCCACCGTGCCCGCGATCTCGGTGGCGGACTCCGCCATCTGGTGTGCGCCCGCCGTGAGCTGCTCGGAGGAGGCGGCAAGCTGCTCTGCCGTATCCGCGACCTGACGGATGACGTTACGGATGTTCTTCATCATGGTGTTGAAGTTCGCCGCGAGCTGGCCGAGCTCATCCTCTGAGGTGACGGGGAGATCGTTCTGACTGAGGTCGCCCTTGGCGAGCGCATCGACGTGGTGCATGAGACGGTCAGTCGCACCCGTGATGGTTACGGCAAAGCGCATGAGGGCAAAGATCAGCCCCGCAACGAGCAGGATGCCGAGGAGGCTCAGTATGCCGTAGGTCATTTTGAGGCTCTGCAGCTGTGCAAAGGCGACGCTCTCGGGGACGGCAATAGCGATGATCCATCCGGAGGAGGGTACCGTCGTATAGGCGATGATCTGCTCCTCGCCGTCCTTCTCCGTGGGGAAATAGCCCTCCTTGTTTTGCAGCATCGTGGAGAAATTCTCCTTCAGGACGGGATTCTCGTCTACCTTGTGCATTGCCAGACCCTCACTCGAGGCGATGATCAGACCGTCCTGTTCGATGATGATGCCCTGCCCTTCGCCGTGGTACTTCAGCTCGGCGACACGCGTATCGAGCGTTGCGAGCGAGATGTCAACGCAGACTGCGCCGCGGATCGTACCGTCTGTTCCTTTATACGGGGCTGCGGCGGAGACGACAATCTGATGATTGGAGATGTCCTCATACGCCTCGGTATAAAAGAGTTTTCCCTTTGCCTTGGCATCGTTGTACCACTTCCGATTGTGCGGATTGACGAGCGCACTGACATCACCCTCTGCCCAACGGATGAAACGCCCGTTCTCCGTACCGTGGCATATGTCAAGCACGTCCTTGTCACCGGCTGCGAGACTCAGCATGTTCTGCTCATAGAGTTCCGGGCGATTTGCATACATGGAGAGCAGACTGCATGTGCTCTCGGCGATCTGTCCGCGTTTTGCGAGCCAGCCGTCCGCCTTCGCCGCCTGCTGCGACAGGTCTGCGCTGATCTCGCCGGATATACTTTCCAGCAGTGTCTTCTGTGCCGTATAGTAGCCGATGCCGCAGATGGATACTACGAGAAAAGCCATGAGTGCGCCCATGAGGAGCAGCTTTTGTTTGATGCTCAATAGACTCCCTTCCTTTCATGCATTACAGATAAATTCGGCTGCTCTGCCTTAGCGCATTTCTAGGGAAGCACTGATAAATTCAGCCGCGCCGTCTTAGCACATCTTTTTCGCCCTGTCTTTGTCGACAAATCCTCCACATAGCCCTTGCTATGCGTCCGGTTTGTCTCCTTGACAGGACAAAAAATCTACGCCAATCTGAGGGCCTATTTATCAGTAAATCCTTTATTATCTAATATATTATACTTTTTTGATAGGGGAATCAAGTACTATATAACGCTCATAAAGAAAATTATATATTTAATAGAGATAGATAAATTTTTTCGTAGTAAATGGTGCGAAATGCCCTCGTGCGCACTTGGGGAAGCACTGATAAATTCAGCACCACCGCCTTAGCATATCTTTTTCGCCCTCTCTTTGTCGACAAATCCTCCACATAGCCTCTGCTATGATAGACAAAAATCCCGCCGCATTCGGAGAAAACCGAGCGCGACGGGATTTTTTTATTTTATCGCTTTCTTCCCGCCCATGGTCATGAAGAGGAAGAAGATCGCGAGGACGCAGGAGGCGAGGAGGCTGATGAAGCCGCCCGTCCAGCCGAAGTGGTCGACGACGAAGCCCATGTAGACACCCGCGAATGCAGAGCCGACGATGTAGCCCATGAGACCCGTGAGGCCGGTCGCGCCGCCCGTTGCGACACGCGGCACCATGTCCGCCG
>CAUVMF010000065.1:0-7469 GCA_963552975.1 uncultured Selenomonas sp.
TGCGGGCAAAAAAGATGCGTCAAGATGGCGTGGCTGAATTTATCAGTGCTTCCTTTACTTTTCGGCGGAGGTCACGCGCGTGGAGATGGCTGTCATCGTGAGGGCGAGGGCGGTGACGGCGACGGCGAGGCCAATGTAGCCATTCCCTGTAAGACCGTCGGCAATGTAGCCGAGGAGGGAGCAGGAGGCGACGACACCGACATAGGGCAGCTGTGTCGATACGTGGTCGAGGTGGTGACATTGTGCGCCCGCCGATGCGAGGATGGTGGTATCCGAGATGGGCGAGGCATGGTCGCCGCAGACCGCGCCCGAGAGGATGGCGGCGACGGAGACGACGAGGATGTCGGGGGCAGTCTGACCGAGGACGGCAATGGCGATCGGAATGAGGATGCCGAACGTGCCCCAGCTCGTACCCGTCGCGAAGGCAAGCCCGGCTGCGACGAGGAAGAAGAGCGGCGGCAGGAACATGACGACGCCCGCATTTGCCGAGACAACGGAGCCGACGAAGCCGCCGAGGTCGAGGTACTCCTTGCTGCAGATGCCCGAGAGCGTCCACGCAAGGCAGAGGATGAAGATGGCAGGGGTCATTGCCTTGAACCCCCAGCCGAAGCTGTCACAGAACACGTTGAACGAGACGACGCGGCGCGGCAGATAGAGCAGCCCCGTAAAGACGAAGGCGATGAAGGAACCGAGGACGAGTGATTTTGATGAATCGCAGTTGGCGAAGGCGTCGGCAATGCTCGCGCCTTCATGAATGCCGCCCGTATAGAGCATGCCGTAGATGCACGCGCCGATGAGGACGAGCAGCGGCAGCATGAGGTCGATCATCTTGCCGCGTCCCTCGCTCGCCGCACTCGCGGATGCCTCCGCCGTATCCTGATATTCCTTCGGGATTTCAAAATGGACGTTGGACTTTTCGACACTTTTTCGCATGATGCCGAAGTCACGCCCCGTCCAGATGATAAAGAGCATGAACAGGAGGGTCAGCCATGCGTAGAGGTTGAACGGGATCGTCTGGAGAAAGAGCATAAAGCCGTCGATCTGCGCATCGGCGGGCAGCGAGGAGCCGACCGCCGCCGCCCAGCTGGAGACGGGCGCGATGATACAGATCGGAGCCGCCGTTGCGTCGATGATGTAGGCGAGCTTCGTGCGCGCAATCTGGAACTTGTCCGTCACGGGACGCATGACCGTGCCGACCGTGAGGCAGTTGAAGTAGTCGTCGATGAAGATGACGATGCCGAGCAGCACGGTGACGAGGGACGCGCTGCGCTTGCCCTTGATCGTGCGCGTCGCCCACTCGCCGTATGCGTTCATCGCGCCCGAGCGCGTGATGGCGGCGACGAGGATGCCGAGGATGACGAGGAAGACGAGGATGTTGACATTGCTGCCGACCTTGTCCGCCATCACCTGAAACATCGTCAGCGTCGCCTGCAGGAAATTCCCGCCCGCAAAGAGCATTGCGCCCGAGAAGATGCCGATGATGAGCGACATATAGACTTCCTTCGTCCAGAGCGCGAGGACGATGGTGATGATCGGCGGCAGAATCGACCATGCGGTTGCTGTCATGAGTTAGATACACTCCCTAATATCATAGATTGAAAGACCGTTTTCCATTATAGCAAAAAAATAGGATTTGGCAAAACCTTCGCAGGAGAAAATTCACGATTCTTCCGCAGGCGCGCTGTTAAAGCGGTAGCCTGCGCCCCAGACGGTCTGAAGCCAGTGCGGATGCGACGGGTCGCGCTCGATCTTTTCGCGCAGGCGGTTCATGTGCACGGATACGGTGGAGGTATTGCCGATCGCATCCAGCCCCCAGATGCGATCATAGAGTGCCTCCTTGCTGAATACGATCTGTGGATGCGCGGCGAGAAAGAGCAGCAGTGCGAACTCACGCGTGGCGAGATGTACCTCCTGCCCTGCGACAAAGACGCGGTGCGTCTGCGGCTGGATCTCGAGCGCGCCGAAACGCAGGACCGAGGGAGCTTCCTGAACACCGCCCTTGAGACGTTCGTAGCGCGTGATATGCGCCTTGACGCGCGCGGCAAGTTCGCTCGGGCTGAACGGTTTCACAATGTAGTCGTCCGCACCGAGCCCGAGCGCACGGATCTTGTCCACGTCCTCGATCCGCGCAGAGACCATGAGAATGGGGATGTCGAGTGTCTTGCGCACATCGCGGCAGATCGCAAAGCCGTCCGCACCTGGCAGCATGACGTCGAGCAGGATCAGACTGTACGCACCTGTGAGCGCGCGCCGCTTGCCCTCGTCTCCGTCGGCACAGATGTCCACGGCAAAGCCGCTCGCCTCGAGATAGTCGCGTTCCAGTTCCGCGATGTCGTTGTCATCCTCGATCAGTAGAATCTTTTTCATCACATAGTTCCTCTTTCACAATGGGCAGCAAAAGTACGATCCTAAGACCGCCGGACGGTGACGCCTCTGCTCGAACGCTGCCGCCGAATGCCGTTATGATCTGCCGCACGATGGCAAGTCCGAGTCCGCTGCCCGCCGCGACATTGGTGCGCGCAGCATCCGTGCGGTAGAAGCTGTCAAAGAGCTTTGGCAGCTCGGCGGGGGCGACGCCGACGCCGTCATCGTCACAGCGGATGGCGAGGCGGCCGCCCTCTATAGCAAGTGACATATGCACATTGACATCCGCGCTGCGTCTGTATTTGCTGCTGTTTTCCCACAGATTTTTGAGGACACGGGTGAATTCACTGCGGTCAATGCGCACGGCAGCATCCACATCCCCGTCCTCCAGCGCGAGGTGAACGCCGCGCTCATTGAAATCGCTCGTATGCTCCTCGATGACGGCAGTGAGGAAGTCCCGCGCACGGATTGTCTCCCATGTGAGCGGAAGCTGATCCGTCTCCAGACGCAGAAACTCACGCAGCCGCGTGGTCAGGCCTTCCATGGTCGCGGCGGCGCGCAGAATGCGCTCGGTGTAGTGACGTTGCTTCTCAGGCGTCGTTGCAATGCCGTCGAGAATGCCGCTTGCATACCCCTTGACCGCAGTGAGCGGGGTTGCGATGTCGTGGAGGATGCCAATGAAGAGTTCGCGGCGGCGGGATTCCTCCTCCGCCTCACGTGCGCGGGCGCGGGCGAGATCCTGTCGCATCTCATCGAAGGCACGGCAGGTTGCGCCGACCTCGTCATGCCCCATTGGCGGCAGTGCATGACTCAGGTCGCCGCGCTGAATGGCGGCGGCTGCGCGGCGCAGCTCTGCGAGCGGCGTGAGAATCTGTGTGGAGAGGAGACGTGCGAGATAGCGACCAAGGAGCAGGATACCCGCCGAGGTCGTGAGGATGAGGAGAATGAGTGCGGCATTCAAGATAAAGTCCCGCGCATCGTGGGGAATGAGCGGCGGTACATCGCCGCGCATCATCGGTACATCGCCCGCCCCCATGATGACGGTGCCGCTGCGCACTCCCTCGTAGCGAAAGACGAGCCCGTCCATGTCCCAGCTGAGGGCAGAGCCGGCAGGTCCGCACTTGTTTGTGACCCTGCGGTCGAGTTCCTCGGGATGCGCACCCTGTGTCAGGTAGTTCTCACGCTTTTGTTTGATGAGGAGACGGACGCCCGCGCCCTCTAGGAGACGGATATCGCTTTCAACATTATGCAGTTTGAACTTTCGTTTCTCTGCCTCGGCGCGCAGAGAACTCAGGGCAAACTGTACGGAGAGCGTACTGCCCTGCTCCGGCCAGAGAAGGGCGAGCGCCTGCTGCTGAAGCGATCCGGTATGGTGCAGGCCGCCGAGCAGTGCCGCACCGATGACGATGAGTACCGCAATCGGGATAATCACCATCAGCACATTGGCTGCCTGCAGTTTTGTCTTGAGCGACAGGTCGCGCAGACGCATGAGTGCACCTCACTTTTCATAAGAAATAGTCCTTGCCATTATAACCGAAATGCGACGAAAAATCTCAGCACACGGGAGAATTTCAAAAAAGTTATTTTGGTGTTTACACTTTGTTTAACATTTCCCCGTATGATGTACCCATCAGCAATGATAAAAGCAAATTGGAACGCCGAAAGGCAGAGGAGGAACACATCATGGAAATGCAGAATGTCAAGGATCAGGTCACGAAGGTATTCACCCCCGCGCGTCTCAAAAAGGCGGCAACACTTGCCGTATTCGTCGGCATCGTCACTGCGGGTGGTGCGTACTACCACCACGGACAGGCGGAAGCGCGCTCCGTCGCCGAAAAGCAGGCACGCGCGGAGATGATTGCGGCACAGGCGCAGCAGCGCGGCGTCGTGCTCCTCGATGAGGCAAAGGTGCGGTCGATTGCGGCGGAGGCGATCGGGAAGTCCGAGTCGGAGCTGGACTTCCGCTCCGTCTATCTGACGGCGAAGGATCACGACAGAGACGGAAAGCATCACAAAAAGCATTGTGACGGCAAACATGATGCCTGGCACGATGGAAAGCACGATGACGGGGAGCACCGCGACGGACGCTATATGCACGATCGTGACGAGCATCCCGGTATGATGCCGCAGGCAGCACCCGCACAGGCGACAGATGCTGCAAGTGGTCAGCCCGCACCGCAGCCGATGTTTCATCCCGTCTACAAGGTGAAGTGCTATGCGGAAAATGTCAAGTACAAGCTCCGTATTGATGCCGTGACGGGGACGGTTCTCTCGAGCAAGGTGGATGTGGACGACGATATTTTCTAACGAATATAGAGATAGGCAGCGATCCGATGGGGTCGCTGTTTTTTTGCGTAAAACACAAATAAAATTTTCCTTAGGCAGGAAAATGCGAGACCGTGACGAAATAAGGAGGTGTATAAAGTTCATGATCACGGCGACAGTACGGCTGTCGGCTTTGTGCGCGCAGTCATGTGGAGGAATGGAAGCCTCTGCCTGAGAAGGGGGACTGCGTGCAGGGGAAAGGAGCGAATATTTTGCAGGAACAAGGGCAAAAAAAAGGACGGGGGATCGGCTTTCAGCTGAACGCAATCACGCTCATCGGAATCGTCGTCATGGTGACAATCCTCGTCTCATTCGTCGGCTACAGAGCCTATGAAGAGCTCCTCAACATGGGGACGCAGGCGCAGTATAATGAACTCGGCGACAAGGCACGCCCCGTGGTCGGCAGCTATGAGGCGGTCAAGCAGTCGGGGGAGGATCTGCGTCAACATATCTATGTGATGATGCAGCAGCCGCCCGAGGCGCGCAGCCGTGCGGCGGTGAATGCACTGCTCCAGGAGCTGATGGAATCGAATCAGAATCTGATTGGTGTAGGCGTGGTCTTCGAGCCCAATGCGTTCGACGGACAGGATGCGGCGCATGTGAAGGATCCGCTCTCGGATGAGTCGGGGCGCATGATCACGTATGCAGGGCGCGAGGGCAACGTGGTGGAACTCGAGCCGAATACGGGCTACGACACGGGGGTGTGGTACACCGATCCGAAAAAGACGTCGAAGCCGGTTCTGACCCCTGCGTACTACGAAACGGTTTCGGACAAGAAGACGCTCATGGCGTCTGTCGGTCTGCCGATCCTCGACAATGGACGGTTCATCGGGGCAATCACGCTGGATTTCGACATGGGAAAGGTTCAGGAGGTGTTCGAGAAGGAGAGCACGCCTGACAACATCTACCTCATGCTCGATAGTACCGGACATGTCGTCGCGCATGGCACGAGCCGTGACACCATCATGAAGGATGCATTCCAACTGATGAACTGTGATGCGGCGGAGCAGAAGGCGATCTTTGCGCCCGAGCCGTACTCGAAGACACAGGTTTCCACGACAACAGGCAAGGACTCTGTCTTTGTCTACCATCCAATCCAATACGACGGGATGGATACGACCTGGGTGATCTTCTCCATTACGGACAAGGATAAGTTCACCGGTGCGGCACGTGAGATGGTCATCTTCTCCGTCGTACTTGCTGTGATCTGTACCGTGGTGCTTGTCATCGCACTTGCGATGTTCATTCAGCGGAGTCTGATCGTTCCGATTGGGGATGTGTCCGACACGCTTGCGCGCTTTGCAGATCTGGATCTGGATCCGACGAAGGGGGCAAAGGTACGTGAACATCAGCACCGTTCGGATGAGATCGGCGCAATGGTCGGATCGCTCACACGCATGGCGAACAGCCTGCGCGGGATGATTGGAAAGATCAACGGTGCGTCCCAGTCCGTTGCGGCGACAAGCGAGGAGCTGACGGCGACGGCGCAGAATACGGCGCACTCAGCGGAGTCGGTGCGCAAGGGCATCCACGACATTGCTGATAGTGCACGTGTGCAGGTCAAGCATACGCAGGATACCGTTGACCACACAGATGAGATTCTCCGGTTGCTCGACGATAACCGCAAGGTCATGACGGAGATGAACGAGGCAACGGAGAACATCCACAAGCGCCAGATTGAGGGTGCGGAGATTCTCGCAGACCTCATGAAGAAGTCGGCCGAGACTGCGGATGCTACGCAGGAGGTCTCGCGCGTGGTCGAGGAGACGAATCAGAGCGCAGAGCGCATCGAAGAGGCGAGCGCGATGATCCAGTCCATCTCCGAGCAGACGAACCTCCTCGCGCTCAACGCCGCCATCGAGGCAGCGCGTGCGGGCGAGGCAGGACGCGGATTCGCGGTCGTCGCTGAGGAGATCCGCAAGCTTGCCGAGCAGTCGCGCGGCTTTACGGATGAGATCAACGGCATCATCGGCGAGCTCAAGACGAAGTCGCAGCAGGCGGTCGATACGATGGAGGTCTCCAAGAAGCTCGTCGAGGAGAGCAACGTCAACCTCGGTCGTACGCAGCGCCGCTTTGACATGATTGCCGAGGCGGTAGAGGGCGCGAACAGCGTCGTGACGAAGCTGAACGCCTCCTCCGAAAAGCTGACGGAGAAGAACAAGTCGATTGCTGACCTCAGCCGCAAGCTGATGGATATGGCGAATGAGAACGATGTGACGACGGATGAGGCAGAGGCCGCCGTCGACACGCAGACCCAGGCACTCGGTGACATCGCTGAGGCGAGCGAGAGCCTCGCTCAGATCGCAACGGATCTGCAGAACGAGATCGAGCGCTTCCGTGTCTGATCGTTTGTGTCAAATCTATAGCAGAAAAGGGGCTGTTGCACGAAGTCATTTTGACTCGTGCAGCAGCCCCTTTTGCTGTGCGCTGCTCGTTATCGCAGGGATGTACTTCTTATGTGTGCGGCCGTGTTGTAAAAACCCATGGCGCGTCGGAGAAAAGGAGGATTTCCTTCATCATTGTCGTAATATATTCTTGATAAGAACGGTCGTCAGGTTGAGGTAGGATTGTTTTGAGGAGATAGGGGGATGATAGGCATATGGGGAAGCAGCGTATTGCGGATTATATTGCAGAGATGTTGGCGGCACGTGGCTTTGATACGGTTTTTACGGTCGTTGGCGGCGGCGCGCTGCCCCGAAAATAAGGTTTTTGGTGAACGCGCCCCCAGAAGGATTATAACCCAACACAAACAAACGCCGCGGCCATTGCAGCGGGAAGCT
>CAUVMF010000066.1:0-7424 GCA_963552975.1 uncultured Selenomonas sp.
AACCTGCCGCCTCGCTGAGGCGGATGTCGAGGCGGAGGATGGGCGTGAGTCCGAGACGGCGGAGCGCATGCGGGTGTGAATGCTCCGTCAGTGAGGTGTGCGAGGCGAGGAGATAGTGGGCGCAATCGGGTGCAAGGGCATGGGCGACGAGTGCCGCAGAGGTCGTATTTGCCCCATCGAGGATGACGAGCATCCGCCGTGCAGCTGCGCCGAGGATCAGCCCTGCAATGCAGCCAAGCTCAAAGCCGCCGACCTTTGTGAGGACATCCAGTCCGTCGTCGGGGTTCGGACGGTTGACCTCGAGCGCGCGGCGGACGATCTTGATCTTGTGTGCAAGACGCGTGTCCGAGATGTTCGCACCGCGCCCCGTGACCTCCTCGGGCGTGAGTCCAAGGAATGCCGCGACAATCGCGGCGCTCGACGTGGTATTCGATATACCCATCTCCCCCGGGAGAATGCAGCGGTCACCGCGATCCGCGCAGTCATTTGCGAGGGCAATTCCCGTTTCGATCGCCTGTATCGCCTGTACGCGCGTCATGGCAGAACCCTTTGTCATATTTGCTGTGCCACGTGCAATGCTGCGGCGGAGGAGGCCGGGAATATCATCATACGAGGCATCTACACCGAGATCGGCAACGACAAGGTGCGCACCTGCGTAATTCGCAGCGGCATTTGCCGCGCCGCCGCATGCGATGAGGTAGTTGCACATCATGTTTAGCGTCGTCTCGGGCGGGTAGGCACTCACACTCTCTGCAGCGACACCGTGATCGGCGCAGGAGATGACGACGCTCGTCTGTGGTGGGGCGGGATGTCGCTCGCCCGTGATACTGATATAGCGGAGAAGGACAGCGTTCAACCGTCCAAAGTCCACGACGTTCTGTGTTGTCATCGCAGTATTCACTGCGTCAGAAAGATCGGTGACGGGAATTGTGATCTTAGAAATTGTGCGTTCGAGAAGATTCATGCGCGTGCCTTTTCCTTTTCCATGCGTTTCAGAGAGAGTCCGATGCGTCCGCGTGCTTCGTCGATGCTGATGATCATGACATCAAGAGCGTCACCGACGGACAGCACGTCGAGCGGGTGCCGTACGCGGCGATGGCTCATCTCGGAGATGTGCAGGAGTCCCGCCTGTTTTAGCCCGATGTCGATGAATGCGCCGAAGTCCGTGATGTTGCGGACAGTGCCGGGCAGGATAGTGCCAACAGCGAGGTCGGAGAGTTTTACGATGTTCTGACGTGTGAGCGGCGCGGGCAGATCCTCACGCGGGTCGCGCCCGGGGCGTGCGATTGCCTTCAATATATCCGTGACGGTCGGAATGCCCGCACCGAGTTTTTTTGCGAGTGATGCCGGCTGCGTTTGTGCGGTTCTGAGGGCAAGCGCGGGGAGATTCGCACGGTCGCGCAGGTCGTCCTCATGGATGCCGATCTCCGCGAGAATGGAGCGCGCGAGCTCGTAGGATTCGGGATGGATGGCGGTGCTGTCGAGCGGAGTTTCGCCGTCGTAGATGCGCAGGAAGCCCGCACACTGGGTAAAGGCGGCATCGCCGAGGCGCGCAACCTTGTGGAGTGCCTTGCGGCTCGCAAAGCGTCCGTGCTCGTTGCGGTATGCGACGATGTTCTTTGCGATTGCGGCGTTGATGCCCGCAATGCGGTTCAGCAGGGCAGGGGAGGCGGTGTTGAGGTCGACGCCGACATGGTTTACGGCGTCTTCAACAGTCGCGTCCAGCGTCGCCTTGAGTTCTTTTTGGCTGACATCGTGCTGATACTGGCCGACACCAATTGCCTGCGGGTCAATCTTCACGAGCTCTGCTAAGGGATCCTGCACGCGCCGCGCGATGGAGACGGCGCCGCGAATCGTGACATCGTAGTCGGGGAGTTCCTCCTTGGCGAGCTGTGAGGCGGAGTAGACGGAGGCACCCGCCTCGTTCGTGATCAGATAGTGCACGTCCTTGAGGTCGTTGTCGCGGATCAGCGCGGCGACGAACTGTTCCGTCTCGTAGGATGCCGTGCCGTTTCCGATGGAGATGAGTGTGACATGGTGCGTCTTGATGAGCCTCAGGAGGGATGTCACCGCCGCCCTGCGCTCGCCGTCGCTCTTCGTCACCTGAATCACGCCGCTTGCGAGGACGTTGCCCGTCGCGTCGACCAATGCCACCTTGCAGCCCGTACGATAGCCGGGATCGAGTCCGAGCACCGTATGTCCTGCAAGCGGCGGTTGGAGGAGGAGCTGACGGAGGTTGTGCCCAAATACCGCAATCGCCTTCTCCTCGGCGGCTTCGGTCAGCTGCGTGCGTAGTTCACGCTCGAGCGCCGGGACGAGGAGGCGTTTGTAGCCGTCCTCAATTGCCGCGTGCAGTTCCCCCTCATATATCGAGGGACGCTGATGGATCCGCTTGTAAATCCATTCGATATTTTCCTCATGATTGACGGCGATGCGGACGGAGAGACAGCCCTTCTTCTCCCCGCGGTTGATGGCGAGGATGCGGTGCGAGGGCAGCGTGCGGACGGGCTCCGTGTAGCCGTCGTACATCTGAAATACCTGCGCCTCCTCCGCCTCCGCGTCAAGTGTGGTCTCCAGTGTGGCGGACTTCCAAAACTTTTCGCGCATAAGGCGGCGCAGCTCCGCCTCGTCCATGATCGTCTCGGCAAGGATGTCGCGTGCCCCGGCAAGCGCAGCAGTGACCGTTGGGACTTCCTTTTCCACGTTTACATAGGGGACGGCTGCGTCCTCGGGTGTGCCTTTTGTCTCTCGTTGGAGGAGTATCGCATTTGCCAGTCCATCGAGTCCGCGCTCGCGCGCGACGGAGGCACGCGTGCGCTTCTTCTGCTTGTAGGGGCGGTAGAGATCTTCGAGCGTTTGCAGCTTCTCGGCGCCTTCGATTGCCGTGCGCAGTTCATCCGTCAGTTTTCCCTGCTCCTCGATGCGCGTGAGTATTTCCTCCTGCCGCTTGACGAGGCTGCGCAGATAGGTGAGGCGCGCCTCTACCTGACGCAGCATCTCGTCATCGAGGGAGCCGGTCGCCTCCTTGCGGTAGCGCGCAATAAAGGGAATCGTATTGCCGTCATCGAGCAGTGTGATGACGGATTCGACCTGTTGCGGGCGGATAGAAAGCTCACCTGCAATGACAGCAGGAATATCGGAGATACGCATGAAATCAAACCTTTCTTTTGTTCAATGTTCCTCATTATAGCATGATTTCGAGGCTTCTCAAAATGAGAGCGCGTTTTCTTCTGCAGAAAAATAAACAGGACTATTGACAGATGTTTTCTGATAGAGTATTATAATGCATAAATAATAATGGTTTTAGATTTGCTAGAAAAGAAAAGTAGGAATGATTATGCGAGAACATACGATGCTGACGTTGAGCGAGGTTACAGATATTCTGCGCCAAAACAAGAAGAAGGTAACGCCGCAGCGGCTTGCTGTCTATGCCGCGCTTGCCGCGACAAAGGAGCACCCGACGGCGGAGACGCTCTATAAGGAGCTGCGTCCGAGCTATCCGACGATGAGCCTTGCGACCGTCTACAAGTCGCTCGATGCGTTCTGTGAGATCGGGATCGTGCGTGAACTGAATGTGGGGGAGGAAGCGTTCCGTTATGATGCGGATATATCAGCGCATCCGCATGTGCGTTGTATTGCCTGTGACAAGGTGACGGATGTCCCGATCACATCACTTCCGTCTCTGGATAAAAATGTTGCGTCGGTGACGGGCTACCGCATCGTGTCACAGCAGATGTATTTCTTTGGCTACTGTCCCGCGTGTCAGAAGGAAACTGTCACCGCGAACTGACCTTGCTTTTTTGAACGGACTCACCTGTTCGGGTGAGCCTGTTTTATTATGCCGTCGCCCTGCTTATGGGACAGGAGTGAAAATAAACAGGCGTTCTTCATCCGCTTTTGATTTACGGAAGCACTGATAAATTCAGCACCGCCATCTTAACGCATCTTTTTTGCCCGCACTTCGTCGGCAAATCCTCCACATAGGCTCTGCTATGCGTCCGGTTTGCCTCCTAGTTCGGACGAAAAATCTGCGCCAATCTGCAGGTCTATTTTATCAGCGATTCCTTACATTATCCAATATTCATCACTTTCGTGTAAGAAATTATCACTTTATGAAATTATATTGCGGAAAGTCTATTTTTTTGTAATAATCAAACCGTGAAAAAAAACGAAGAGGATGCGATCCCTTTAATTTTAAGCATGTGGATAATAACGCCTGGATGATATAGGTTAATTATCCTATATGATTTTGTGAAATGAAAAGTTTTTTTGAATTGATTTCTTGTTAGAAATGGGGCAATAGTTCTATGAGTTTCTCTAGATGCAATGCTGCATTTTGTATTTGTGCCTGTGTGTGGGCATTTTCCGGTACAGGAGCGGCACAGGGAGCGCCGGCATGGGTATATGATGCGGTGAGTCGATTGGAGGAGGAGGGATATATTGAACTTTCAGGACGGCAGGCGGAGAGTCTGACGCGTGAGGAGCTTACACATATTGTGGCGCAGGGTCTGCATGAGATCAATCGCATACAGCAGGGAACGCTTGCCGATGAGTATGGACGCATTACGCGTCTTGCGGTTCGCGATGAGGTGCATCTGAAGCTCTATCGGGAACAGGAGCGCCACCTGCGTAAGGCCTATGAGCAGGCGCAGTCGGATGCCGTACGTGCGGAGGAGCTGCTGGCGCGTCAATCCATGCGGGGCGAGAACCGTCTAGAGGTTATGCGGCCGCTGCAGGAGCGTGCGTCCGCTGCGAGCAAACGGCTGGAGTTTTCGGCAAGGGACTATGCGCTTGCAAAGACGCGCCGGCAGAAAGCTGAGATCGCCTTTCAGAAGGTGCAGGAGCGTCAGGAGAGCATCTTTGCACGACTGACCTCGATGAATGCCGGCAACGTGGGCGACGGCGGTATGCAGGCAGAGCCGCTTGTGAGTGTTTCCGTGCTCGATACGGCGGCGCACTTGCGCTCCGAATTTCTCGAGGAACTCACGGACGGCGGCTATACGGATATGGAGTATGCCGAGCGGCAGCTTTATGCGGCCTCTCTTCCTGCAGAGGCATACGTTCCGCGTGTGAAGGTGGATGCCGAGGTGCGCGTCGATGCTTCCCGCACTGCGGGCATCGAGAACGGGGACAGCCGTGCCCGCATGCGTGCACGTGCCTATGGGGACTACAATATTGACGGGAATTGGCACGCTATCGGGATGCTCGAATACGAGAAGACGCTGACCGGCGGCGGTGGGGACAAAGACGGTAAGCTGAAGCTGGATCGCTACTATCTCACGGGGGATGCGGGCATCTTCAATGTGACCGCCGGTGTATTCGGAACGACGATGGCAGAGGGGAATATCTATGACAGCAAGTTTCGTGGCATTCGTCTCTCCACGGGTGTGCCAATCACCTACACGGCGGAGTACGGCAAGATCGACAAGGCGAAGACCGCCACAGGGCTGACGGCGTCCTATAATGCCAAGACCTATACGGCGGAGGCGGGCATGTATCGCTTCGACAAGATCGGCAATGCGACGCGCAATATCTACATGGCGAATTATCGCAAGCCGCTCGGCATATTCGATTTTGGCGCGATGCTGCTGCATGGACGGGATCACGCGGCGGGAAATGGCACGGGATATGTATTTACGCTGGAGCGGAGCGGGGCGGGCGCGTGGCGTCCAGGCTCCTCCTCCTACTGGCTGAAGTATTATCACCAGCCAAGTGCGACCTATGTGAGCCATACGATGAACGGTCCTGCGGACTATATGAGCTTTGATATGTCTGGCACGGGGGCGATGCGCGGCGGCTTCCGCGGCTGGGGGGCGGGCTGGTCGTATACGGTGAAGAAGGATTTGACCTTTGCGCTTGAGTACTACGATCTGAACGATTTGAAGACAGGAGAGAGAAGCCGGACAGTATGGGGCGCTCTTACGGCTTATTTCAAGAATTATGATGAATAGTGAACAAAGGAGACGTATGGAAATGTTTGATCGACTGAAACGGGGAGATGAAAAACTTGCCGTGGTGGGACTTGGCTATGTCGGACTCCCACTTGCGGCGGCGTTTTCCAAGTGTTTTTCAGTGATTGGTTATGACCATGATGTATCTAAGATTGCAGCATACCGTGCGGGCAAAGACCTGACGGGGGAGCTTGCCATGCAGCAGACGACAGCGGCGGCGATTGATTTCACGTGGGATGAGACGCGTCTGCAAGAGGCCTCCTTCATTATCGTTGCTGTGCCGACGCCGATCAATAGGGACAAGACCCCCGATCTCGATCCGTTGCGGGAAGCGACGCGCATGATCGGACGCAACCTGCGGCGCGGCAGCATCGTGGTCTATGAGTCCACGGTCTATCCCGGTGTGACAGAGGATGTATGCAGTCCGCTGCTTGAGGAGGTCTCGGGTCTGCGTGCGGGTGTTGATTTCAAGGTGGGCTACTCGCCCGAGCGGATCAATCCGGGGGATCGGGTGAACCGTCTCGAAAATATTGTAAAGATCGTCTCGGGGATGGACGAGGAGACGCTGACCGATGTTGCGGATGTCTATGGAGCCGTTATACACCGTATCTACCGCGCCTCATCGATCCGTGTGGCAGAGGCCGCGAAGGTGGCGGAGAATGCACAGCGTGACATCAATATCGCCTTTATGAATGAGCTGGCGATGGTCTTTCATCGCATGGACATCAATACGGGTGAGGTGGTTGAGGCGATGAATACGAAGTGGAACGCACTCGGCTTCCAGCCGGGATTGGTCGGCGGACACTGCATCGGCGTGGATCCGTACTACTTCATCTATCAGGCGCAGAACCACGGCTATCATTCCCAGCTGATCTCGATGGGACGGCGGATCAATGACGGTATGAGTAACTATGTTGCGCAGATGGTGGTGCGCGAGCTGGTACGCGCAAAGGTGGATCTTGCAGAGGCGCGCGTCTATCTTCTGGGCATGACGTTCAAGGAGAATTGCCCCGATATGCGCAATTCACGCGCCGCCGATGTCTATCATACGCTCTCGGAGTACAATTTGAACCTGTTTGCAGTCGATCCCCGTGTGGATGATAACGCCTTCCGCGACGAATATGGATTTGATCTCGCGCCGCTGCACGAGGTGCGCGATGCCGACTGCATTGTGTTCCTTGTGGCGCATGATGAGTTCCGCGGTCTGACATGGAGCGAGCAGCGCAGCTTGTTTCGCTCGGATGGCCCGCGTCTTATCATGGACGTAAAGGGACTTTTCTCGCGGGAAGAAACGATGCGTGAGGGATTCCAATATTGGAGTCTTTGACAAAGACGGGGGCGGCAGATGAATTATCGTAAGTTGGGAGGTTTTGTGCTCCTTGGGCTGCTTGTTGCCTGCGGCATCCTGATCCTCTTGCGGGACTATGTGATCGAGAAGGCAGATCCGCAGGCGGAGCTGACCGATCTCAGCGC
>CAUVMF010000067.1:0-7392 GCA_963552975.1 uncultured Selenomonas sp.
GCAGGCTCGCGCTCTGCTCCTCGGAGGCGGCGGCGACGGTCTCGGCATTCGCGCCCGTCTTCTCGGCGACAGCGCTGATGTTCTGCGCGTTGCCGACGACATCCTGCATATCCTGTGCCGTGTGGTCGACCGCCTGACTGATCTGCGCGATGCTGTTTCGGACATCGTCGAGACGCTTCTGGATGGAGTCAAAGCTCTTCTCCGTCTCGACCGTGACTTCCTTGCTCGCCGCAACCTTTTCCTCGGCACTCTCGATTGCGCCTGCGGCGACCTGGATGCTCTCGATCATCTGGGTGATGGTCTGCTCGATCTCGTTTGTGGCGGCAGAACTCTGCTCGGCGAGCTTGCGGACTTCCTCCGCTACGACGGCAAAGCCGCGTCCCGCCTCGCCCGCACGCGCTGCCTCGATGGCGGCGTTGAGTGCGAGGAGGTTCGTCTGTCCTGCGATTTCACGGATGGTGGTGACGACGTTCTTGATGGCATCGGAGCCGGTGACGAGCTTCTCTGAGACACGCGAGATCTCGGTCATGGAGTCGCTGACAATATCGTTCTGCTGAACGAGCTCGTGAATGTACTTCATACCCCGGTTCGCGTCGTCCACCGCGTCGCATGCGGTCTGGTTCGCATGAACACCGCTCGCGCTCATCTCCTCGGTGCGCGCACTGACCTGTTCGATGGCGTTCGAGATCTCCCCGATGCTGCTGTTGTTGTGCACAGCGTCGGACGCGACATCCGTGATCGTGTGCGCGATGCTCTCGGAGACCTGCATCTGCGACTGCACGGAGGAGGAGAGCGCCTCGCTCTCCTTGGAGAGGTTGTCTGCCTCCGTCTGGATGGAGCGTACGATGTGGTGAAGCGCATCCTTCATCTCGAGCAGCTCATTTGCCATATCGCCGATCTCGTCGTTCCATGTTGCACGCGAGCTCTGGAAGGAGAGGTCGAGCTTGCCGAGCTTGCCGACTTCGCCGCGCAGCTTGACGAGGCGGCTCGCAAGACGGCGCGCATACCATGTGGCGGCGACACCGATACCGATGATGCCGACAATGCTGATGATGAGCACGATGAAAAAGATGTGATCGACGTTGCTGTTCAGCAGTTCAAGCTGCTGATCCTGCACGGAGGTCTGCGTCTTGGCCGCCTTGCCAAAGAGTGCGTCGATCTCGTCCGTTTTCTTGCGCAGTTCGTTGGATGAGGCGGTTGCTGCCGCGACATCGCCGCGCTCATACAGGGCGATGATCTCCTTCGTGTGTTCCGCATAGTTGTGCACGGACTTGCGCAGCTCCTCACCGAGGCCCTTCGCCTCCGCGTTGACCGCGTGGTCGGCAAAAATGTCGAGCTGTTCGTCCGCCTTCTTGAGTGCGTTCTCCGTGTCCTTGGCACGGCTCGGGTCGCGCGTGATGATGTAGCCGCGCACCTCGCTCAGACCCAGATGGAAGTCGTCCTCCGCCTCGAGCAGTGTAATGCTGTTCTTGACCGTGACGGAGAGCAGATGCTGATAGTCCGCACTTGATGACTTGAATTCATAGAGAACGACGGCAAGCAGCACAACCATCAGGGCGATGACACTGCCGACCAGCCCCGTGAGCTGAAGTCCGATGGGGGTACGTTGTCCCATAGAGATTCCTCCTCATTCCTTTTCCCGCACCGCAGCCCCGTTCCCACGCAGGGCTGCAATGTAAAACATAGTGTATTGCATATTGTGCACCCGATGAGAGCAGTTGTCAATCATTTTTTTAGGAATCGCTGATAAAATAGACCTGCAGATTGGCGTAGATTTTTTCGTCCGATTGAGGCAGCAAACCCAACGCTGCCAAAGCTATGTGGAGGATTTGCGGGCGGAAAGCGGGCAAAAAAGATGCGCTAAGATGGCGCGGCTGAATTTATCAGTGCTTCCTTTATACGAAAAAATTTTTCACAAATATAGTCTTACCCTATTGCAATGACGCGGAAAATATGGTAAATTAACAGTCATAAATTTTCTGCTTGTACTAGGTGCCGTTTGTTCTGTTGTGGACGATGGGGACGGCGCTTGGACTCGTTTGGAACGATTAGCCGGCCTTGGTGAGGGAGCACCTCGGGACTTGGTAGGGTGATTAGTGTCTGCACGACGGAATCGTTTCTATATAAAATCTGTGCATGGACGACCAAATGATATGGCAGGAAATCTGAGCCGGTGGATGCACCGGCTTTTCTTTTTGCCCAAAATACGGTACAATGAAACGACAGGCTTATGTAGGAGGTCTTTGTTGTCGATTCTATTGTTATGGTAGAAAAGTGCATTACAAGGAGGTAATGTTATGGCGATTTTTGAGGGAATCGGGCGCGTTGGGGACTATGCGCAGCTGAAGAATCTCCGCCGTGAGATGAAGTATCGTATCAAGACGGGGCAGAGTCTCACGGAGGCGATGGGGAAAACGGTGCAGCCGAACAAGCTGACATCATCGGCACTGCAAAAGACCCAAAAGGCGGATGCGAACCGCGAGGCGCAGATCCGCCAAAAGCTGCGGCAGGGGCAGAAGCTCTCCGCGACGGACAAGCAGTATCTGAAGGAAAATAATCCCGACCTCTATGAGAAGGTGGCGCGGATCGAGGAGCGGCGCGAGGCGCTTGCACGCGCGCTGCGGAATGCAAAGACAAAGGACGAGGCACAGCGCGCCGTGGCACAGGCGAATATTGCCGTGCTTGCCGAGATGAAGTCGGGCAGCGGCGAGACGCAGAGTTTTCATGGTGTGGGCGGCGGCTCCGCCGAGGGGGGCTCGTCCGCGCCCGCGATGACGGCAGGCGGTGAGGCTGCCGCAGGTGATGCACTTGACGCGCCGCTGACCGAGGGCACAGCTGCGGCACCGACGACAGGCGATATGCAGGGGGCGCTCGGGCGCGAGGCCGTTGCGCAGAGCGGCGGACATGCGGCAGAAAGCGCGGGGGCTGCGCAGGAACGTGCGGATGGCGCACAGAACGCCCCGCAGGAGAAGGAAAAGGAAGGCTTTCAGCCCGGTCCTTCGACGCGCGACCAATATGGCAACCGCCGCGTGCTCTCGCGCAAAGAGATGGACGATATGCTCCGTCAGGCGCAGGAGGCGGGCAAGCTCTCACCGCTCGACAACGAGAAGGTCTACCTCCTGCGCGCCCTGCAGCGCGAGTGGATGGAGTACGCAAACTCCGAGGAGTACAAGAACCTGCCGAACACGGCGCTCGAGGCGGAAGAGGAGGAGCAGCGCGGCGTGCGCCGCAAAAAGCGTACGGACGCCGATCCCGCCCCCCGTGCGCCCCGCGCCGAGTGCCGCCGCGATCTTTGCTGCCGCGCATACCTATTATCATGCCTCGCATGGAGGAGAACCCTTCGAGGCGAAGGGGTAACGTATTATTTGGTGACGAGGCGTTTGCGTGGGACACGCACAGATCGTTCTTAGAAAGGGTCATAATGTTTACATTCAAAGGGGACGGCTTCCCCAGTTTTCACGGCATCACCCCGCAGATTCACGCGGAGGCGTTTGTCGCCCCGCAGGTATTCCTCTCGGGCGATGTGCGGCTTGGGCAGTACGCGAGTCTCTGGCCGGGCGTCGTCGCACGCGGTGATGTCAACTACATCGCGGTCGCTGCGTGCTCGAACATCCAGGATCTTACGTGCCTGCACGTCGCGGACGACAACCCCTGCATCATCGGGGACTATGTGACTGTTGGGCACAGCGCGTGCATCCACGGCTGCGAGATCGAGGATCACGTCCTCATCGGCATGGGCGCAATCGTCTTGACAGGGGCAAAGATCGGGCGCGGTTCGATCATCGCGGCGGGCGCGGTGGTCAAGGAGAACGCCGTCATCCCGCCGAACTCCCTCGTGGCGGGCGTGCCCGGCAAGATCGTGCGCGAGAACATCGACCGCATTGCGACGATCCACGCGCAGGCGCTCAAGTACAAATGTGAGTGGGCGGTGGAGTACGGCGTCTACCCCGAGATTGGCGGCGAACGCTACGGCGGAGAGAAGATCATCTGATGGCGGACGAGGATCTGATCCGCCAGCCGCACGGACGCGAGCAGCAGGTCAAGATGGAGATCGTCTCCATGATCCACGGCGGCGAGTCACCCTACGATGTGATCTTTCACGTCGCACAGTGGCTTGAGAAGTCGTCGGGCGAGCCGGGCTACGCACAGTACGTCGAGGACGCCATGCGCGCCGTCTACGGCTGTGCCCTCGAGCATGTGCGCCCGATGGAGGACGAGCTGCGCGACGTGGCGGCGCGCCTTGTGCGCATCCGCGCCGCCAAGGAACGGCCGGAGTTCACCGAGGAGGAGAAGAAGCGCATCGGCTTCGCCATCGACCTCCATGTGAAGAACATCGCGCGCCTCAAGGCGTGCATCGAACGTGCGAAGGCGAACGGCGAGACGGCGGAGATTGTAAAGTAGTGCGATACGTGTAAAGGAATCGCTGATAAAATGAAGTTCGTCAGATTGGCGTAGATTTTTTAGACCGATTGCGGAGGCAAACCGGACGCAGAGTGGTGCTCTGTGGAGGATTTGCCGACAAAAAGCGGGCAAAAAAGATGCGCTAAGATGGCGCGGCTGAATTTATCAGTGCTTCCTAAAATCAGCCCTGTGTGAGCGCAGGGCTTTTCTGTTGCCCAAAACAGAAAAATTTTCTAAAACATTCCAATAGATTATATATTTGATACCTTGCACGCATAATTTCTTTGTGCTAGAATACAGTCAAGATCATAATTGCAAGATGATTTTGAGAACTGAGAAAATGTCGTTAGGAGGAAAGGATCATGAAGATTTCTACCGTAAAGAAAATTTTTGCAGCGGGTGCAGTCCTCGCTGCGGCGGCGGTGCTCTTCACAGGATGCAACGGCGACTCCGGCGTGGAGGGCAAGAAGCCCATCAACATTGGCACGGGCGGCGCGGCAGGGACATACCACCCCATCGGTACTGCGATGGCTGAGATCCTGACCCAGGAGATCTTCGGCACGGAGGCGAACGCGCAGAATACGGGTGCGTCCGTGGTGAACCTCAAAATGCTCGGCGATGGCACACTCGACCTCGCGACGGTGCAGAACGACATCGCCTACTATGCCGCGAACGGCACGGAGATGTTCAAGGATGAAAAGGTGGACGGACTCAAGGGCATCGCCGCGCTCTATCCCGAGACGTGCCAGTTCGTGACGCTCCGATCCTCGGACATCAGGAGCATCGGGGATCTCAAAGGGAAGCGCGTTGCGGTCGGTGTGGTCGGCTCGGGCGTCGAGGCGAATGCGCGGCAGATCCTCGCGGCGTACGGCGTTACCTACGATGACATCGACGAACAGTTCCTCTCGTTCGCCCAGGGGGCGCGTGCGCTCAAGGATGGCAGTGTGGATGCAGCAATCCTGACGGCGGGCTATCCGACAGCATCCGTGCAGGACGTCGTCGCGCAGAATCCCGTGCGTCTGCTCCCCGTGGAGGAAAAGATCGCAGACGATCTGATCGCCAACTATCCGTTCTATACGAAAACCGTCATTCCTGCTGGCGTCTATGCGGGGGTTGACGAGGACATTGAGAGCGTCTCCGTCATGGCAATGCTCGCCGCGGGTCCCACGGTGAACGCTGATCTCGGGTACAAAATCACAAAGGCGCTCTTTACGCATCTCGACCGCCTGCAGGCGGCACATCCCGTCGGCAAGCAGATCACGCGGGAGACGGTGCGGGACGGCATGTCCCTGCCGATGCACGAAGGGGCGGAGAAGTATTTCAACGAGAAGTAGCAGCGATGATGCGGAATCGCTTGTATACCGTCATACAAGAAGCCCCATGCTTGCAGGCACGGGGCTTCTTATGATAAAATGCGTTTATTATCGCCGTATGCGACGATAGTTCGAGAACTTTTCTATTATATAATGGAGGGAAAGAACATGAATATCTCTACCGTAAAGAAAATTTTTGCGGCAGGTGCGGTCCTTGTATTCTCTGCCGCACTTCTCACCGGCTGCGGCGGCGACTCCGCATCGGGAGACAAGAAGTTCCTCAACATCGGAACGGGCGGCACGGCGGGCACCTACTACCCCATCGGCGGCGCAATCGCCGAGGTGCTGAACAAGGATATACCGGGCATGAACGCGAGTGCGCAGAGCACGGGCGCGTCCGTTGCCAATATCAATATGCTGCGCGACGGTGCTGTGGATCTTGCGACGGTGCAGAACGACATCACCTACTACGCCGTGAACGGCACGGAGATGTTTGCGGATAAGAAGGTCGATGGACTGCAGGGCATCGCATCGCTCTACCCCGAGACCTGCCAGTTCGTGACGCTCCAGTCCTCCGGCATCAAGAGTATCTCTGAGCTCAAGGGCAAGCGCGTCGCGGTCGGTGCGGCGGGCTCGGGCGTGGAGGCGAATGTGCGCCAGATCCTCGCGGCATACGGCGTCAGCTATGACGATATTGACGCAAAGTTTCTCTCGTTCGCCGAGGGCGCGAGCGCGCTGAAGGACGGCAACGTGGATGTCGCCGTTCTGACGGCGGGCTACCCGACGGCATCGGTGCAGGACATCGCTGCACAGAACCCCGTCCGACTCCTACCCGTGGAGGAAAAGATCGCAGACGACCTGATCGCAAAGTACCCGTTCTATACCAAGACCGTCATCCCTGCAAAAACGTATGCGGGCTTTGACGAGGCTGTGCCGAGCGTCTCCGTCATGGCAATGCTCGTTGCAGGCCCCTCGGTGAACGCGGATCTCGGCTACAGCATCACAAAGGCGATCTTCTCGAACCTCGACCGTCTGCAGGCGGCGCACGCCGTCGGCAAGCAGATCACGAAGGACACGGCGAAGAGCGGTATGTCCCTGCCGATGAACGCAGGTGCGGAGAAGTACTTTAACGAGAAATGAGAGCGTATCTGATTGCGCTGTGTGCAGCGGTCGCGCTCGTTGCATTCGACATCCTGAGCGCACCCGCGCTCTTTCTGCAGGCGGATGGGGCAAAGATTGTTCTCGTGCGGCAGATCCGGGATGAGGTGCCCGTTACGATTCACTTCATCCACTCCGTGCAGAAGACCCCCGTCGAGGAGTTCCTGACCGCGCACGCGGACAGGCATTTTCACCTGACGCGCACGCACTATCAGTCGCACGGCGTGGGGCTGCCCTTCCTCCCCGAGGAGGGGGCGTTTCGGCAGGAGGGGGACTACTTCGTCCTCGACATGGATCGCGACTATCCCGCACTGAGCCTCAGGACGGGGGCCGGCACGGAGCTGACCATCACGGCGGGGGATCAGACCATACCCGCCTACGAGATGTACCCCGTCGGCACGCGCATCGACCTCGTTGTCGCACCGCTCTACACGTATTTTCTATGACATTCCGAGGCTGCCGTTCGGCGGCCTCATCTTTCTTTTGTTGACCTTTTGCGAAATATTGTGGATATGAATCG
>CAUVMF010000068.1:0-7255 GCA_963552975.1 uncultured Selenomonas sp.
AATCAAAGGCGATCTGCGCGTCGGCGTCTCTGAAGAGGCGCGGGCGCATTTCTTTTATTGTCTGTCATTCGGGAGAGGAAGCTGTTATGTTCGCGAGGATTAAGCGCGATATCCGCGTTGTCTTTGAGCGCGACCCTGCGGCGCGGAGCACGATTGAGGTGCTGCTCTGTTACGGCGGGCTGCACGCCATCTGGTTGCACCGCATCGCGCACGCGCTGTATCAACGCGGCTGGGTGCTCCTCCCGCGCCTGATCTCGAATCTCGGTCGTCTCCTGACGGGCATCGAAATCCATCCGGGGGCGACGATCGGCGAGGGGCTCTTCATCGATCACGGCACGGGCATCGTCATTGGCGAGACGGCGGAGCTTGGAAAGAATGTCACGCTGTATCAGGGCGTGACGCTCGGCGGCACGGGCAAGGAGAAGGGCAAGCGCCACCCGACGCTCGGCAACAATGTCGTCGTCGCCTCGGGCGCGAAGGTACTCGGCTCGTTCACGGTCGGCGATCATGCAAAAATCGGCGCGGGTTCTGTTGTACTGAAGCCCGTGCCCGCACACGCAACCGTGGTCGGCATCCCGGGACGGATCGTTATGATGAACGGGCAGCGCATACGTACGGAGGCGGACTTTCACAGGGCACGGGAACTCGCCCTCGAATGTGAGGAGAGTGCGGAGGAGCTCGTGAGCGAGCTGGACGTCGACCTCGATCACGATATGCTGCCCGATCCCGAGGCGGAGATGATCGAGCAGATGCGACAGGAGATCGAGGCGCTGAAGGCGCGCCTCTCTGAACTGGAAAAACGAGCATAGGGGGACTATCATGCTGAGTGTTTACAATACAATGACGCGGAAAAAGGAAGAGTTCCGTCCGCTGCGTGCGGGTGAGGTCAGCATCTACTGCTGCGGGGTGACGCCGTACAACGATCCGCATATCGGGAACGCGCGTCCCTTTGTCACATGGGATGTCATCCGCCGCTATCTGGCGCGCAAGGGCTATGCAGTGCGCTACATCCAGAATTTCACGGATGTGGACGATAAGATCATAGGCGCCGCAAACCGCGAGGGTGTGACGTGGAAGGAGATCTCTGACCGCTACATCGCTGCCTATTTCAAGGCAATGGACGCGCTGAACGTGCGCCGTGCCGATGTGTTCCCGCGCGTCTCCGAGACGATGGAGGACATCATCCGCATGATCGAGACGCTCGTCGCACGCGGCTATGCGTATGCGACGGCGGCGGGCGATGTCTACTACCGCGTGGAGGCGTTTGCGCGCTATGGGCGTCTCAGTGGGCGCAGCCTCGACGATATGGAGGCGGGCGCGCGCGTCGAGGTGAACGCGGCGAAGGAGCATCCGATGGACTTTGCGCTCTGGAAGGCGGCAAAGCCGGGCGAACCCTCGTGGGACAGCCCGTGGGGCGCGGGGCGTCCCGGCTGGCATATCGAGTGCTCGGCGATGTCCGTGAAATACCTCGGGGAGGTGTTCGACTTTCACGGCGGCGGCAACGACCTCATCTTCCCGCATCACGAGAACGAGATCGCACAGGCAGAGCCGTGCATTGACGGTGACGAGAAATTTGCGCGATATTGGCTGCACAACGGCTTTATCACGATCGACAACGAGAAGATGTCGAAGTCGAAGAACAATTTCTTCACGGTGAAGGACATCCTCAAGGAGTTCCCGGGCGAGGTCATCCGCTTCTTCATCCTCCAGACGCATTACCGCAGCCCTCTTGATTTCAGCGACGAGCGTCTGCGTGAGGCGCAGACGGCGCTCGAGCGTCTGCGCAACGCAAATGCCGTGATTGCAGACCTCGCGAAGCACGAGGGCGCATCGGATACGGCGGTGGAGCTTGCGGCACAGGCGGAGACATTCCTACACGACTTCGACGCGGCGATGGACGACGACTTTAACACAGCGCTTGCCATCAGTCAGATGTTCGGCCTCGCCAAGGAGATCAACCGCTACCATCAGGAGGTGGAGCGCGGCGCTGCGTTTGATGCGGCGAACTTCAAGAAGGCAGCGGACGCCTATCATGCGATGGCGGAGATCATCGGCATCTTCGAGCAGGAGGAGGCGGCTGCGGACGATGGACTGGCGGACGCCCTCATGGAGCTCATCATCGGCATCCGACAGGAGGCGCGCGCGGCAAAGAATTGGGCGGTTGCGGACAAGATTCGCGACGGGCTGAAGGAAGCGGGTGTCGTGCTCGAGGATACGCCGACGGGCGTGCGCTGGAAGAGAGCGTAGTGCGTGAAGTTTGAACGGTTTCAGCAGCTCGTGCGCATGATGTTCCTGCCCGATGAGGCGGGCAATATCCGCACGCGCTACGAGGATGTGGATGCCGCAAGCGTGCATCCGCTCGTCCTCGCCTATGTGGGCGATGCCTATTTTCACCTCTACGTGCGGATGCGGCTCCTTTCCTACGAGCAGACACAGGTACAGGCGCTCCACGCATTCAGCGCACAGATCGTCTCCGCGCTCTGGCAGGCGCGCGCCTATCGCGGTATTTCGGAGATGCTCACGGAGGAGGAGCAGACGATCTACCGTCGCGCGCGCAATACGAAGAGCCATGCGCCGCGCAGTGCGTCCGTGGCGGACTATCACACGAGCACGGGCTTTGAGGCGCTGCTCGGCAGCCTCTACATTCGCGGCGAGCGGGCGCGGCTTGAGGAGATTGCTGAGGCGGCATTTCAGATCATCGCAAAAGAGATGATGGAGAATATTCAGCGGGAGCAACATGATGGAAATTAAACTGATCTCAAAGACACCGAACTACCTAAAGACCTGCTGGACAGCAGCGCGGACGTGCTACAGCGCGGATTCGCCGATCGAACTGCTCGCCGAGGAAAAGACGGACGAGGAGATGCTGCGTCTCCTCGAGCGCATTATGACGAGTAAGCATCTCTCGGTCGTGGAGCACTGCTCCATGACGTTTGCGGTCAAGGGTGTGTCGCGCACCCTGCTCGCGCAGTACAGCCGTCACCGCATTGGGGTATCGCTGAGCGTGCAGAGTCAGCGCTACGTCTCCGAGCAGTCTGCGAAACAGACCGATGGACTGTTCGGTCATGTCGTCCCGCAGACCATTGCGGAGAATGCGGACGCACATGCACGCTATATGGCGTGTATGCGTGAGATTCAGCAGACGTATGACGATCTGCTCGCGTTGGGGGTTGCCAAACAGGATGCACGTTTCGTCCTGCCGGGCGGCGCGTGCACGAATTTCGTCACGACGCTCAACCTGCGCTCCTTTATGGATGTGTACGAAAAGCGCGTTCGGACACCCGGTGCACAGTGGGAGATCAAGGAGATGATGCTCCGTATGCGCGACCTCATTGTGGCGGCGGAACCGTGGCTGGAGCGATTCATTCCGCGTGGATGATGTCGGATGAAGAAGCGACGAGAGGGGAACGCAATGAAGGCAAAGGCAGAGCGCACGGATAAGCGGACAGAAAAACGCGGTGAAAAACGCGCCGAGAAGCACGAGAAACACGGCGAGAAAATTGCAGAGACGCGCACGGCGGAGCAGCCCGCGCATATCCTTGCCGGACGCCATGCCATCGTGGAGGCGATCAAGGCGGGGCGGGGCATCAACCGCATCCTGCTCGCGGATGGGTTGCATGGAAACGGCGTGCGCGAGTTGCGCGATCTTGCGCGTGAGCACGGCATTACGGTGGATACGGTGGGACGGGCAAAGCTGGATGCCGCCGTCCCCGATGGCGTGCGGCATCAGGGCGCACTTGCCTACGTCGCACCCGTCGCCTACGTCGCTGTCGAGGAGATCATCGCGGCGGCGCGGGAGCGCGGCGAGGATCCGCTGCTGCTCCTCCTCGACGGCATCGAGGATCCGCAGAACCTCGGGGCGCTGCTCCGCACGGCGGATGCGGCGGGCGTGCACGGGATTCTTCTCCCGCGCCGTCACAGCGTCCCGCTGACCGAGACCGTCGCACGTGTCTCGGCGGGTGCGCTCGCATACGTTCCCGTTGCGCGCATCGGCAACATCGCGCAGACCATGCGCGCGCTCAAGGAGCAGGGCTTTTGGATTGCAGGCGCGGATATGGCCGGCGAGGAGACCTATGACCGCGCGAACCTCACAGGCGCGCTCGTGCTCGTCATCGGCAGTGAGGGGCGCGGCATGAGCCGCCTCACGCGCGACCTCTGCGACTTTACCGTGCGTCTGCCCATGTGCGGCAGGATCAACTCGCTCAACGCCTCGGTCGCGGGAGCGATCCTCATGTATGAGGCACTGCGTCAGCGCATAGCAAAGGCTGCGGTGCAGCATGGCTAGGCAGCGGGCGTGCGCATACTACCTCATCGACGGCTACAACGTCATCAACGCTTGGCCGGAACTGATCCGTCTGCGTGGCAACCTCGACGAGGCGCGCGATGTCCTCGTGCACATTCTCACGGAGTACGGTGCATTTGAGAACTACGAGATGACCGTCGTCTTCGATGCGTTCTTCACCGAGGACGAGGAGCACGAACTTCAAATCACCGACCGCATGAAGGTGATCTACACGGGGGCAGGTGAGACCGCAGACAGCTGCATCGAACGCCTTGCGTATACGGCGGTGCGCGCCGGCCGTGAGGTGCACGTCGTCACCTCGGACGGCGCAGAGCAGAGCGTCATCCTCGGCGCGGGGGCATACCGCATCACCTCGCCCGAGCTGCGCCGCTCCGTGAAAAAGGCGAAGAAGCAGATGAAGGCGGAGTTCATGAATCCGCACATCCAGCCGCTTGCACGCAGCGAACTGCACGAGCGCATCGACCGCGATACGCTTGCGCGGCTTGAGGAGCTGCGGCGTGGAAAATAGAAAAGCAAAACCTCTTTGAGCCAAGAACGGTTCAAAGAGGTTTTTCGTATGTGTCTTTACCATCGCTTTGTCTTGCGCCAGAACGAGGGGCGCAGGAGGATCAGGAGTGTAAATATTTCCAGCCGTCCGAGCAGCATGGAGAGACAGAGGACCGCCTTTACGAAGTCCGAGAGCGGCGCGTAGGTGGAGGTCGCGCTCACGATGCCGAATGCGGGCCCGATGTTGCCGAGGGTTGTGACGGCGACGGCGATCGCGTCGAACGGCAGGAGTCCGTCCATCGTGAGGAGGAATGCCGTCACGAAGATGATTGTGAGGTAGAGGAAGAAGAACGTCCCGACGCGCAGGAGCATCGCACTGTCCACATGTGCGCCGCCGAGCGAGATGTCGATGACGCGGTTCGGATTGAGCTTCTGCAGGATCACGGCGCGTGCGTTGCGCACGAGGAGGATGATGCGGGCGACCTTGATGCCGCTCGCGGTCGAGCCGGCGCAGCCGCCGATGAGCATGAGCAGGAGCAGCAGCAGTTTCGAGAACGTCGGCCATGTCTCAAAGTCCGCTGAGACAAAGCCCGTTGTCGAGAGAGAGGTTACTTGAAAGATGGCAAAGCGCACTGCCGCTGCAAAATCCATCTCCATCTCGATGATGAGGTTTAGCGCGATGAGCAGCATAGAGATGAGGATTAGACTGAGATAGGTGCGGAACTCCGTATTGCGCAGGATGACGGACGGCCCCTTGACCCACGCGCGATAGTAGAGTGAGAAGCTGCCACCCGCGAGGAACATGAAGAGCGCCGTCCACAGCTCGAACGAGAGACTGTGAAAGTGCATTGTGCTGTCATCGTAGGTCGAAAAGCCGCACGTCCCGATGGTCGACATCGCGTGCGTAATGGCGATGCTGAACTCCACGCCGCAGAGCATGAAAATGCCTGTTGTCACGGCTGTGAATACGAGGTAGATCTTGAAGAGTGCCATTGTCATATCGCGTAGGCGCGGCATGACGCGATCCGTTGTCGGTCCCGCGCCCTCGGCGTTATACATATAGATTGTACTCGCGCCCGATTGGGGCAGGAGCGCGATAAAGATGACGATGATGCCAAGCCCCCCGATCCACGCGGTCATCATGCGCCAGAAGAGGACGCTGTACGGCAGACCGCCGAGTGAGGCGAAGACGGTCGCGCCCGTCCCCGTAAAGCCCGAGATGCTTTCAAAGAGCGCGTCGAGAAAGCCAAGATAATTGCCGAGGAGATAGGGGAGCATCCCGAGGAATGTCCCTGTGAACCATCCGAATGCTGTGATGGCAATGCCCTCGCGTGCCGTCAGTTCCTCGGCAGGTTCTCCGTAGCGGCGGAAGCCGACACCGAGGAAGGCGCTGACGAGGACGGAGAGCATGAACGCCTCGCGGCTCGGCTCATCACCCACGATGGCGAGCACGAGCGGGATGACGAGTGCCGCTGCCATGGCGAACGAGAGGCGCGAGAGAATGTAGTTGACTGTGTAGATATTCATAGCTTTCTACCACCTGTGCCCCGTGTCCTCGAAGAGTGTGCCGAGGAGGAGGAAGAATGCGAAGATCTCGATGCGCCCGAGGATCATCAGCAGGGCGCAGATGAGTTTTGTCCAGATGGGCAGGGCTGCGACGGCACTGAGATCCGTGAGGGAGGATACGCCGCCCGTTGTCGTGAGACACGAGACGGTCAGCGCGATTGTCTCGATGGGGGGCAGACCTGCGAGTGCGATGAGGAGGCTGCTGATCGAAAAGACGGCAGCAAAGAAGAATGCGAGTACGAGTATCCGCCCCGCAGAGTGCAGGGGGACGACCTCGCCGCCCTGCCGCACGGCGAATACCATGCGCGGATGCAGGGTCCGCAGCAGCTCCGTCCACGCGAGCGAGACGAGGACGAGGAGACGCGAGATGCGAAAGCCCCCTGCCGCCGAGCCCATGCAGCCGCCGATGATGGCGAGCAGGATGAGCAGCAGCGTTGCACCGCTGTGAAAGGGAACCTCCTCCTGCAGCACGAGTCCGTTCGTCGAGAGAAAGGAGATCGCGTAGAAAAAGCTGTAGCCGAGTGCCTGTGCGAACGGCTGCGTGCCGTGGAGGAGGGGCGGTATGACGAGTATTGTTCCCGCCGCGAGAAAGAGCAGGAAGAAGGAGCGCAGCTCCATGTGGCGTGTGAGCATCGCGCCCGATCTGCGGCGCAGGAGCTGCCAGAGTGTGAGCAGCGGCAGTGCCGAGAGCAGGGCGACGAGCCCCGCACCGAGCATGAGGGTGGGCGTTGGCGGCAGACCGCCCGTCATTGGCCCTGCGCCCGATGAGATTGTAAAGAGTGCAAGAATCAGCGCAGGGAAAATTTCGTCCCCCGCCATTAGATAGATGCCGACTGCGACGGCAGTGATGGCGATGTAGAGCAGCGTCATCTCGCGCATGGGGCGCGTCATACGGTTCCA
>CAUVMF010000069.1:0-7192 GCA_963552975.1 uncultured Selenomonas sp.
AGGTGCATGAGCGCAGCTCGGACATCATCGAGATGATTAAGAGCGGCAAGATCAACATGGTCATCAATACGCTCACGCAGGGCAAGCACTCCGCGCGTGACGGCTTCAAGATCCGCCGCGCGACGGTGGAGCACGGCATTGCCTGTCTCACGTCGCTCGATACGGCGTGGGAGGTGCTGCGCGTGCTGGAATTCATGCGCAATCGCCGCCTTGTCTATACGCTGGCGATACAAGACTATGTCGGTGGAGGGGATGACCTTGCCTAAGGCAATCGAAGAGGCACGCATCCTTTCGCATGAAGCGCCGATGGCAGGTGTCGATATTCTGACGCTTGCTTCTCCCGTGATTGCACGCACTGCTCTGCCGGGGCAGTTCGTGCAGGTTTCCGTGCCGGCAAACGGCGGGTTTCTGCGCCGTCCGCTCGGCATTGCGGAGGTCTCGCGCACGGAGGGCTGGATTCGTCTCATCTATCGGCAGGTGGGCCGCGGCACCGAGGCTCTTGCGGGCGCGGAGACGGGCGGCTCTGTCTCCGTTCTTGGGCCCCTCGGGCGCGGCTTTACCACCGCGCTGAAACATCCGCTGCTCGTCGGGGGCGGCATGGGACTCACGCCGCTGCTCTTCTTCGCGGCAGAGCATCCGAATGTCTCCGTCCTGATGGGTGGGCGCACGAAAGAGGAGGTCTTCTGGGAGGAAATCTACCGTCCTCATGTGCGGGAATGTTTTGTCACAACGGACGACGGTTCGTATGGAAAAAAAGGCTTTGTGACGACGCTCCTGCCGGAACTGCTGAAAGACGGAGCCTATGACGGCGTTGCCGTCTGCGGCCCTCCGATTATGATGGAGCGTGTCGCTGCGATTGCGGCAGAGCGTGGGATTCCCTGCGAGGTCTCGCTCGAAAAGCGCATGGCGTGCGGGCTTGGCGCCTGCCTTTCCTGTGCCGTGGATACGAAGAGCGGACGGCGCAAGGTCTGCAAGGACGGTCCCGTCTTTCCTGCGGGAGAGGTGTACTATGCCTCATAATGCACAGAGCTATCCTTATGACGAACTTCTGCGTACGAATATCGCAGGGATTGATATGCGGACGCCGGTTCTCACGGCATCGGGCACGTTCGGCTTCGGTGAGGAGTTCGCGGACTTCGTCGATCTCGCGCGTCTCGGTGGTGTTATGGTCAAGGGCACGACGCTCGCCCCTCGGCGCGGCAATGACGGCGTGCGCATCGCGGAGACGCCGCAGGGGATGCTGAACTGTATTGGTCTTGAAAATCCGGGTGTGGAGCACTTCCTGACGGAGATCTTGCCGCGCATTCAGCCCTATGGCATGAACGTCATCGTCAATATATCGGGCGGCTCAGTGGAGGACTATGCCGCGCTTGCCGCGCGGCTCAACGTCGCGGGCGTTGCCGCACTCGAGATCAATATCTCCTGTCCGAACGTCAAGGAGGGCGGCATTGTCTTCGGTACCGATCCGCGTGCTGCCGCCGCGGTCGTGCGCGCCGTTGCCGCTGCGTCGGAGAAGCCTGTTATCGCAAAGCTCTCGCCGAATGTCACGAGCATTACGGAGATGGCGCTTGCCGTCGAGGAGGCGGGTGCGGATGCGATCTCGCTCATCAACACGCTCATCGGTATGCAGATCGACATCGAGCGCCGCCGTCCCGTGCTCGGCAACCGCACAGGGGGGCTCTCGGGTCCTGCCGTCAAGCCCGTTGCCGTGCGCATGGTCTGGGATGTGGCACATGTGGTTCGTGTGCCGGTCATTGGGATGGGCGGGATTGCCTCCTGGCAGGATGCCGTGGAGTTCTTCCTCGCGGGCGCGTCTGCTGTTGCTATCGGGACGGCAAACTTTATCGATCCTGCTGTCACCATGAAGATCTGCGATGGGCTTGGGCGCTATCTGTATGAGAATCAGATGTCGAACATATGCGAGCTTGTTGGACAGGCACACATTTTATGAAAGAATTTCTCAGTAAAAAAGATTTTCTGTTCGTAAGGATTCCGCTTATCCCATACTGCACAAGGGCTTGGGTGACTTTTGACACCTGTACCCTATATGTGGTATAATCTTCGCGTTGGTATGAGAAACCGAGACAATCGCGTCCATTTGCGTGGGCGAGGAAAGTCCGAGCTCCACAGGGCAGTGTGCTGGATAACGTCCAGCGAGGGTGACCTTAGGGATAGTGCCATAGAAATTTAGACCGCCGAGTGATCGGTAAGGGTGGAAAGGTGCGGTAAGAGCGCACCAGCGGTCGGGTGACCGGCCGGCTTGGGTAAACCCCACATGGAGCAAGACCAAATAGGGAAGGGTTAAGACGGCCCATCGACCTTCCGGGTAGTGTCGCTAGAGGCGTCCGGCAACAGGCGTCCCAGATAAATGATTGTCGCCGCCCGCGTGGCGGAACAGAACTCGGCTTATTGGTTTCTCACAGCCAATATATTAGGGAGCGCTGATAAATTCGCGGTTCCTATATGAAAAAATTTTAGTGTACTCAGGGATTTTTCCTGAGCATCGGTGGAAGGAAGTGTTTGCTTGCGAAAGAAAATCAAGATTCTTGCATTATCCGCAATGCTTCTCTGCTCCGCAGCTGTTGCGAGCGCAGAGTCATTCCAGCTTGGCGATCAGGGAACGGATGTGGCCGAGATTCAAGGTCAGCTTTCCAGTTTCGGCTATGATGTTGTTGCAGATGGAGACTTTGGCCCTGCTACGGCAGAGGCGGTGAAGGATTTTCAGGCAGCGCAGGGTCTTTCCGTGGATGGGATGGTAGGTCCCTCGACGTATCAGGCACTTCTTGGAAAATCCATGCCGCAGGTCAGCCGTGGTTCCAACTATATTGTTCGCCGCGTGATCTCGGACTCCATGCAGTACATCGGGGTTCCGTACTCCTTCGGCGGCACGACGCCATCCGGTTTTGACTGCTCCGGCTTTGTGCGCTACGTCTTTGCCAATGCGGGCATCTATCTCCCGCGCACGGCGGATGCACAGTACGATGTAGGCTATCCGGTCTCGTCATCGGAGATGGTGCCCGGCGATCTCGTATTCTTCTCGACGTATGAGTACGGACCGTCTCATGTGGGCATCTATCTCGGCAACGGGAATTTCATCAATGCATCGTCGAGCCGTGGTGTTGCGATCGACAATCTGTACGGCGGCTACTGGGGGGCGTGCTACATTGGAGCGCGCCGCATTATGTGATATGCAAAATCTTGGGAGGGGCACAGCCCCTCTTTTTTTATAGGAGTATACGATGTCTGATCTCTTTCTTTGTCTTCTCGTCTTCCTTATGTTATACTATGTGTTCGGTGATGAATTGTTTCCGCGCTGATGTTTCTACATTAAATACAAAATTATTCCCATCGGTTGCAATCTGATATAAATTTATGTAATATGGAGAGCGTATCATGGAGGATAAATATTATCTGGCTGCACTCCTGCAATGCCGCCAGATCGGAAGCGTGCGTATGCGGCGCCTGTGCGCAGCTGTGTCCGAGGCACAGGAAATCTGGGCGATGTCCGCCGCTGCGCTGCGTGCGACGGGCATTTTGTCCGATGCACTGGCAGATGATCTTGCACGTCATATTCAGGCGCATCCCAATCTGCCAGAGCGGATTGCGGCGGACTGCGCGCACACGGATGTGTCCATCATCACCATTGATGACGAACTCTATCCCGTTGTGCTGCGCGAGATCTTTGACCCGCCGCTCGTGCTCTACTATCGTGGCGTACTCGTTCCGGATGCACGCCGCATCGGAATGGTCGGCGCACGCAAATTCACCGCCTACGGTGAGGCGGCAGCAATGGAGTTTGCCGAGCGGATTGCGGCGGCGGGTGTTACTATCGTGAGCGGAGCGGCGCGCGGCATTGATACGCGTGCGCATCGCGGGGCGCTGCGCGGCGGCAGGACGGTCGCCGTGCTCGGTTGCGGCGTGGATGTCGCCTACCCCTCGGAGAACCGCCGCATACTTGCACAGATCGCCGAGACGGGCGGCGCGGTGATCTCCGAGTATGCGCCGGGCACACAGCCGCTGCCCGCCTTTTTTCCTGCGCGCAACCGCATCATCAGCGGCCTGTCCGAGGGTACGCTCGTCGTCGAGGCGGCAAAGCGCAGCGGCTCACTCATTACGGCGGAGATGGCACTCAGCGAAGGACGGGATGTGTATGCGGTTCCGGGGAGTATCTATTCGCCGCAGAGCGGCGGCTGCCACAACCTCATTCGCGCAGGTGCGCGATTGGTGGAGTCCCCGCAGGAGATTTTGGAGGAGATGCACCTGGTTGAGCCGCCGCGCCGCTCCGTGCGCAAACAGCTGACACCGGAGGAGGCTCGTATTTATCGGGTACTGTCCTTTGACCACGCGCTCACGATGGATGAGATTGTGGACAGTATGCCGGAGCATATTACGGCAAATATTCCTCTGCTCCTGCTCCAAATGCAGCTGAAGGGAATTATTACAGAGAATGAAATGCACGCCTATCGGCGCGTTGAAAGGAACTGACGGATTGGCTACGCTAACATCTGCACGCAAAACGAAAGCATCAGCGAAAAGCAAAAAAAATACAAAGTCAACGGCAAAGAAATCATCCAAAAAAATCCTTGTAATTGTGGAGTCGCCGGCAAAGGCAAAGACCATCGAACGTCATCTCGGAAAGAACTATATCGTGAGAGCCTCCATGGGGCATCTGCGCGATCTGCCGAAGAGTCAGTTCGGCATTGATGTCGAGAATGAATTTGCACCGAAGTACATCAATGTGCGCGGCAAGGGGGATCTCATCCGTGCGCTCAAAAAAGACGCAAAAAATGCAGACAAGATCTATCTGGCAAGCGATCCTGACCGCGAGGGAGAGGCGATCGCATGGCATCTGGCACATATCCTCGATGTCAATCCGGAGGAGGACTGTCGGATCGTCTTTCATGAGATCACAAAGCCCGCCATCGAGGAGGCAGTGCAGCACCCGCGTCCGATCCACATGGAGCAGGTGGATGCGCAGCAGGCTCGGCGGATGCTCGACCGCATCGTCGGCTACAAGCTGTCGCCGCTCCTTTGGCGCAAGGTGCGCAAGGGGCTGTCCGCAGGACGCGTCCAGTCCGTCACCGTGCGCCTGATCTGTGATCGGGAGCGCGAGATTGATGCGTTTCAGTCCGAGGAGTATTGGACGGTCGAGGCAAAGCTGAAAAAGGGGAAGAATGCCTTTACAGCAGATGTCACGCATGCGCACGGGAAAAAAATCTCGCTGCACAGCGAGGCGGAGACAAAGAGGCTGACCGACGATCTCGCAGGGCAGGATTTTACCGTTAAGGAGGTCAAGCGCAGCGAGCGTCGCAAGAAAGCGGCACCGCCGTTTACCACAAGCTCCCTGCAGCAGGATGCCGCGCGCAAGCTCGGCTTTACCTCAGGGCGCACGATGATGATCGCGCAGCAGCTCTACGAGGGCGTCGTCCTCGGACGGCATGGGGCGACGGGGCTTATCACCTACATGAGAACGGACTCGACGCGTATCTCGAACCTTGCTGTGGACGAGGCGCGCAGCTATCTCAGCGAGGAATACGGCAAAGACTACGTTCCGACGCGCCCCAATATCTACGCAATGGGCAAGAAGGCACAGGATGCGCACGAAGCGATTCGCCCGACGAGCATTTTGCGAACGCCGGGCGAGGTGGAGCAGTATCTGAACCGCGATCAGCTGCGGCTCTATACACTCATTTGGCAGCGCTTTGCGGCGAGCCAGATGTCTGCCGCCGTCTACGATACGATTGCGGCGCAGATTACGGCGGGAAGCTATCAGCTGCGTGCACACGGCTCCAAGCTCAAGTTCAAAGGATATACCGCCGTCTATGTGGGTGCGGAGATTGCAAAGAAGGAGAAGGACACCCTTCTGCCGGAGCTCGAGGCAGGGGACGCGCTTGCACTTTCCGAGTTGAAACCGGAGCAGCATTTTACGGAACCGCCGCCGCGCTATAACGATGCTTCCCTCGTCAAGACGCTCGAGGAGATGGGGATCGGTCGTCCGAGCACCTATGCACCCATCATCGAGACGATACAGAAACGCGGTTATGTGGAGCGGCGTGAAAAGCAGTTTCGCCCCACGGAACTCGGCTTCATCGTCACCGATATGCTTGAAGAGTATTTCAAGGATATTGTGGATGTAAAGTTCACGGCGAATCTCGAAGGGGAGCTGGACGAGGTTGCGGACGGCACGCTCGACAAGAACGATCTGCTCCGCAAATTCTACGAGCCGTTCGACGAAACACTAAAGCAGGCAGAGGATGTGATCGGCGAGGTCGAGATTCCCGATGAGGTCACGGACATTCCCTGTGATAAATGCGGCCGCATGATGGTGGTCAAGCAGGGGCGCTTCGGAAAGTTCCTCGCGTGTCCCGGCTTCCCTGACTGCCGCAACGCAAAGCCGCTTCTGCGCGATACGGGGGTCGCCTGTCCGAAATGCGGCGGCAAAATCGTCGAGCGCAAGAGCCGGCGTGGACGAGCCTTCTTTGGCTGCGACCGCTATCCAGACTGTGACTATACAACGTGGGACGAACCACAGCAGGAGAAATGCAAGGTCTGCGGTTCATTCATGCAGAAACATCGTTACCGCACGGGGCGCAGCATCCTCTATTGCAGCAATGAGGCGTGCAGTTCGCGGATTGGAAGCCCCATCGAGAAGGAACTCGCACGCCAAAGGGAACGTGCGGCAGCACAGGCGGAAAAGGCGGATGACGCGCCCAAGGCAGAAGTGAAGGGCAAAGCGGTGCGGAAGACCGGCACGCGCCGCAAGGGAACGCGCACATGAAGAAGGTCATTGTCATAGGTGCCGGGCTCGCGGGAAGCGAGGCGGCGTGGCAGGCGGCAGAGGCGGGCGCACAGGTCGAACTCTTTGAAATGCGCCCCCTGCGCAGATCCCCCGCGCATAAGACGGACGGCTTCGCGGAACTCGTGTGCAGCAACTCTCTGCGCGGCGCGGGACTCGAAAACGCCGTCGGCGTCCTCAAGGCGGAGATGCGGCGGCTGGGTTCTCTCATCATGCGGGCGGCAGATGCAACGGCTGTACCTGCGGGCGGTGCGCTCGCGGTTGACCGCACCAAATTCAGCGCCTATGTTACGCGGCGCATTGAAGCGCATCCGAATATCAGCGTTCACCATGAGGAGATCACGGAGATTCCGTCAACCGATGAGGCGATTGTGATCTGTGCCTCGGGGCCTCTCA
>CAUVMF010000070.1:0-6826 GCA_963552975.1 uncultured Selenomonas sp.
GCAGTAACATGGCCAAGAAAATGAAGACGATGGACGGCAACACAGCTGCCGGCTACATCTCCTATGCCTTTACGGATGTGGCGGCAATCTATCCGATCACGCCGTCATCGCCGATGGCGGAGCACGTTGACAGCCTTGCTGCAAAGGGTATGAAGAATATCTTCGGACAGAAGGTACGTCTCATCGAAATGCAGTCGGAGGCAGGTGCTGCCGGTGCGGTGCACGGCTCACTCCAAGCAGGTGCACTGACGACGACCTATACGGCATCGCAGGGGCTTCTGCTCATGATTCCGAATATGTATAAGATTGCAGGCGAACTCCTGCCGGGCGTGTTCCATGTCAGCGCGCGTGCGATTGCGGCATCTTCGTTGAACATCTTCGGCGATCATCAGGATGTTATGGCAGCACGCCAGACGGGCGTTGCTATGCTCGCGGAGTCGAGTGTGCAGGAGGTCATGGATCTCGCCGCCGTGGCGCATCTCGTCGCCATCAAGGGGCGTGTTCCGTTCATCAATTTCTTTGACGGCTTCCGTACCTCGCATGAGATTCAGAAGATCGAGGTCGTGGACTATGCCGATCTCGCAAAGATTCTTGACTGGGATGCAGTCAACGAGTTCCGTCGTCGTGCACTCAACCCGGATCATCCGGCGGTGCGCGGTACAGCACAGAACCCTGACATCTACTTCCAGGGACGCGAGGCGGTCAACCGCTACTACGATGCGATCCCCGCGCTCGTCGAAGAGGCGATGGCCGAGATGACGAAGATCACGGGGCGTGAGCATCATCTCTTTGACTACTATGGTGCGCCTGATGCCGAGCGCATCATCATTGCGATGGGATCGGTTTGCCAGACGGCGGAGGAGGTTGCCGAATACCTCAACGCACAGGGCGAGAAGGTCGGGCTGCTCTCCGTGCATCTCTATCGTCCGTTCTCCATCGAACATTTCTTCAAATACCTCCCGAAGACGGTACAGAAGGTCGCCGTTCTCGACCGTACCAAGGAGCCGGGGTCGCTCGGCGAGCCGCTCTATCTCGATGTCAAGGCGGCGTACTACAGCTCTGGGATGAATCCCGTCATCGTCGGCGGACGCTACGGTCTCGGCGGCAAGGATACGACGCCGGATCAGATCTTTGCGGTCTACGAGGAGCTGAAGAAGGACGATCCGATGCACGGCTTTACGCTCGGCATCGTCGATGATGTCACGAACATGAGCCTCACGCCGGTCCACGGCGATGTCAACCTCACGAAAGAGGGGACGACGGCGTGCAAGTTCTGGGGTCTCGGATCGGATGGCACGGTTGGTGCCAACAAGAGCGCAATCAAGATCATCGGCGACAAGACGGATATGTATGCGCAGGCGTATTTCGCCTACGATTCGAAGAAGTCGGGCGGCATTACGATGAGCCATCTGCGCTTCGGCAAATCTCCGATCATCAGCCCCTATCTCATCAACAAGGCGGACTTCATCTCCTGCTCGCAGCAGTCCTATGTGCGTCAGTATGACCTCCTCGCAGGACTCAAGAAGGGCGGCACGTTCCTCCTCAATACGTTCTGGTCGGACGAGGAGCTGAACACACATCTGCCTGCGTCGATGCGCCGCTACATCGCATCCAATGACATTCAGTTCTACACGGTTGACGCAGTTCACATCGCCCGCGAACTCGGTCTCGGCGGACGTTTCAACATGGTTATGCAGTCGGCGTTTTTCAAACTTGCGAACATCATCCCCATTGACGACGCCGTGAAGTACCTCAAGGATGCTGTTGTCAGCTCCTACGGCAGCAAGGGCGAGAAGGTCGTCAACATGAACAACGGCGCGATTGACAAGGGGATTGAAGCTCTCCATCGCGTGAGTGTTCCCGCTGAGTGGAAGGATGCTGTGGATGAGGAAGTGCCGGTCAACGAGAAGACACCGGAATTCATCACCAAGATCCAGAACGTCATGAACCGTCAGGAGGGCGACAAGCTCAAGATCTCCGAACTGCTCAGCATGGAGGACGGCACGTTCCCCGTCGGCGGTACGGCGTTCGAGAAGCGCGGCACGGCGATCTCCGTTCCCGTATGGCGTCCGGAGAAGTGCATCCAGTGCAACCAGTGCGCCTTTGTCTGCCCGCATGCAACCATTCGCCCCGTCTTGACGACGGACGAGGAGCTTGCGGCAGCACCAGAGGGAATGCAGTCCGTCAAGTCGCGTCCGGCGAAGGGGATGAACCTCACCATCGCCGTCTCGACACTCGACTGTCTTGGCTGTGGCAACTGCGCGCAGGTCTGCCCGGGCAAGGCGCTCGATATGACGCTGCTCGACGATAATCTCCGCGATGCGCAGAAGTACTTTGACTATGGCGTCGATACGGAGAAGGTCGCGGTCAAGAATGTCCCGATGAAGAAGACGACGGTGATCGGCTCGCAGTTCGAGCAGCCGCTCTTCGAGTTCTCCGGAGCATGCGCGGGGTGCGGCGAAACACCGTATGCGAAGCTCGTGACGCAGCTTTTCGGCGACCGCATGATGATCGCAAATGCGACGGGCTGCTCCTCCATCTGGGGCGCGAGTGCACCTGCGATTCCGTATACGAAAAACCCGAAGGGCTACGGTCCTGCATGGGCGAACTCGCTGTTCGAGGACAACGCAGAGTACGGTCTTGGCATGCTGCTCGGCACAAAGGCGGTGCGTGAGTCCATCGCGGCTGCGGTGACGCAGGCAATCGAGGAGAAGAAGGGCTCGGAGGAACTTCAGGCTGCCATGCAGCTCTGGCTCGAGAAGCGTGACAGCGGTGAGGGTACGCGTGACCGCGCTGACCTCCTGCGTGAATTGCTCGAGAAGGAGAAGGGTACGGACGAACTTCTCTGCCGCATCTACAGTGACCATGACTACTTTGTCAAGCGTTCGCAGTGGGTGTTCGGCGGCGACGGCTGGGCGTATGATATTGGCTTCGGCGGCGTGGACCATGTGCTTGCCTCCGGTGAGGATGTCAACGTCATGGTCTTTGACACCGAGGTCTACTCGAACACGGGCGGACAGGCGTCGAAGTCCACGCCGGCAGCAGCGATTGCAGAGTTCGCGGCAACGGGCAAGAAGACGAAGAAGAAGGATCTCGGCATGATGGCGATGTCCTACGGCTACGTCTATGTGGCACAGATCGACATGGGGGCTGACCAGAATCAGGTACTAAAGGCGATCAGCGAGGCAGAGGCATATCCGGGACCGTCCCTCATCATTGCATACTCGCCGTGTATCAACCACGGCATCCGCAAGGGCATGGGCTGCGCGCAGCTTGAGGGCAAACTCGCGGTCGAGTGCGGCTACTGGGCGAACTACCGCTACAACCCGCAGCTCATCGAGGCGGGCAAGAATCCGTTCACACTTGACTCCAAGGAGCCGGACTTCTCGAAGTTCCAGGAGTTCCTGCTCGGTGAGAACCGCTACATCACACTCAAGAGCAACTTCCCCGAGGCGGCGGAAGCGCTCTTCGAGAAGACGCAGAAGGATGCGGAGACGCGCTACAACAACTACAAGAAACTTGCAGGCAAGGCGTAAGCCTCTGTGAAGTGTGGGCTGCCGTGAAGCAATTCGCGGCAGTTTTTTCTTGACATCACATGCGAATAGATATAGCCTTAAGGAAACGCTGATAAAATAGTCTCTCAGATTGGCGTAGATTTTTTCGTCCGAACAAGGCGGAAAACCGGACGCAGAGTAGCGCTCTGTGGAGGATTTTCCGCCGAAGTGCGGGCAAAAAAGATGCGTCAAGATGGTGGCTGAATTTATCAGGGCTTCCTTAAGACAGAGAAGAATTTCGTCAACGCAGGGCTGTGATTTGCTCTGCTCTGCCACAGAGGAGATTCCCTGTGAGAATACATGTGTTTGTGGACGCGGAGAATATTGGCGAGCGGCTTTTTAACAAGGCCTGCAAGGAGCTACAAAAGGAGCATGAGCTCTTCCAAATTGATGTGTTCGGCAAGGCGATGCCCACATGGGCAAGCGGGCATAACTATATCCCGTGCTTCTTTGGCAAAAACAGCGCCGACACCTTTATGACGGCGGCGATTGTGCGCGCCGTGTATGAGGAGCCGGAGACGGACATCTTTGCGATCTTTTCCCATGACCGCGACTTCATCCCTGCGATCAAGGTCGCCACGGACAAGCGGCGGCGCGTGATGCTTGTCACCGAACGCGGCATGAAGGAAGCTCATCTGAAGCATATTGCCGTCGATATGAACTATCTCGATAATATCGAGCTGGATTTCATCAACACGAAGGGAATAGGACAGCCGCCGCTGTCGGAGAATGAATGCCGTCGGCTGCAAAAATATGAGCTGACGACGTGTTTTTTGAAAACGCAGCGGGGCATTGTGGAAGTTCCATTTGCAAACGGCATAGATCTGCAGCTCTTCTCCCGAATCATTCCAATCCATGAAATCCGCAGGGGATATGCGAAGAGCAAGAAGTTGCGGGAGATTCTCAGGGAGAGCAATCTCAAAGTCCTGAACAACAAAGTCTATATTGATATGGAAAGCCTCTGAACAAAATTATTCAGAGGCTTTTCAGCGTTTTCTTTTATAATTCGCTTATCAACAAATGCTTTTGACAGAGGAGATGTGGATGATGTCTAGCTATGGAAAACAGATGGCGGCGCTCGCACTCGGGGTCAGTCTGCTCGGCGGTGCGGCGGCAGAGGCTGCCGTTCCGCAGGATGCGCTTGTCGTCGGGAGCATTGAATACGGTGCGTCCGCATCCTATGTCCGCAGCGTCTATGGTGCACCGCGCGAGGTCGAGACGAAGTTTGACTCGATTTATGCAGGCGGTCAGGGCGTGGAGTGGGAATACGGAAATGACTTCGATGTTGTCTTTGTCAACGATATGGTGCGCTGCGTAGAAGTTGGCGCACGCAACGGGATTCAGACGAAGGACGGCATCGCCGTTGGTTCCAATGTGAATGTGCTCGTTGCCACATATGGTCAGCCGGATGCGATTCGCGGGGACAAATACATCTACTTTGCAGATGGGGATTCATCGATCGGTTTTACCTTTGAGATCGAGAACGGTCGCATCGAGGAGATCAATATGGGGCTGATTCACTGAATCTGTTCAGTGGGATGGAGAAACGCAGAAACAACGTGGATTGATAGATGACAGAGGGATGACCCGGGGGAGAGAAAATTCTTGAATATACGGATGGGAGTGGCATTCGTTGGGATTGCCGTCGTTGCCGGGGTCGCAGGAAGCGTAGCGTTGGATGTGTTTCGCACCACGGTGACGTCGCCGCCCGGTGCAGATGCGGGGAAGCGGATCACTATTGCGCGGGATGACGTAGAGAAAACGCTCTCGGTAGACGATGCATCGAAGCGCGAGGCAGCGTCGATGCGTCAACACCGTGCGGAGGAGCAGAATGCGGCGTCACGAATTATGCGTGACGCCTTGGTGCTTGGTGAGATTGCTTACGGAGCGTCTGAGTCGGACGTGCGTGCACGCTATGGTACGCCGTTTGAGGTGGAGTCGGAGCACTCCATGCGATATGCGGGCAGAAAAGTGGTCGAATACGAATATACAGATGGGCTGTCCCTTGATTTCGTTGATGGTGCGGTACGTTTGGTCAAAGTGTCGAATCACAGCACACTCACATCGGGCAAAGGCGTTCAGATCGGGACACCCGTGGAGGAACTGCGTCGCGTCTACGGTGAGCCGAGTATGGTCTATGGTGAGGACTATATTTACTTCTTCGAAGAGGATCCGACGATCGGCTTTGCCTTCGAGATTGAGCACGGACGCGTCGAGGAGATCAAGATGGGCGATCTGGGACTCTGATGCGCGTATCACAGGTGAATATGTAAGATCTACAGCTCATATGTCGCATGATCGGCATATGAGCTGTTGTCATGTTAAAATAATGCGAGAGTGCATAATTATTGACGCTCTCGGCTTTTTCTGTTATAACTTAGTGTATGCTGTGCGCGGTGATGAGTGGCGCTGGCGTATATTTTTTCGATGAGGAGTGACGACGATGAAGCTGGTTGTGACGATTGTCGGGCGAGATCAGGTCGGTATTGTGGCAATGGTGAGCGGGATTCTTGCGGAGCAGCGCGTGAATATCATGAATGTGAACCAGAACATCATGGACGGTTTCTTCAATATGGTCATGATTGCAGAGATGCCTGATGATGCCGATATTCGCCTGAAGGACCTGCAGGAACTCCTGCGGAAAAAGGGCGAGGAACGCGGCCTGCAGATCAAACTCCAGCATCAGGAGATCTTTCAGGTCATGCACAGCGTGTGAGCGAGGAGCAGCAGAGTGATTACATTTGAGGACATCCGCGAAACAAATCGGATGATTACGGAGAACCGTCTCGATGTGCGCACAATCACGATGGGAATCTCCCTCCGCGACTGTGCTCATCCGAACATCGACAAATTCTGTCAGAATGTGTACGAGAAGATCACGCACTCGGCGGAATATCTCGTGCGTACGGGCGAGGACATCGAGACTGAGTACGGCATCCCCATCATCAACAAGCGCATTTCTGTCACGCCGATTGCAATTGCGGCGGATGCGTGCCGGACGGATTCGTTTGTACCCGTTGCGGAGGCGCTTGACCGCGCAGCGAAGACGGTCGGTGTCAACTTCATCGGCGGCTTTTCCGCGCTCGTTGAAAAGGGCATGACGCACGGCGACCGTGTGCTCATCAACTCGATTCCGCAGGCGATGGCGGCGACAGACATCGTCTGCTCCTCGGTGAACATCGGCTCGACGAAGGCGGGCATCAATATGGATGCCGTACGCGAGATGGGCGATGTGATCAAGCGCACGGCGGAGCTGACGCGCGAGCAGGAGG
>CAUVMF010000071.1:0-6773 GCA_963552975.1 uncultured Selenomonas sp.
GCGAGAGCCTGCGGCGCGCCTTCATCATCGACGCACTCCGCCAAGTCGACGGCGTACTGCGCGTCGATGTGGTCTAGGGAACTAAGACAGGAAATAAAAAAAGCCCCGCGCGGGGCTTTTTTATTTGTAGATCAGTCCATCTCATGCCGAGGGAGATAGCGTATGTAAATACCTCCGCCTGCGTCTGTCTCTACTTTGGAATGCACCTCGTAGAGATCATAGATAAATTTTTCCGTGAGGAGTTCACGCGGTGTGCCAAGCCCCACGACTCGTCCCTTTCGGATGGCGATGAGGCGGTCGCAGTAGAGCGCGGCGATGTTGAGATCGTGGATCGCCGCCGCAACGGTGAGATCGAGCCCCTTCACGATGTCCATGATCTGCAGTTGGTACTTGATGTCCAGATGATTCGTCGGCTCGTCGAGGATCATGCATTCCGCCTGCTGGGTCAGCGCACGCGCGAGGATGACGCGCTGCTGCTCGCCGCCCGAGAGACTGGAGAAATTCCGCTGCGCGAGGTCCTCCATGCCGACGACGTGCAGTGCATGCCGCGCGATCTCATAGTCGTTTTGGTTGTCGCGGTCGAGCAGGCGTTTGTGCGGCGAGCGCCCCATGAGGACGACCTCCATGACGCTGAAGTCAAAGCTGTAAAAATTGTGCTGGGCGACCACGGCGAGCTGCAGCGCGGATTCCCGATAACTCAGCTCGTCGAGCGCCTGTCCGTTGATTGTGATTTTGCCCGCAGAGGGCTTTTGCACACGATAGAGGCATTTCAAAAACATGCTCTTGCCGCTGCCGTTCGGCCCGATGATGCCGAGAAACTCCTTCGGCCTCAGATGGAAGTCCAGCCCCTTCAGGATCTCCTTGTCCCCGATGAAGAGCTTGACCGCCTCGGCTAAAATCTCCATATCACTGCCCTCCGAATCCGTAGGTGCGTTTCACCATGAGGTAGATAAATGCGGGCGCGCCCACGAGTGAGATGAGAATGCCGATGGGCAGCTCCGTATGCGGAATGAGAACGCGGCAGAGCCCGTCGGCAACGACGAGAAAGATCGCCCCCACCAGAGCGGTCACGGGAATGAGCCGCTTGTGATCGGTGCCGACGAGCATGCGCACGACATGGGGCACGACGAGCCCGACGAAGCCGATCATGCCGGCGGCAAAGACGGCGAAGCCGACGACGAGCGCGCTCACGATGAGATACGCCTGCCGATAGGGGTGGAGGTCGGTGCCGAGGGTGATCGCGGATTCGTCGCCGAGCAGCATGAGGTTGAGGATGCGGCTCTGCGACCAGAAAAAGAGGACGGCGACGGCGACGATGCCGCCGATGAGTGCCATATGGTCCCAGCGCGCCCCGGCGAGACTGCCCATCATCCAGTAGGTGATGGTCTGGATCCCCTCCTTGTCGTTCGCAAAATAGACGATGAAGCTCGAAAAAGCGCTGCACACAGCGCTGAGTGCCATGCCGCCGAGCAGCAGCTTCATCGCGTTCGCACGGCCGCCGAGATTCGCGATGAAGAGGACGCCGACGGAGACGGCGAATGCACCGAGAAAGGCCGCGATCCCGACGGCATTCTCGCCGAGCGCCGCACCGATCCCGAGGAGGACGGCGGAGGTTGCGCCGAGCGAGGCGCCCGCGGAGATACCGAGGATGTAGGGATCGGCGAGCGGATTCTTTACGATTGCCTGCATGATGACGCCGCAGGTGGCAAGCCCTGCGCCGATGATGGCGGCGAGCAGGAGGCGCGGCAGACGCAGCAGCCACACGATGTCGTGTACCGGGCCTTTGCCTGCCGTTTCAATGGGGGTATTGCCCGTCAGCTGGTCGAGGATCGCAGCGGCGATCACATCCGGCGGCAGATCGACCGTCCCGATCGAGAGCGCCCAGAAGAGCGCTGTGACGAGGAGTCCGGCGAGCAGGAGGCAGAGGAGCGTGACTCCTGCGCGTGAAAAGAATGCTTGCATAGTTGGTTCTCCGTGTTATACATTGCTGTGCCCTTCGCGAACATTTAGTTCCACAAGTGATCGTGTGCTTATCTGCCTAAATACCTGTGGCCTTCTTAAACGCGCTTCGCTTAAACGAAAGCAGTCCACAGGGGGCGGAACGCACACTTTACTCACTTGCTCCACTAGAGTTCACTTTTGGACACAGCACCTTCTTTTTCATCATATATCTCGGGGTATAGTCCGCGGGCAAAGATCGTAATGCCGTCATAGGTACGGATGCCCGCACTGTATACGGCATAGAGCGGGATCGTATGGATGCGGCGCTCCTGCACACAGGAGAGCGAGTGCAGCGCAGGATTCTCATAGAGGCGTGCGAGGATTGCATCTTCATTGCCATAGTCTTCCTCGATGACGACGAGGAAGAGGGCATCCGGGTTCAGCTCGATCAGCTCCTCCATGCCGAGGCTCATCCCGTCCGCCGCCAGATGGTCTGCACCGAGCGCGCGGAGCATATCGCCCGCAAGTGTGCCCTCTCCGTAGGAGCGGATCTCCTTGCCGAGGAACTCGATGACGAGTGCGCGCGGACGTTTCTCCAGGTGAGCGGTGTGCTCCCGGACAAAGGCAATCTCGCGCGTCATCTCTCCAACGATCTCTTCTGCCCTCTCCGTGCGCGCAAAGATCCGTCCGAGATTCCGGATGTCCTCACACTCCTGCGCAATGGTTTTGTGTTTTGTTTTGCGCGCAGAGGACGGGGCGATGTAGGTATGTACGCCGCGTCCCGCCCAGAACTCCGTGGAGCGCAGTACCTTTGGCGAGAAGGTGGACGACCAGCCGACGATGAGATCGGGCTGCATCATGAGGATCGTCTCGACATCCAGATTCTCAAGGCTCGTATAGGGGATTGCCTCGTATGCCGCGCGGTACTCCGGGCGGATGTATTTCGCGTCCGGCACGCCCATGCCCGCAATGATGCGGTCGCCCACGCCGAGCGCGAGGAGTGTTTCGATCGAGTTCTGCCAGACGGCAACCACGCGCTGCGGCGCGCGTTCGTACAACGCAGCGACAGGGTCGCCCTTCTCATTGATATTCTCAATCGTAACGGGCGTATACACCGCGTCTGCCTGCTCCGCCAGGGCAGGGCGCCGTTCGTTCTCATGCACGCGAACGATGGGACTGCACGCGCTGAGCAGGAGTGCAAGGACAGTGAGCAATATATATGAAAGTTTCATCTTTACTCCTACAATAAAGAGACGCAAGGCATCCTTTTAGAAGAATGTCTTGCGCCCCTTACATCTCTTAGAACGTGTAGCGTGCGCCGATCATCACACTGCGGCCGGGCATGGCGGATGAGCCGATGCCGTTCCACGCATTGTAGGAGGTCTGGTATGCCTCGTTCGTCAGATTATTGACGGTGATGTATCCCGTCAGATCCGGGGTAAAGCTGTAGTTGAAATTCCAGTCAAGGACGAGGAACTGGCGGTCTGTGAACGCCGTGCGGCTGTTCCCTGTATACCAGTTGATGAGCATCCCCGTATACACCTTTCCCTTTTCATAGGAGAGGTTGAGGGCGTAGTGATTCGCGGGACGCAGGCGGTTGATCTGGGTATTGAGGTCGCTGCCGCTCTGGTAGCCCCAGTTCGGGTCAAGCACCCAGCCGGGTTTCGCCATCCACTTATCCAGCATATGCGAATAGGATACGCTCATCGTCACGTGCTTATCAAAAGCGTGGTCGAATGTGATGTTAAAGGATTTTTTGTCCTCTTTTGCATTGACTGCTGTGCTCTTGAAACTGCTTGTTGCATTATCCCAGATCGGCAGAGTTGCAATCGCATTGCTCATCCGCGTCCAGTCGTAGTGGACGGCAAGGGAGGTATGCTGCGAGAACTCCTTGCGCACGCCGAGCGTCCAGACATCGCCGCGTTCATCCTTCAGCGGCGTATTGAATACACCATCTACCGAGGTGTAGTCTCCCTGGCGCAGCGGGCGGTAGATCTTCGTCCATCCGAAATACATGCTGAGTGTGTCGTCAAAGAGGAACTCTGTATTGAGTGCAGGCGTGATGAAGCTCGCCTTTCCCTTGCCCTGCACGGCGGCTCCGGCAGTCGAGGACTCATAGCCCGAGTAGTAGGAGTAGCGCAGTGCCGGTGTCAGATCCCAGTTCGGCGTGATGTGGATCTTGTCCTGTACATAGGCGATTACCGAGTCGCGCGAGGTATGAGACTCACGTATCGAGCCGTCATTTTGAATGCTCTTTGCGTAGTTCTTTGCCTTGTCATAGGTAAGGCTAGCAATGATATCGTTCTTGCCGATTGCCCGTGCGTACTGCACCTGGAAGCCGCGGTTGCGCTCCTCGCGCCAGCTGGTCGGCTCCTTCGCCGTACCGCCTGTCTTCTCAAGCCATTCCTGCACCTTCGCCGGATCGCTGCCCGGGAATGGGGCGAGGTGATCACGGATCCACTGTTTCAGCTGCGCCTGTGTTGCCCCTCCGGGGAAGTCTGTTTGATATGCTGCGGCAAGATTGTTGATGCCCTGACCGCCCCAATAACCCCAGCGATAATAGTCGCGGTTGGCGTAGCGATGGTTTTGGTCGTAGATGCGCAGGAAGCTCTCCATGCCGTTGTCCTTGTCGAATGTCCACTTGAGCTCCCAGTCGTTGTGCTTAAACTTGCTGAAGGAGTTATAGACAGCGCCGTCGAGGGCAAAGAGGTTCGCATATCCGGGGTTTTTCGTATCGCCGGCAAGCCGCGAGTTGGGAATAAGAACGTTGCCCGGGCCGACCTGTCCGACGGCAGCCGCAAAAATAATACGTTCCCAGTCATCCTGATTCCAATATTTGAGCCGGGGGGTCGAGATCGGATAGCCGTCCCTGCCCGCCTTGTAGTTGTACCAGAGCTTGATGCTCTGTTCTTTGCCGAGATCCTTGTCGAGACGAATGTTGACCGCATCTTCCTTCCAACGCGAGCCGCCGAGCGTGCCTGTCCTGCCCGTCTCACCGTCCACGTACGCGGTATCGCCGCTCATATTGCGCGTGACTGTTGCGAAATAATGAAATGATGGGTCGTCTGCGAGGCTGCCCGATAAGGTGAGGGAACCATTATGTCGATGCCACGAACCGGTGGAGAGGTCGAGCGTACCTGTTTGTTTCACACCGCCTTTGCGCGTGATGATGTTGATGACGCCGCCCGTTGCGTCAGGGCCATAGACCGAGGCACCGGGGCCCTTGATGACCTCAATCTTGTCCACGCTCTCGATGCCGATCAGCTGATCGATATTGACGCCCGTTGACTTGCTTCCGCTTTTACTGTTGCCGCCGATACGCGTGCTCGTAAGGTTGTCCACGCGGCGCCCGTCGATGAGGATGATGACGCGCGAGTCTCCGTTGATGAGCACGCCGTTGTTGTAGAACTGATAGCCATACTCACCGCCGCGGTAACCGGGGTTCTGGAATGTCACGCCCGGGATGCGCTTGATTGCCTCCGTGAGATCCATATAGTGGCGCTTCTCGATCTCCTCACGCGTGATGACCTTCACATCGCCGCCCGTACGGTAGTAGGACTGTTCCGTCATCGTGTCGCCGAATTGATTGATCGTACGTTCTGCCTCGACGATAATGTTGTCGATCGTGTAGGACTGGAGATTCTCATCATGTCCTGCATGGACGGTACTCTGTCCGCCGATGGACATAAGTCCGATGAGAATGGCGTACGTGAGCTGGTGTTTTTTCAAAATAGTTTCCTCCTTGGCTTCGGCGTTACCGCCCGCTCTTCTCCCGCACGAAACGGACTGCAATGTTATTTTATGAATCGCAAACAAAAAAGCGGCTTTTCACACAAAGAAAGCCGCCGCACCTCAAAGCACGGTGCCGGCTCCCCTCCCCATCACTCGTGGATTTACGGGTCGCACAAGACAGGCAGTTCTCCTGGCTCGGAATCCTCGCGCGGCTGCGTCTTCCCAAGGACTCTGCCTCAGTGACCGTACCGGATTGCTCCGTGCAGCTCTGCTCTTCCTTACAGTGGCGGGACCGCTTCGGCGTTGGACCGAATTCCCTATTAAGCCCTTGCGGGCACCTGTCTTATTTATGTAATTCTTATTTTATCGGCGTTATTATAATGGAGATATCTTTCTTTGTCAATTAAAAAATAGAAACTAATAAAACTATACTTTCTGTCATGAGCCGCGGGATTGCGCCGGGGATGTGCGTAAGGCTTGACGAAGGTGCACAGGCGCAGTAAAACAGGCACAGAAAAGGGCGCTGCCGATAAGCGGCCGTCCCTTTAATTTGAAGCAGAACATCTCCCCGCCTATTGTTGGACGCAAGGCGGGGTTTCTCTTTTGCCGCCGGACTGATATAATAAGCATGATATATACCATGAGGAATGGTAAAATGCATTCCTGTAAGGACACCCCTTTTCGGGGCGAGATCTGACGTCTGCCGCTGCTGGCAGTGTCTTTTTCCGGGACAGCAAATGAACATATATTTTGCAAGGAGAGGAAGCAAATGATCATCTCTTGGGACGAATACTTTATGGGCGTAGCGATCTTCTCTGCCTATCGCAGCAAGGACCCGCACACGCAGGTCGGTGCGTGCATTGTGAACGAGGACAAGCACATTGTCGGCGTCGGCTACAACGGCATGCCGAACGGCTGCGACGACAGCGAGTATCCGTGGGGGCGGACGGGCGAGTTCGCCGATCAGAAATACCCCTATGTTGTGCATGCGGAGCTGAATGCGATCCTCAACGCGAGCACGTCGCTCAAGGGCTGCCGCATCTACGTCTCGCTCTTCCCCTGCAACGAGTGCTGCAAGGCGATCATCCAGAGCGGCATCC
>CAUVMF010000072.1:0-6758 GCA_963552975.1 uncultured Selenomonas sp.
TGCTGCGCGAGATGATCGGGACGGTGAAATGCTTTGCCATGCAGTCGAGCATCGACGCGGACTACATCATGCGCCTCGGTGCGCCGCGCGAGCTCGTCACGGTGACGGGCAATACGAAATTCGATCAGGCGTATACGAGCGTCAGCCCCGAAGAGCGTGCCGCGCTCATCCGGGAACTCGGGCTCACGGGTGCAAGCCATATCATGATCGCAGGCTCGACGCATCGCGGTGAGGAGGAACTCGTACTCGCTGCATTTGCCGCCGTGCGTGCCAAAGATCCGAATGTGCGGCTTATCATCGCGCCGCGCGAGGTACTGCGCACGATCGAGGTTGAGCATCTCTGCCGCAAGGCGGGCTTTACCGTCAATACGCGCAAGAGTCTGCAAAAGGGCGCAGAGGGCGGCGGGGACATTGTCATCCTCGATACGGTCGGTGAGCTCGGGCGCGTCTACGGGCTGGGCGATGTCATCTACATCGGCGGCAGCCTTATCCCGCACGGCGGGCACAACATCCTCGAACCGGCGGCGCACGGCAAGGCGATCATCGTCGGCAATCAGATGTTCAACTTCAAGGACATCCACGCACTCTTTCGCAACCGCAACGCCGTCGTGACGGTTACGAACGGGGCGGAGCTGACGCGCGAGACGCTGCGCCTCTTTGGGGACGCCGCCGAGCGCGAACGACTCGAGCGTGAGACGCTTGCGATCATCAATGAGAACAAGGGCGCATCCGCAAAGTCCGCACAGATCCTCGTGGATCTGCTCGCTGCGTACGAGGCGCGTCGGGATCTCCGTGCACAGGAGCGTATCAGTGCGCATCGTGTGCGCGCCACGCAGAAGGTCGCGAATTTCCAGACGTACTTTATCGACCTCGTTCATGACAAGGATGTGCGTGGCATTTCGCGCAGGCTTATCGTGGGCGTGTTCTACGCGTTCTCGCTCATTTACGAGCAGCTTGTCAATCTAAAGCTCACGATGTATCGCCTCGGGTGGGTGAAGAAGGAGCAGCTAACCTGCTTTGTGATCAGTCTCGGCAACGTCACCGTCGGCGGCACGGGCAAGACCCCGACGGCGCAGCACCTCGCGCGTGCGATTCATGCGATGGGCTACCGCGTCGCGATTCTCAACCGCGGCTATCGCGCAAAGTGGCGCGGCGAGGTTGGCATTGTATCCGACGGGCACACGCTCAAGATGGATGCGGTGACAGCGGGCGATGAGGCGTTTATGCTGGCGAAGCATCTGCCAAATGTGCCCGTGCTCATCGGACCGCAGCGCGCCGTCACGGGTCGCTATGCGATCGAGCATTTCGGCGCGGAGGTGGCAATCCTCGACGATGGCTACCAGCACTGGCAGCTCGCGCGCGATATGGACATCCTGCTCGTGGACGCGGTGAACGTCTTCGGCAACGGCTATCTCCTGCCACGCGGTACACTGCGCGAACCGCTCTCGCATATCAACCGCGCCGATGTCTGCCTCATGACGAAGGTCGATCAGGCGGCACCGGGCGCGATCCAGCATATCTGGGAGACGTTCCGCAGCTACAATCAGGACGGGCTCATCATCGAGAGCATCCATCAGCCGCGCCAGTTCGTACGGCTCTCCGACTGGTATGAGGACATTGCAGCAGGCGGCGTGCCTGTCACAGAGATGGAGGGGAAGAAGGTGCTTGCCGTCTCGGCGATCGGCAACCCCGCCTCGTTCGAGCAGACGCTTGCCGATCTCGGTGTCGAGATGGTGGAGAGTATGCGCTACCCCGATCACCACGACTACGGTGAGCGCGATATGGCGGAGGTGCTTTACCGCGCGGAGACGCTCGGCGTCGAGGCGATCATCATCACGGAGAAGGACGCGGTGAAGGTGCCGGCGGACGTTGTGCGCGCAAAGTGGCGCATTCCGATGTATGTGATCTCTGTCGAGGTCACGTTCCAGAAGGGGCGCGAGGAGTTCTTCCGCACGCTCGAAGAGCAGCTTGCGGCGAAGCTCAGACCTGCCGTATCGTAATCGTTTGCAGTGCGAACCCCACGCGAACGCTTAGTTACGCAAGCGGTTGGACACTTGCTCCACTAGGGGCAGAGCGCACTGCTTCACACTTATATAGTCATATGTTGACACGAAAGGGTGATCGCATGAAGGTTCTCTGCATTATCCCCGCGCGCTACGCATCCACACGTCTGCCGGGCAAGCCCCTGCGCGACATCGCGGGGAAACCCATGATCGTGCGCGTCTACGAGCGTGCCGTGCAGGCGCGGCTTGTACAGGATGTCGTCGTTGCAACGGACGACGAGCGCATCCGTGCCGCCGTCGAGCGCTGCGGCGGGCGTGCCGTCATGACGCGCGTCGACCACGCGACGGGGACGGATCGCCTCGCTGAGGTCGCGGAGAAAATGACGGACTACGACCTCATCATCAACGTGCAGGGCGACGAACCGCTCATCGACCCCGCCGTGATCGACGCGCTCGTCGAGCCCTTCCTCGCAGATGAAACTCTCTCGATGGCAACGGCAAAGACCCTGCTGAGGGATGATGAGGAGATGGCGAACCCGAACAACGTCAAGGTCATCACCGACCAATGCGGCAACGCCCTCTACTTCTCACGCGCGCGCATTCCCTACGCGCGAAATGAGGGCGCAAAGGTATACAAGCACATCGGCATCTATGCCTACCGCCGTGACTTTCTGCTCGCCTATGCACGCATGGCGCAGACCCCGCTCGAGCGCTCCGAGTCCCTCGAGCAGCTGCGCGCGCTCGAGAACGGGCATCGCATCCGCGTCATCGAGACGGACGCCGTCTTTATCGGTGTCGATACCGAGGAGGATCTTGCGGCGGTCAACGAGGTCTATCGGCGCGAAGGCATTCATTGACCTCTGCGTGCGAAAACTCTATAATAAGTGTAAATCCCATCTGCGTACAAGGGATAATCGACATGATTGTTGAAAGGAGCCATGAAGATGAACAAAGTGAAGCTGGCGAATTTTGAGATCGGCGGCGGTGAGCCGCTGGTGCTCCTCGCGGGACCCTGTGTCCTCGAAGGACTCGAGCGCTCGCTCCTGATCGGGCGCGGCATCAAGGAGATCACGGATCGTCTCGGCATTCCCTACGTATTCAAGGCGTCCTTTGACAAGGCAAACCGCTCCGCCTACCACAGCTTTCGCGGACCGGGGCTCGAGGAGGGGCTGAAGATCCTGAAGGCAATCCGCGATGAACTCCATGTGCCTGTCGTAACGGACATTCATGAAACATCACAGGCGGAGCCTGTGGCAAAGGTCGCGGACATCCTTCAGATTCCCGCCTTTCTCTCGCGCCAGACCGACCTCCTGCACGCGGCGGCACAGACGGGTGCGATCGTCAACGTGAAGAAGGGGCAGTTCCTCTCGCCGAACGATATGCGCAACGTCGTCGACAAGATCCACGAGAGCGGCAGCGACCGCATCCTCCTCACGGAGCGCGGCGAGAGCTTCGGCTACAACAACCTCGTCGTGGATATGCGCTCCTTCCCCATCATGCGCAGCTTTGGCTATCCCGTCATCTTCGACGGAACGCACAGCGTACAGCTGCCGGGCGGCGCGGGCACGAGCTCGGGCGGACAGCGCGAGTACGTCGAGTACCTCGTGCGCGCGGCTGTCGGCGCGGGTGTCGACGGACTCTTCCTCGAGGTGCACGACAACCCGCCTGAGGCACTGTCGGACGGGGCAAACATGGTCTATCTCGACAAACTCGAAGACCTCCTGAAGGATGCCCTCGCCATCTACGAAATTGTACGAAAAAAGCTGAACTAGGAGAACTATATGGCACAGAGCATTCGGGAAAAAGCAATCGAGACGATTGAGCTCGAGGCGCATGCAGTCGCACAGCTCGCAGAGCGGATCGACGATGATTTCGAGGCGGCGGTACGCGCAATCTTGGATTGCAAGGCGCGTGTCGTCGTCACAGGCATGGGCAAATCCGGCCACGTCGGGCGCAAGATTGCGGCGACCCTTGCGAGTACGGGGACGCCCTCGTTCTTCATGCACCCCGCCGAGGCATTTCACGGCGACCTTGGCATGGTGACGGAGGATGACATCGTCATCGCTATCTCGAACAGTGGCGAGTCGAACGAGGTTGTGAACATCCTCTCGATCATCCACCGCATCGGTGCGCGGATTGTCGCCATGTGCGGCAGGCGCAAATCCCAGCTCGGGCGCAGTGCAGACTTCTACATCAACATCGGCGTTGAGCGCGAGGCGTGCCCGCTGGGGCTTGCGCCGACGTGCTCTACGACGGCGACGCTCGCAATGGGGGACGCGATGGCGATGGCGCTCATGGAGGCGCGCGACTTCAAGAAGGAGGACTATGCACTCTTCCACCCGGGCGGCGCACTCGGACGCAAGCTGCTACTCACGGTTGCAAACGTCATGCACACGGGCGAGGAAAATCCCGTTGTACCCTATCATACGACAGCAAAGGATGCACTCTTCGTCATGACGGACAAGGGGCTCGGAGCCGTGTCCGTGGTCGACGCGGATGGCAAATTCATCGGGCTTGTCACGGACGGGATCATCCGTCGCGCGCTCGCAAAGGATTACACCTTTCTGGACAAGGACGTGGAGAGCATCATGTTCGCCACGCCGCTCACGATTGCGCCGGATAAGATGGCGGCGGCGGCACTCTCCGTCATGGAGAAGCATCAGCCGCGCCCCGTCACCGTTCTGCCCGTGGTCGATGCGGCGGGGGTGCCCGTCGGCATCGTCCATCTGACCGATCTGTTGCGTCAGGGGGTTGTGTGATGCCAATTCGAGAGGGCGCAATAGAGCGCGCGAAGAAAATCAAATGCGTGATCCTCGACGTGGACGGCGTGCTCACGGACGGCGGAATCTACGTCGCGCCCGACGGGAGCGAGCTGTATAAGCCGTTCTTTGCGCGTGACGGGCTTGCGATCACGCTCGCGCATAAGGTGGGGATCGTGCCCGCCATTATCACGGGGCGTGCCTCGTCCATCGTGGAGAACCGCGCGCGCGAGCTGCACATCGACCTCGTCTATCAGGGAAAGCTGGACAAGCGTGCCGCCTACGCGAACATCAAGGCAAAGACGGGGCTGCGCGACGAGGAGATCGCCTACATCGGCGACGACATCGTCGATCTGCCGATCATGCGCCTCGTCGGACTGCCGTGCGCCGTGGGCGACGCCGTGTCCGAGGTAAAGGAGCTCGCGCAGATCATCGCAAGTGCACCCGGCGGGCGCGGAGCAGTGCGCGAAATTTACGAAATCATCCTAAAGACGCAGGGGCTTTGGGATCAGGTGCTTACCGTATTTCAGACGGACAGCGATGGCGCTGCACAGTAGCACAGAGAGGAGGTGCGGCCATGCTCTATCATACACTTATGTTTCTCAGCTATCTTGCGTGCCGCACGCCGCGCCCCCTCCTGCTCGGTGCGGGCTGGGTGCTCGGCAACCTCTACTATCTGCTGATCCCGAAGATGCGCCGCCGCGCGGTGGAGCATATGATGCCCGCGCTCGGCATCTCTGAGACGGAGGCGAAAAGCCTCGTCCGCGCGTCCTTTATCAACATGGCGCGCAACGTCCTCGACATCCTTGCGATGCCCATGCTGAATGAGAAGAATCTCAGTGAGTACATTGAGATCGACCATCTTGAACGCATGCAGGCGGCGCTTGCCGAGGGGAAGGGCGTCGTCGTGCTCACGGGGCATGTCGGCTGCTGGGAGTGGCTCTCGGCGGCATTCACACTGAACGGCATTCCCGTCAGTGCGATCGCAAAGCCGCAGCCAAACATCCAGTACACGCGCGTGCTCGACGATCTGCGCGCGACGATCCACGTCGAGATCTTCTCGCGCGGGACGAGTGAGCTGATTGCGGCGGCGCGTGCGCTGAAGCGCGGACGCCTCCTCGGCTTTCTCGCCGATCAGGACGGCGGCCCCGGCGGAGCGTTCATCGAATTTCTCGGGCGTACGGCGTCGACACCGCTCGGTCCTGCGGTCTTTTCACGCAAGTTCAAATCGCCCGTCGTACCCGCATTCATCCTGCGGCAGCCGAACGGAAAGCACAAGGTCATCGTCGGCGAGATCATGCGCTGCCCCGACACGGGGGACAGCGACCGCGACCTCCATGAGTTCACCGTGCAGATGACCGCCATTGTCGAGCGCGTCATCCGCGAGAACCCGACCCAGTGGATCTGGTTTCAGAAGCGGTGGAACACCCCGCCCGAGGAGCAGAAGACGGGCAAACATCACATGTCGGCAGCGGCGAAGGAGGGGGATTGATGGCGCGGAGCAAATGGATCTATGGCGGCGGCGCCGCCCTCCTCGCGGGACTCATCGTCTGGGCGGTTACAAGCGTGCCCGAGATTCCGGAGCAGACGGATGCGCCGCAGGGTCCCCGCATTATGTCCTATGCGGACAATACGCTCAGCGAGGAGCGCGACGGACGTACTGTCTGGAAGATGACCGCCGCGCAGTTGAATGTCGATATTGATACCAACGATACGAGCATGACAGCGATCGATGGGACATTCTACACCGAGGATGGGCGCAGCCTTACGCTCAAGGCGGCGGAGGGGCGTATGGACGGCAAGACGCATGATGTCGTGGTTACGGGAAACATCGAGGCACAGACAAGTGACGGGGCGAGCCTGCGTGCAAAGCAGCTGAGGTGGACGGCGGCAGAGGGCAGCCTCAGTGCCGAGGGGGACGCCGTGCTCATACGCGATGACATTCGTGCGACGGGCGACCGCATTGTGAGCACGGACGGCTTTCAGAAATTCAGCG
>CAUVMF010000073.1:0-6653 GCA_963552975.1 uncultured Selenomonas sp.
GCGCTCCTTGAGTTCTCTGATCTGATCGTCCATATCGTCCTCCTGTATGTGCACGGAATGTCGGCATTTTGCACATGTACTCTGTCATTTCGATAAAAATACCAATGCTCAGTTTACCATATTTATCTGAAAAAATCTATGAATGGGTCATGGAAGTTGCGGAAGGAATTGAAGCAGGCGACGTTTTATAGTATGCTATAGGGGATCGCAAACATACGACACAGCGACCAAGGAGGTCTTCATGGACACACTCATCAAAAATGCGGCAGAACTGATGGCGCAGCCGACCAGTCTCTTCACACTTCTTGCCGTGCTCGTCTTCATCTTTGGCTATCTGCAGATGCGCCGCATCCATTTCACGACAAGTATGCTCATCAATGTCGCCCTCATGCTGGCTCTGACGATCGTACTCCATCAGCTGCGCATATTCCACATGCCGCAGGGCGGCAGCGTCACGCTCGGTGCGATGGTTCCGCTGCTCTTCCTCACCTATCGGTATGGCGCGGGCATCGGCTGCCTCGCGGGCTTCCTCTACGGCATGATCAATCTCATGCAGGATGCCTTTATCGTGCATCCCCTGCAGGTGCTCTTTGACTATCCGCTGCCCTATATGGCGCTGGCGATTGCCGCTACAGTGCCGGGGCGCATCTATCTGGGCGCGGCGCTCGCCTTTGCGGCGCGGTTTCTCTGTCACTATATCTCGGGTGTGGTCTTCTTCGGCTCGTATGCGCCGCCCGATACATCCCCCTATCTCTATTCCCTTGTCTTCAATGCGACCTATCTCGTGCCCGAAGCTGTGATATGCCTCCTGCTCCTGCGCATACTGCCCGTGCCGCGCCTCCTTGCGGCGATGGATCAGCGTACGCCGCTCTACGGTGCAAAACCGCTGTAACTTCAGCTATCCTCGTAGACGCGCACGCGCAGCGTCAGCCCGCGCTCCGCGCAAATTTTTCGGCAGAGTGCAATCTCCTCCTCGTTCTCGACCTTCTCCACCACCGTGAGCACAACATTCGGCACGTAGGGCTTGCAGTGTTCGGCAAACGTCAGCATCGCCTCATAGGAGGAGATGCCAAACTTCGAGCGCGTGAGCGCAAGATAGCGTTCCGCATTCGAGGCGTTCAGACTGATGGAGATGGTATCGAGGAGCCCCGCAAAGCGTTCGGCAAACGCAAATCCATGCTCGAGCTCCCCAAGTCCGTTCGTATTAACACGTGTCGGCACATCGGGATGGTGCTTCTTCACATGGCGCAGGACGGCGAGTACCGTGTCCAGACGAATGAGCGGCTCGCCGAAGCCGCAGCAGACCACCTCACGCACGTATTCCCACGGCAGACGGTCAAGCTCTGCGATAATCTCCTCGATCGACGGATCCTGCTCGATCCAGAGGGAGGACTCCTTTGCCATCTCCTTCATGCTGCGCAGACAGAAGACGCAGTCACAGTTGCAGTCATTCGTGATATTGACGTAGACGGCGCGCCTCCCGTCCGGCTGCTCGCGCAGACTCTCCGCGATGGGGAGATAGCGCCCGCCCGCATGTGTGGCATATACAATCATAAGATTCTCCTATCATATACACAGAAATGAGAAAAGCTGCCGCAATGCGACAGCTTATTTTGTTTGCAGCGTTACAGTGTCGTAAGCTCGCCCATAAATTCCTCAAACGGAAGCCCGTAGTTCCACGGCAGATCGAGCTGCTCCGCATAGCTGAGGCAGTGTCCGATGAAATCCGCCGCACGCCGCGCACCCTCCTCGAGCGGAATGCCGCGCACGAGCGCTGCTGCTACAATCGCAGCAAAGGCATCACCGGAACCGGACCGATCACGCCCAACCTTAGGGTTATCAAAGGCACGCCCATGTCCATCTGCATAGAGATAGGTACGTATATGATCTCCCGCGTGCAGCCCCGTAATGATGACATCATGCGGTCCCATCGCCGCAATTTCCGCCGCCATCTCTGCGAGCACATGCTCCGTCACAATGCCGTCAGCGGGATAGACCGTCCCGAGCAGCTGACATGCCTCCGTGAGGTTCGGCGTCACCACATCCGCATACGGGAGCAGCTGCCGCATCTTCGCGCAGAGCTCCGGCGTATAGGAGGAGTAGAGTCTTCCGTTATCCCCCATCACGGGGTCAACGATGACACGCGTATTCCGCCCCTTAAAGCGCGCAATACACTCGAGCACGAGGTTGATCTGTGCCTCAGAGCCGAGAAAGCCCGTTAGGATCGCATCGAAGTCGAGACCGTTCGCCGCCCAGTTCTCCATGTAGGGTCGCATGCGCTTCGTATAGTCGTCGATGTAGTGGTTCGGAAAGCCCGTATGTACGGAAAGAATCGCCGTCGGCAGCGGGCATGCCTGCACGCGCATCGCGGAGATCAACGGCAGCTGCACCGTCACCGAGCAGCGCCCAAAGCCCGTGATGTCATTGATGAGGGCGATCCGCTTCTGACGCGCCATCAACGGTTGTCCACCCGCTCGGGCACGCGGTCATGCATGGAGAGCCGCTGCCATGCTAACTCCTCATACTTCGTCCCCTGCATCCCGTAGTTTGCATAGGGGTCGATTGAGATGCCGCCGCGCGGCAGGAATTTCCCCTGCACCTCGATGTATTTCGGTTCCATCAGGCGGATGAGGTCGCGCAGGATGACGTTGACGACATCTTCATGAAAATCTCCGTGATTGCGGAAGCTCACGAGGTAGAGCTTCAGCGATTTGCTCTCAACCATGCGCTCCGCCGGCATATAGGAGATGTAGATCGTGCCATAGTCCGGCTGCCCCGTGATCGGACAGAGCGTCGTAAACTCGGGGCAGTTGAACCGCACCCAGTAATCGTGATCCATATGCTTATTCTGAAAGGTCTCCAGTGCCTCGGGCGCATAGTCATAGCCGTAGTCCGTACGCTGCTGTCCGAGAAGTGTCAGCCCCTCTTCTGTCTTTTCTCTTGCCATTACATCCCCAAGAATTTCTTTTCAAATACGTCCTGCGGCTCGGGACGTCCGAAGAGATAGCCCTGAATCGTGTCCGTCTTGCAGATCTTCACGAGGCAGTCGTACTCATCCTGCGTCTCCACGCCCTCGATGCAGGTCGTCATGCCGATGCTGTGGCAGAGATCCGCTGTGTACTCCACAAGCTTCTGATCAAAGTGGTTCTCGAGAATCCGCATGACAAAGGCGCGGTCAATCTTCACAATATCACAGCTCAGATTTTTTAGCGACGCAAGCGAGGAGTAGCCCGTGCCGAAGTCATCCATCGCCACCTTGATGCCGTGGCTGCGAAATGCATCGAACTGCGCGTTGACGAATTTCAGATCGCTGACGATCTTACTCTCCGTGAGCTCCAAGACAACGGCATCTGCGGGCATATCGTGCCGCCGCAGACAGTCCTCCACAAACTCGAGGAAGGAGAGATCCTTGATCTGTTCATAGCTCATATTGACACTTATGTGGAAATCCGGAACATGCTGCCGCCACTCCTTGCAGACGCGCAGCGCCTGCTCGAAGATCCAGCGTCCGACCGGCACGATCATCTTCGTCTCTTCGAGGATGCGGATGAACTCCATTGGCGCAACCATGCGCCCCTTGCTGTTCTTCCAGCGGAGCAGTGTCTCCGCTCCCACGAGATGTTGATCGTCTCCTGCCACCTGCGGCTGGAAGTAAAGTTCAAAGTTGCGGCAACCGGCCTTGACGTCCTCCAGGATCTGCTCTTGGATCGTCAGGGAGCGCAGCCAGCGGTTGTAGACTTCCTTCGAGAACTCGTTGATTCGATTCTTGCCACCCGACTTCGCCGCATCAAGAGCCGCCTGTGCATATTTGTGCAGAACGAGCGGATCGCGCGCCGACTGCGGGTAGAACACCATGCCCGCCGACACGGTGACAATGTACTGACGCCCATCATAGACCTGCGGGTGTGCGAACTCGCGCTGCACGCGGATAAAGAACTCCGTCAACATATCTGCATCCGCACCCGGATAAATCAGCCCGAACTCATCGCCGTCGAGACGATAGAGCGAGAGCTTGCGCGGAATATTCTGAAGGATGCGCTCGGAGATTTGACGGAGAATGATGTCACCAATCTCATGGTTGAACGCTTCGTTGACCGTGCGGAAGTTGTCGATGCCCATGACGAGGAGACCGCCGCCACCGCCCATCTCACGCGCTTCGCGCAGTGCCTCGCCCAAATCCTCGATAAACTGATAGCGGTTGAGGAGTCCCGTAACAGAGTCCGCAGAGTTGCGGCGCGCGAGCTGGCTGATCGTCCCAACGAAGAGATTTGGTGCTCCATCCTCGGAAGTACCAATCCTCCCTTTCAGGCGCAGCCATGAATAATCGCCCTTTGTATCCTGCATACGAAAGTCCAACTGACGATCCCGCCCCTCGGCCAGACTGCCAAGCGAGGAGAAGAGCTCAGCAAGGGGCTTTCGATCCTGTGCATAGACAAGCGGCCTCAGTATGTCCGAAATATGCTCCATCGTCTCGGCGGGGAGGTTATACACTTGAACGAATGCAGATGATGTAAGAAAGACATCGCCTTTCGGATCCATCATAAATGCATAGTCGGAGGTCGTATTCTTCATCAGATCAAAGATGAACTTATGCCGTTTGAGCACAGGGCTCAGCATGATTCTCTTCTTCCCGCTCATATTCCCTTTCCTCGCTTTTCACGCATGCTGTCTGCAATTCACATACAGAAAAATCCCTTTATAAGTTATTATATACCTTTTCGCCCCTGCGTGCAACCGAACAATCCCCAATTCAAGCGCTGTGGTGTCATACAAAATTAAATTTAGGCTTTTTTTCCTATATCACTTGAAAAAAAAATTTATTTTGTTTATGATAGACAAAAATATTCCAAACGATAGAGAGGGAGATTTGTATTATGGCCGTTATCGAACTGACAAGTGAGACATTTGATTCCGAAGTACTACAGGCAGATCGGATCGTCATCGTGGATTTCTGGGCGACATGGTGCACGCCCTGCCGTATGCTCACCCCCATCCTCGAGGAGATTGCCGCTGAGCGTAAGGATATCAAAATTTGCAAGATCGACGTGGATGCAGCACAGGACATCGCCGAAAAATACGGTGTGATGAGTCTTCCGATGCTCATTTTCTTTGAGAACGGCGAGGCTGTTGACGAGTCGCTCGGACTCGTCTCGAAGGAACGCCTTCTCTCGCTTTTGCCAACGGAACCGCTGACGAAATGAACGTCGTATATTTTCGTCCGGTTCATGAGGCATGAAGGTGCCAGCGATTCCCTAAGGAATCACTGATAAAATGAAGTCTGTCAGATTGGTGCAGATTTTTTGCTCTATCAAGGAGACAAACCGGACGCATAGCAAGGGCTATGTGGAGGATTTGTCGACGATGAGAGGGCGAAAAAGATACGCCAAGATGGCAGTGCTGAATTTATCAGTGGTTCCCTAAATAACTGCATACGAAAAGGGTTTGATCCGCGTGCAGATCAAACCCTTTTTTGGGGATTGCGTCGCTGACGCAATGCCTCATACAGAACGGCGGTCGCTGCCGTCGAGACATTCAGCGACTCGGCGTGACCGCGCATGGGAATATAGATATGCTCTGCGGCACAAAGCAGCTCCTCTGATACGCCGTTCGCCTCGTTTCCGAGTACGACGATGCAGCCGCGCCGGAAATCGGCAGCAAAATGCGTCTCGGCGCCCTCTTCACAGGCAGCTGCACGGAGACAAAGCCCCGTACGCTGTGCAAAGTCGATCAGCGCCGAGGACTGGACATTGTCGGCAAACGGCACATAGAAGAGCGAGCCCATCGTTGCACGCACGACCTTGCCACTGTAGACATCTGCCGAACCGCGCAGGAGGATGACACCTGTCACACCGACGGCATCCGCCGTGCGCAGGATCGTCCCGACGTTGCCGGGATCCTGCACGCGGTCGAGCGCGATGTAGAGTGGTGGCTCGTCCTCATACCCCACCTGCAGCAGATCCGACAGATCCGGCGTCTTACGCCGCTCCATGAGCATGAGTACGCCCTGCGGATGCTCCGTATCAGCAAGCGTCGAAAATATAGTCTCACTGACATGCGTGATGGGACAGCCCCGCTCACGCAAAGTGTCTACTAAGGTGCGCGTCCGCTCCCCGTTCATCGCACGCTCCGTCACGAGTGTGTGACGAATGCGCCAGTCGGAGGCTGCCGCCATCTCGGCAAGGCGCAGCCCCTCGACAGTGAAGAGCCCCTCTTTTACCGCGCGGCGCTGCGTATGCACGACGGCTGATACGAGCCGTATGAGGGGATTTGCCGGACTTGTAATTCTCTGTATCTTCTTCATCGTAAAAAAGAGCCTGATGAATCGTTGCATTCATCAGGCTCATCCTCTTCTTACTGGTTCTCCTTCGCCACGCTCACGAGCTGCGTGAAGGCAGCCGCATCGGCAATGGCGAGGTCGGCAAGCATCTTGCGGTTGACCTCGACGCCGGCATTCGTCAGACCTGCCATCAGGCGGCTGTACGAAATACCGTTGGCGCGGGCAGCTGCGTTGATGCGGGCGATCCAGAGACGGCGGAACGTCCCCTTCTTCGCACGACGGTCACGGCGCGCATAGTAGAGCGCCTTCATGACGGTCTCATTTGCCTTCTTGAACTGCTTGCTGCGCGAGCCGCGATAGCCCTTTGCGAGCTTCA
>CAUVMF010000074.1:0-6559 GCA_963552975.1 uncultured Selenomonas sp.
AGGATGAGTACGAGTTCGGGAACTCCCAGACCAAACATAAGAACCTCCTAAAATAAATCGAATTTATGGGGTATCATTGCTCGCTTGTGTAAAGCCCCACGCGAACGCTTAGTTACGCAAGTGATCATGTGCTTATTCGCCTAAGGAATCGCTGATAAAATGAAGTCCGTCAGATTGGCGTAGATTTTTTCGTCCGATTGAGGCAGCAAACCGGACGCATAGCCAAAGCTATGTGGAGGATTTGCTAACGAAAAGCGGGCAAAAAAGATACGCTGAGATGGCGCGGCTGAATTTATCAGTGCTTCCCTAAATACCTGCGAATTTCAAACGCGCTTCGCTTGAACGAAAGAAATCCGCCGGGGCATACCGCGCGCTTTCCTCGATTACTTCACTAGGGTTCGCTTAGGGGCATTTCACTGCGCTCACATATCACACGTTACGACTGTGTCTTGACCTCTGCGGCAGCCGCTTTCTGCTCCGCCACATGCGCCTCGACCGCAGCCGCAGCGGTTTCCGCCGTCGGCGTTGCCGTGGGTGTTGGTGCTGCGGCAGGTACTTCCGTCGTCGCCTGTACCGTCTGTGCGGGCTGCGCCGCAGGTGTAGCTGTAGGCGGTGCGGGCGGCGGGTCGGGTGCGTTGATTGCCGCCGTCAGTGCGTTCGATGCCTTGCGGAACTCACGGATGCCCTTGCCGAGTGAGCGCCCCATCTCGGGGAGCTTGCCGGGACCAAAGACGATGAGCCCCACGACCAGTATCAAGATCAGTTCGGGTACGCCAATGCCAAACATGCTGACTCCTTCTCATGGCTGTGCCATGCTCCATTCTAAAATTCTCTGCGTCCGATAAAGTCCGCCGCCATCAGACAGGTCTCGCGAATCCTCTCGTCGAGCACGTCCGGCAGGGCATTCTTTGCACGCGCGAGGTAGGCATCCGCCTGCTCCTGCGCATAGTCGAGGCCGTCCGTCGTGCGGACAATCTCAAGTGCACGCGCAACCTCCTCCTCCGTCATCTTCGGGTTCGTAATGAGCGCCGTGAGTTCGCTGCGCCCTGCCTCGTCCAGTACTTCGAGGGCGCGGATCACGGGCAGGGTTACGAAGCCCTGCGCGAGGTCATGCCCTGCGGGTTTTCCAATGTCCTCCGAGGTCTGCCGATAGTCGAGCAGATCGTCCGTGATCTGGAACGCCATGCCGATGGCATGCCCGTAGAGTGCCATGCGCTCCGTGTCTTCCTTACTCATACCGCCGACCGCACCGCCAAGCTCGCAACAGATTTCGAGGAAGTCCGCCGTCTTCTTGCGGATGCGTTCATAATAGGCCTCCTCACTCGCGGGCACCTGATAGACCGTATGATCTTGGAGGATCTCACCCTCGCTCAGTGTGCACACAAGGTGCGCGAGCTTGACATAGACCGCAGAGTCGTAGCCCGCCTCCGCGACGAGCTTGAATGCGCGTGCAAAGAGATAGTCTCCGCTGAGGATTGCAACCTGATTGCCCCATTTCGCATTTGTCGTCTTCGCCCCGCGCCGCGTGTCCGCCTCGTCAATGACATCATCATGTACGAGGGACGCCGTATGGATGAGCTCGAGTGCAATCGCAATCGGCATCGCACGCGCGCACTCGAACGCCGCGCCGCCGTGTGCCACCAGCAGGAAGAGGGCGGGGCGCAGACGCTTGCCGCCCGAGGAGATGAGATGCTCTCCAACGTCCGTAATGAGTGCCGTCTCGGAGACAATCGCCTCTGCAAGCTGCAACTCAAATTCTTCAAGATCTTCTTGTATGACATCAAAAATGTCGTTCTTCAACGTCGTATCACCTACATTAGGCACAAAATGTGCGCCATGAACTCTTCTATCAGCGTATAAACCTCCACACATTCTATCATATTGCGATGAGACCGTCAAAATTATTTCATAGCTCTCTCACCTGCGAGAAAATCATCTTTTCTGCAAGATCAGTGCACTGCCGACCGCGCGCTCCTGTCCGTCCGACGGAGAATTTACGACATCACCGCTGACATAGAGCGCAGACGAGCCACCACCATCGAGATTGATTGCATTCTGCACGCCGAATTTCACGAGCAGCTCGGCAAACTCCGTCAGTGTCAGTCCATGGCTGTCCTCCTGCCGCCCGTCGACCACGGCAAAGACCACTTTTCCGCGTTTCGTCACTCCGACGGCACTGCGCGGCGCACGCCCGTAGCGAATGTCGCCCGGGAAATCTTCCTCGCCCGCCGTCACATGAACGGCACCGTTCTCGACAAGGCGCGGTCCTGCACCGACGATCTGCACGGTGCGATCCCACATGGTCCCCGTCTGCTCCGTGAGAACAGTCGGATCGCCAACGCGCGTCCCCGCTGCAGCAAAGGCGTCCATCGCGGAGCCGTGGACGGAAACGACGTAGCCGTCCGACGGGATTACGGAATCATTCGTATTGATCTCCGCCACGCGCCCCGCGCGGATCACATACTCCAGACCGTACGGATTCGTTCCCGTCGTCCTGCCGTAGGCCCGGTTGTAGATGATGAGACCGTTTTCGCCGCGCTCCGCATTGACCCCTGAGATGGGCAGCGTCACCTGATCGATCTTTACCGTACCGTTATAAGAAACCGTGCCAAACACAAAGGCTCCGTCGGGCATCACGCCGAATGCGCTGCGGTCGTAGTAGGTCGTGCCCACAATCGTACCGTCGATCTTCGTCACGCCTAGAATGGTGCCGTCTGATGCAAAGTAGGAGGCATTCACCGCCGCAGCCGCATTCGTGTCGCGCGCGATTCCACTCACCGTCTGTCGACCGGGGATGATGCCGCGTGCAAGCGCCGGACGGACATTATATTTTGTAGTGTCTGCCTCGACAAAGTACGCCGTCACCTGCCCGTCCTCATCCGCATAGACATATGTCCGCAACATGAGCCCCGCAGCGATCTGCTCCTCTTTCAGAATTGGAAGCTTGGGTGCTTTGTCCTCCGCCGGCACGGCAATACCGCCCGACGGCGTACGCGGCTTCACCCCTCCCGCGGGGGGATTGGCTGCGGCAGACTCTTTCGGTTTCTTATCCGCTCCCGTAGACGCGACATCGAGAAAGACACGCGCGGGATTCATCAGATTGCCAAGCGCATACTTCATGCCCTGTGCCATCGTGACGGTCACATAGAAATGCCCATTGCGTACGGCGTAAGAAACGGAGTCAATCCGCTTCGTGTGCACAGAGGCGCGTTTGAATGCCGTCGCATCTGTATCCACAAAGTCAAAGGTCAGCGCGCGCCCATCCGCAGAGAGTCTGACGTCGTAAAGGGGCATCTCCGTGAAATCGAACACGAGTCGGTCACGTTCCGCCGTACTCGAGGTACGCAGCGCGCTCAGCCCCGCCGCCCACGCATAGGAGGACGCTGTCAATAGAAGCGCCGCCATGAGTACAAGGATTTTCTTCAAAATACGCATATATACTCCAAACTAAGAAAAAGGGGTTGCTGCGCGGGCAGCTTCCCCTTTGTAACTCCGTTATTGCTTCTCTCACCGTGTCTTGATGGTCAACTGCTTATACATCATATCCGCAATGCCGATGCCGCCGGCCTTTGCCACGGAATTCATCAGCTCCGTGTCGCGCATATCCTCGAAGATCTCGAGCGCGTTGGACTTCTTGCCAAGGAGGCTGTCCTCGGGTACCGTCGCACGCATCTGCTTATACATCATGCTGAGGAACATCGCCTCGAATCCCTCGCATGCCTCACGCAGTTTCTTCGCCTCAATGTCCTCCGCCGACATCTTATGCTGCTGCACATCGCCCGCTGCACCGGTCTCCACGCTTGCGGCAGCCTTGCGCTGCAGTTCGTCGAGCGTCGCCTGAAAGGACTTGTTCTCGGCACTCATGCGCGCCGCATCGCAGGAGGTCTGCGCAGCGCCTCCAAGGAACGCACCGTCATTGAGTGGCTGTATTGTCATACCCTGCTCCTTATACTATGTCGAGTTCAGCGTGCAGCGCCCCTGCCGCCTTCATCGCCTGCAGAATCGAGATGATCTCACGCGGATTGGCGCCGACTGTATTGAGTGCCCCCACGATGTCGCTGATGTTCGTCGTTGCGGGCAGGATGATCGTATTGCCCTTCATGTCGTTCACCGCGACATCGGAGCTGTCCGTCACCACGGTATTGCCATAGCTGAACGGTCCCGGCTGGGACACATCCGTCGCCCCCTGAATCCGAATCGTAAGTCCGCCCTGTGTGATGGCAACCGAATCCACGGAAACATCGCCGCCCATGATGATCGTCCCCGTACGCTCGTTCACAATGACGCGCGCCATATTGTCAGGACGTATCATCAAATCTTCAATCGAAGCGACAAATTCGACCACATTTCCGCGGAAGTATGACGGAATCGCCACATCCACGCGTCCAGGGTTGCTCGCCTGGGCGATGCCGCCATACTGTGCGTTGATCGCGCCCGCAACGCGCGACGCTGTCGTAAAATCGGGGCGTGCAAGGGAGAGGGAGAGCTGTCCGCTCGCCCCGATGTCATCGTCCTCCACCGTGCGCTCGACGATGCCGCCGTTTACAGCGATGCCGACCGTCGGAAACGCCTTCGTCATGCTGCTGCCGCCGCCCGCCGCCGCAAAGCCGCCCGTCGAGACGCCGCCCTGTGCGACCACGTAGACCTCACCGTTGCCCGCACGCAGCGGTGTCTGGAGCAATGTTCCCCCACGCAGGCTTTTCGCATCTCCGATCGACGACACCGTCACGTCGAGCGTATCGCCCTCGCGCACAAATGGGGGGAGCGTTGCCGTCACCATGACCGCTGCAACATTCTTCAGCTTGATGGAGCTGGTGTTCACGGTGATGCCATAGCTTGTGAGCATATTCGCGATGGACTGTACCGTCTCACCCGAGCTCGAACCGTCGCCCGTGCCGTCAAGGCCGACAACAAGACCATAGCCCATGAGTTGGTTGGGGCGCACCCCCTGTACCTTAGCAATATCCTTGATCCGCGCCACACCTGAATCCGCCGCTGCAATCCCCGGCAATACGCCGAGGCAGAGCACGAGGAGAAGCAGAAGGATGCCTGTTTTCTTCATAGAAGCGCCTCCTGTTAGAACAGAATGTTGAAGATCTGTGTCAGGATGCCCTGCCGCTGCTTCGCGTTCAGAGGTCCCTTTCCATCAAAACGCACGGTTGCGTCCGCCACACGCGTGGAGAGAATCGTGTTCGCGCTCGATATATCCTCAGGACGGCAGGTACCGCGGAAGACAATCTTGTGCTCGTTTTTGTTCTGCCATATGGACTGTGTGCCCTCTAGGATGAAGTTGCCGTTCGGCGTCACGTCCACCACGGTCACGGTGACATTGCCTGCAACGCGATTCGACGAGGAGGCGGAGCCCTTCGCGCTGAACTTGTCTGAGCCGCTTGCTGACGCCGCCTGCAGGAAGTCGAAGATCCCAAGACCTGCGCCAAGATTCACCGAACCGCTCTTTTCATTCGACGAATTGCGCGTCGCCGAGGTCGTTGTCGACTCACTGATAACAATGGTTACAATGTCCCCGATGCCCGTCGCGCGTCGATCAGCGAACGGGCTTTTCGTCGCATGTCCGCTCGGATTGTTCCACAGGGATTCTGCCGCAGCGGTGGGCGCGAGGCTTGCCGTACACACAGCAGCGGCGAGCATCCCTGCAAGCCATTTTTGTTTCCTCATAATCGAACTCCTTATGGAAAATTGATGGGGGAATTTCATCCGATGACCTGAACCGTGTGCGCATCGATCACCTTGCCGCGCAGGATCTTACCTGAGCGCACGTTGCGCACGCGGATCTCATAGCCGATGCGCCCCGGCTCAAGTGCCACACCCTCGGCGCGAATGACGATGCCATTTGTGTCCAGCACCAGTTCTACGGGATTTCCCGAACGCATGACAAGTGGCATTGCGAGCATATTCGGTGTAATCGTCACATCCTTGCGGATATAACGCCCCGCCACGCGCCCCTCAAGCCGCGCAAAATCCGTGAGTGTGAGCTCTGGCGGGGTATCCACCGCCCGCTCCTCAAACCGTGCATTCGTGGCAGAGATCGCTGTCTCTGCGCGGATGTCCGTCATCGCAACAAGCACGCGGTCATAGACCGTCACCTTATAGTAGCTGACCGCCCGCCGGTTGAGAACGCCGTCCACATAGACGGAAAAACCGACGGGAAACTCTCGGCTGTACGGCAGTCCACGCGGAAAGTCGACGACGGCGGTCACCTCGCCCGCAGGCAGGTGCATGGCCGATGCCGCACGCTGCAGGTGCAGTTCATGCCGGCGCGTCTCGCCCATCGCATCGAGCTTTTCTTCGATCTTCTGCGCGGCAAGCACGGCGAGCTGTTCAGAGGACAGAACCGTCGGGAAATAATTCTCCTGCGTCGAACCGTATGCAGCGGCAGAGTGAGTTCCCGCCCACAGAAAAGCGAATAAGCCACTCCATAGGCATAGAATGGCTGTCATCGTACATCGCTTAAAGATCAACGCTTGAGCGAGTTTGCAATCTCGAGCATCGAATCCGATGTCGTGATTGCCTTCGAGTTGGACTCATAGGCGCGCTGGGA
>CAUVMF010000075.1:0-6530 GCA_963552975.1 uncultured Selenomonas sp.
GTGCCGGGGTTGAGCGCAATGCCCGCCTTGCAGCCCGCCGCCTTGATCTGCTGGATCACGCGGTGCGCGTGGCGCGTCGCCTCGACGTGGAACGTGATGATGTCCGCGCCCGCCTTTGCAAACGGCTCGATATGCGTCTCGGGATGCTCGACCATGAGATGTACATCAAAGACCGCCTTGGAAACCTTGCGCAGACTCTCGACGACGCAGGGGCCAAGGGTGATGTTCGGCACGAATGTCCCATCCATCACGTCAATGTGGATATACTCCGCACCTGCCGCCTCCACGCGACGGACATCCGCCCCGAGATTTGCAAAGTCCGCCGAGAGGATGGACGGCGCGATGATCGTCGGGCGCTCGATGTGGATGTGCTCCTCCTCGATCATTTCCTCTTCATGCTCGTGTTCATGTTCGTGTGCCATTGGATTCTCCTATTTTCTTTTCAATCGAAGTTCATCGAGCAGCGCGATGTAGGCATCATACCGCTCGCGTGAAAGTTCTCCTGTCTCTGCAGCCGCCTTGACGGCGCAGGACGGCTCGTGGCTGTGGCTGCACGGTGCGAAGCGGCAGCCCGCATGACGGGCAAACTCGGGAAAGCACGCCGCAAGCTCCTCGGGCGCGATCTCCGTCAGCTCCTGCTGTGTAAAGCCCGGCGTATCGACCACATAGCCGCTCGCAAACGGAAGCAGTTCGGCACGGCGCGTTGTGTGGCGCCCGCGCCCGATTTTCTCGCTGACCGCGCCCGTCAGGAGGGCAAGTGACGGATCAAGCGCATTGAGCAGGGATGACTTCCCCGCGCCCGATGGTCCTGCAAATACGCTGATCTCCCCTGCAAGCCGCCCGCGCAGTTCGTCAAGCCCCGTCCCCTGCTCTGCCGAGACACGCAGAACGGGATAGCCCGCCGCCTCGTATGCCGCAAGGTATTCCTCATGTATGCCCGCATAGAGATCCATCTTGTTCACACAGAGGACGATCTTTTTCACGCCGGAGCATTCCGCGAGGACGAGGAAGCGGCTCACAACGAGTGGATGTGGATCAGGCGCTGCTGCCGCAACGGTCACGACGATCTGCGTCAGATTCGCTACACGCGGACGCTGCAGGAGGTTCGTGCGTGCTTCGATGCGCTCAATCACACCCTCTCCCTCAGATATCCGTTCGATGGATACAATGTCACCGGGGACAGGCGTCAGGTCGCTGCGCCCCTTCTTAACTCTGCCGCGCAGCTTACAGAGGATGACCCGCCCCTCTGCTGCGACATGGAGTACATTGTTATAGACCTTTAGGATACGTCCGTGCTCCGTCACCATGTACTCCCTACTCTGTCTTTTCCGTCTGGATGCGGCGTCCGGAGGGATCTTTATCCCCCTTCTTGTTATCACTGCTCTTCGTATCTTCCTTTGCAGAGGAAGCCTTGTGTCCGCTCGAGATGACGAGGCGTACGGAGCTTCCGCTGTCCGCCTCACTGCCTGCAGAGGGCGACTGGCTGACGACGGTACCCGCTGCCTGCGTGCTCGCTTCCTCCGATACGCTGCCGACCTTCAGCCCGCTGCCCTCGATCATCGTGCGCGCACGATCCGAGGGAACGCCCTTCACATCGGGAACGCTGATCTTCTTGACTTTCTGCCCCTTGCTGACGGTGATGTCCACGGACTGTCCCTTACTGATCCGCGTACCGCTGCGCGGATCCTGCGAGATGACCGTGCCGCTGTCCTCGTCGGAGAATGTCTCATAGGCGGAGCCCAGGCGCAGCCCCATCTGCTGCAGTTTGTCGATCGCATCCGACTGTTTCAGTCCGCGCAGGTTCGGCATCTCGAGCTCCTCGCCGCCCTTGCTGACGTAGATGGTGATTGTGCGCTCCTCCTTGACCTTCGTGCCCGCCTCCGGGGTCTGTGAGACCACGACGCCCACGGGTACGGAGGCATCGTAGGCCTCGGCGACCGTGACACGCAGATGCTGATCCTCGAGAATCTGCCGTGCGAGCGTGAGCTGCTTGCCCGTCACATCGGGCACTGTAATCTCCACAGAACTCCAGAATTTACCGAAGCTCAGAAAGAATCCCGAAAAGAAGCCAAGCAGGAGGATGAGGACGAGTCCGAATTTGAATTTCTTCGTGCGGAAAAAGGATTTCTCCTCCACTTCCTCTGCGGCTTCCTCCTCCTCCACGGCTGCACTGATTTCCTGTGCCTCCACGGGCGTGAGGACGCGCGTCGCATCGGGATCGAACGCCGGCATGGCCGCCGTGTCGCTGCGCATCATCTGCTCCGTGCGCGTGATGTCCTGCACGAGCAGACGGCTGTCGGGGCGTAGTGCCGGCTCCTTTGCCATCATGCGCGTTACGAGAGCCTCAACCACGGGCGGAATGTTCGGCACGAGAGAGCGCACGGACTGCGGCTCCTCCTCGAGATGTTTGCGCGCAATGCTCACCGCCGTATTCCCGTCGAATGGGATGCGCCCCGTCAGCATCTCGTAGAGCACAACGCCGAGGGAGTAGACATCGGACTTCGGCGTGATGAGGGTGCCGCGCGCCTGCTCGGGTGAGAAGTAATGCACCGACCCCATGATATTGTCGTTGTAGGTCATCGTGGATTCCGTCACCGCGCGCGCGATGCCGAAATCCGCAACCTTGACGTTGCCGTCGGGCATGACGAGGATGTTGTGCGGCTTGATATCGCAGTGAACAAGGTTGTTCGCGTGCGCCTGTGCAAGCGCCCCCGCGATCTGACGCGCGATATGCAGCGCCTCGGGGGCGGGCACGGGTCCCTCCTCCTTGATGCGCTCCTTCAGCGTACGTCCCGGAACGTATTCCATGACGATGTAGTGCCGCCCCTCGGCGACGCCGACATCGTAGACGTTGACGATGTTTGGATGCGTAATGCGCGCTGCCGCCTTCGCCTCGCGCTGAAATCGCGCGATGAACTCCGTGTCATTCTCATACTGCTGGTGGAGAATCTTGACGGCGACGGTGCGCTCCAAGAGCTGATCCTTTGCCCGATAGACATCTGCCATCCCGCCGCTGCCTACCAGCCTTTCCAGCGCGTAGCGTCCATCCAAGACACGCTCGACCATGTTCGTTCCTCCTAACGCCTCTGCCATCACTGCCGAGAGCTCTATCTCAGAAAGGGCGGCGGCGCGTATTCATCGCTGCCCTTCAAAATACGTTCGTATCACCTGATGTGCAATCCCTGCCGCCGCGCGCCCGCCAAAGCCGCCCTCCTCCACGAGAACGGCAACAACGATCTTCTGACCGCTGCGCTCCGCCGAGCCAATGAACCACGCGTGATCCGTTCCGCTTGCATTCTCTGCCGTGCCTGTCTTGCCCGTGACGCGCACGCCTGCGACATCAGCCGCCGTCCCTGTCCCCGCCGCAACGACATCCGCCATATAGCCGTCGATCACAGCCGCGCGCTCCGCCGTCGTCGCCGTCCGCCACACCTGCGGACGCGCCTCGTAGAGGGGCGTTCCGTCCGCCGTCAGAACCTGCCCGACCAGATACGGCTGCATCATGCGCCCGCCATTTGCAAAGGCATCCGCAACGAGCGCCATCTGCAAGGGCGTGACGAGCAGCGTCCCCTGTCCAATGCCAAGCTGCGCGATCTCCCCGTCACCGAGTGATTTCAGATCAGGGACGTGTGCCTTCGCCATTGGAATCTCTGCATCCGCCAACTCCGCGCCAATGCCGAAGCGCTCGAACGCCGAGGAAAGCCCGCTGCCGCCGAGACGCAGGGCGAGCGTCGCAAATGTGACGTTACAGGACTCGCGCAGCGCGTCCGCGAGGCGAAGCCTCCCGTGTACCTCACCATGACTCTCATGGAGTACGTAATCCGAACCGATGGCAAGTTCCCCTGTGCAGGTGAACACCTCATCGGCATTCGTCACACCCGCCGCGAGTGCCGCGTCGGCGATGAGCGTCTTGAACGTCGAGCCGGGCGGATAGAGTCCCTGCGCTGCGCGGTTCAGCAGAGGGCTGTCCGCGCGCGCCGTGAGTTCATCCAAGTTTGCCGCCGCAACGGCGGGGTCGTAGGACGGAGCGCTCACCATCGCGCGGATTGCGCCGGTCTGTGCATCCATGACGACGACCGCGCCGCGCCGCCCGTCAAGAGCGTTCCACGCTGTCTCCGAGAGCTGCGCATCGACCGTCAGACGGACATCATAGCCTGCATCCGCGCGCAGGAGCGTACGCAATGGTCCCATGTGCGCGACATCCAAGGTCACGCCGCTGAGTTCCTGTCCCGCCGTCTGCTCCACACCCGTCGCGCCGTAGCGCTCCGTCTGATAGCCCGTCACAGGCGCGAGGATTCCGCCGTATGGATAGGAGCGCGTACCGTCCGCCGCGCTCTCCGCGAGGACGCGCCCGTCTAGGTCCACGATACGCCCGCGCCGAATATCCTGCTCCATCAGCGCAGAACGCGTATTGAGCGGATGGGCGGCGAGCATATCCCCGTCCCAGACACTCAGCTTTGCAAGATAGAGAATCTGAACACCGAGCAAGGTGAGCAGGAATGCCGCAGTGACCGCGATATGTTTTCGGATTTTCCGATCAGCCATCCGACGCCTCCTTGCTCTCGCCCGAGAGCGCCGTCAATATGCCGATGAGGATGAAGCTCGCCGCCATCGAACTGCCCCCGTAGCTGACGAACGGCAGTGTGATCCCCGTGAGCGGCAGGAGCTTTGTCACGCCTGCCGTGATAATGAACGCCTGCAGCAGAAGGCTTGCGGCGCAGCCCGCCGCGAGCAGAGACTCCTGCGCCTGTGGCAGCCCCATCGCAATACGGCTGCCCCGCCAGAAGAGCAGCGCATAGACGAGGAGGACGAGGACAGCGCCGATCAGTCCGAACTCCTCTGCAATTGCCGCAAAGATGAAGTCCGTATGCACCTCGGGGATGAGCAGCGGATGCCCCTCGGCAAAGCCCGTGCCCCAGATGCCGCCTGTACCGATGGCAAAGAGCGACTGCACGACCTGATAGGACATGCCGTTCGGATCTGCCCACGGATGCAGCCATATATCGAAGCGCACGCGGACGTGTCCAAAGAGCGCATAGCTGAGTGCCGCCGCTGCAAGAATGAACAACCCTGCGAGGAACACATAGGATTTGCGCCCCGTCCCCATATAGGTCATGAGCACCGCCATCCCGAAGAAGAGCAGTGCCGCGCCGAGATCGCGCGCGATGACGAACATGAGCACCGCGAGTCCCCAGAGCGCGACGAGCGGCGCAATAAAGCGCACGGGCGGCAGATGGAGAAAGAGAAAGCGGCGCGCGGGCAGTGTCAGCACTGCGCGATGATCGGCAAGATATGCCGCAAGGAAGAAGATGAGCAAAATCTTTCCGAACTCCGAAGGCTGCACGGAAAAGCTGCCGAACGTAAGCCAATTCGTATTGCCGCCGATGCTCACGCCGAAAACGAGCGGAAGCACCAATATCATCGTCGTCGTAAGCCCAAGCACATAGGGATAATCGAGCATACGGCGCAGTCGTCCCCAGAGGAGCACGACTCCCCCCCAGAATAGAATGCCGATGCACGCCCAACGCAGCTGCGCTATAAAGAGATCGGGTTTCAGGCGCGCGATCTCCGCGAGTCCGATGGCGAGGAGCACATAGGCGAGTGCAAGAGGAACACAGTCCAATCTGCGCTGTGCCGCAAGTACATAGCTTGCTGCCCCCATGCAGAGGAGGAGTGCGAGCCACGGCAGATATGCGAGCTGTGTGTGCCAGTCGAACACCCAGCCCGGCTGTCCCGCCCCCTGTTTCAAAAACAGGACGCCGAGCGCACAGAGAAGCATCCCGACGGGTGCGAACTTCATCCCCCCTGTCATGGCATTTCGTAGGCAAGGGCAATCGCCGTGATATTGTCACTGCCGCCCCCCGCGAGTGCACGTTCCACCATACGCGCGGCAACATCGGTAAAGTCCCCGCCGAGCAGTGCTGCAAGCTCCGCATCATCGACCATGTTCGTCAGTCCATCCGTCGCAAGCAGCAGGCGGTCGCCCGCCTCGAGCGGGAAGGAATCGCCGTCCACATGGAGACGTTCCTCGATGCCGACGGCGCGCAGGAGGAGATTCTTGCGCGGATGGTGCTGCGCCTCCGCCTCACTGAGCTCACCGCGTGCAACGAGTTCCTCCACATAGGAGTGGTCACGCGAGACCTGGCGGAAAACGCCGTGCCGCAGGAGATAGAGCCGACTGTCCCCGACGTGCGCATAGTACGCGATCCCCGCAGCTTCATCCACATGCAGGACGGTCGCCGTGGAACCCATGCCCTCATAGGAGGAGTTCTCCGCCGAGGCATCCAGCACCTGCTGATTGGCGCGCAGGACAGCGCTCTTCAGCGCCGCCGTATCAATCGCCTGCCCTTCGTTCGCCAGATCGTGAACAGCGGCAACCACCATGCGGCTCGCGACTTCCCCCGCTGCGTGACCGCCAAGCCCATCGGCGACAACATAGACCGCAGGAGAAAAGACGCCGTAGCTGTCCTCGTTTGATGTCCGCACGCGTCCGATGTCCGACGCACTCGAAACCTCTATCATGTGTTTAC
>CAUVMF010000076.1:0-6416 GCA_963552975.1 uncultured Selenomonas sp.
GCATGGCACGCATACCGCTCGTGATGTGGTTTAGTGATGCTTTTCAAGAGGAGCGTCCCGATGTGTTTGCTCAGTTGAAGGCTCATGAGCAGGCGTATTGGACGAATGACCTGATTTACGATGTGATGATGGATGTCTTGGGCATTGAGGGGATGCCTCGTGTGGAGCCGCAGCATGACCTGGCATCGATGGAGTATGGGATTACAAAAGAAAATGCCATGACGCTGCACGGCTCACTAAAATTGTCGGATGAGGATATGCAGGCAGGGAGGTGAGCCGTTCAGGCTTATCGTGCACGTTCTTCTCGCACTGCCTTGGCGGGAAAACATGCTGTACCGGATGGCGGGCTCTTTGTGCCCATGGAACTCTCTGCCGATCTGCTGCTTGTTTCGCTGCTTCCTTTATCTTCTGCGCAAAAAATTATACTGGGGCGACTGTGGGAGAGTGGGTGTGCCCCTTGGAAGGTGTCGTGACACAATAAGTTTTGACTTTTTGTCATTTTTCGTGTAAAATAGAGAACAGTTTTAGAATTGCATACGCATAAATGTGATGCAAAATAATCGAATACAAGGGAGAACGATAATATGGCAAAGGAAACATTTGAGTTTCAAGCAGAGACAAAGCAGCTGCTCGATCTGATGATCAACTCGATCTATACGAACCGCGAGATCTTTCTGCGCGAGCTGATTTCGAATGCGTCGGACGCGATGGACAAGCTCCATTTCGAGAGTCTGACGAACCGCGATATGCTTGAGGGGAATGAGACGTACGAGATTTTCCTCGTGCCTGATAAGGAGAGCAAGACGCTGACGATCTCAGACAGCGGCATCGGCATGTCGCGCGCAGAGGTCGTGGAGAACATCGGCACGATTGCAAAGTCCGGTACGAAGGCGTTCATGGAGCAGCTCGCAAAGACGAAGGAGGAGAACGCCGGCGCGCCGGACAAGGAGCTGATCGGTCAGTTCGGCGTGGGCTTCTACTCGGCGTTCATGGTCGCGGAGAAGGTGACGATTGTCACCCGCAGGGCGGGCGACAGCCAAGCGACGCGTTGGGAATCGACGGGCGACGGCAGCTATACGATCGAGGATGCGGAGAAGGAGACGCGCGGCACGACGGTGACGATCCACCTCGCGAAGGAATTCACGGAGGGCGAGACGGACTACACGGATACGTTCGAGATCGAGAGCCTCGTGAAGAAATACTCGGACTATGTGCGCTACCCGATCCGCATGAATGTGACGACGGAGGAGATGCCGCGCGATGATGAGGGCAAGATTATCGAGGGCGCGGAGAAGATCAAGAAGACGGAGCTGCGCACGCTGAACTCGATGCAGCCGCTCTGGACGCGTGCAAAGTCGGAGATCAAGGCGGAGGAGTACAACGATTTCTTCCGCGACCAGTTCCATGAGTGGGAAGCGCCGATGGAGGTCTTCCACACGAAGGCGGAGGGCACGGTGGAGTACACGGCGCTCCTCGAGATTCCCGCGCGCGCGCCGATGGGGCTCTATCAGCCGGACTACGAGCCGGGCGTTCAGCTCTACTCGCGCCATGTGTTTATCATGGACAAATGCAAGGAGCTCCTGCCCGACTATCTGCGCTTTATCAAGGGACTTGTGGATTCGCCCGATCTCTCGCTCAACATCTCGCGCGAACTGCTGCAGCAGAGCCGCGAGCTGAAGACGATCGGACGCGCACTTGAGAAGAACGTCCTGAAGACGCTCGGCAAGAAGCTCGAAAAGGATCGTACGTCCTATGAGAAGTTCTGGAACGAGTACGGGCGTATGCTGAAGATCGGCATTTACAACAGTATGTATTCCGGCCGCGAGACGGTGGACAAGCTGAAGGATCTCCTGCTCTTCCACAGCTCGAAGGAGGGCGCGCTTGTCTCGCTGAAGGAGTATGTCGCGCGCATGCCCGAGAGTCAGAAGAGCATCTACTACGCGACGGCGAAGGATCAGGCGACGATTGAGCAGCTGCCGCAGATGGAGCAGCTGCGCGAGCGCGGTCTGGAGGTGCTCTTCCTGCTCGACCCCGTGGATGAGTTCGCAATCGAGACGGTGCACGAGTACGAGGGGAAGCATTTCCACTCGATCAGCCGCGGCGATCTTGATCTCGGCGATGCGGAGAGCGAGGCGGCGAAGAAGGAGACGGAGGACATCGCAAAGGCGAACGACGATCTCATCAAGGACGTGAAGGACGCAATCGGCGACAAGATTGCCGAGGTGAAGATCTCGCAGCGTCTCCGCTCGAGCGCGGTCTGCCTTGTCGCGGATGAGGCGGGGCCGTCGCTCTCGATGGAGCAGACCTTTGCCGAGATGAACAATCCGATGTTCAAGGCACGGCGCATCCTTGAGATCAACCCGCATCACGATCTCTTTGCGAAGCTGAAAGAGCTGCACGCGGCGGGCAAGGACTCCGAGGAGTTCAAGGACTACTGTGACCTGCTGTATACGCAGGCGCTGCTGATCGAGGGGATCCTGCCGGAGAACCCCGTCGCCTTTGCCCAGAAACTCGCAAAGATGATGGCAAAATAAGGAGAAAATGTGGAAATCGAACTCTTCTCGTCGCAATTTTTTGTGGCGCTCTTTTCGATTATTATTCTTGACCTCGTGCTGGCGGGGGACAATGCTGTCGTGATTGCGATGGCATCGAACCGTCTGCCCGCACATCTGAGGAAACGCGCGATCTATGTCGGTACGGCAGGGGCGATCATTGTACGGCTCATCATGACGTTCTTCGCCGTGCAGCTCCTCTCCGTGCCCTATCTGCAGGCGCTCGGCGGACTGGTGCTGCTGCCGATTGCGGTGAAGCTCATGCGCCCTGCGGGTGGAGCGGAGCACGTAGAGGCGGCGGAGACGTTCGTGGGCGCGGTCAAGACGATCATCATTGCAGATGCGGCGATGGGGCTTGACAATGTGATCGCGATTGCGGGCGCATCGCACGGTGACTTCCTGCTCGTCGTGATTGGTCTCGTCATCAGCATCCCGATCGTGGTCGGTGGGAGTCAGCTCATCGGCAAACTCATGGACAAATACCCCGTGCTCGTCGTGCTTGGCACCGCCATTCTCGGCTGGACGGGCGGTACGATGATCGTGCATGACCGCACGATCGGTGTCATGATCCTGGAGGCTGCGCCACAGGCAGCGACACTCCTGCCCGCAGCACTCGCGGGTGCAGTGTGTGGCGTCGGCGGCTACGTACGTCGGAGAAAATGATATGGTCGGACTTGTGATTGTAACGCACAGTGCCGCGCTCGCGCACGGCGCTGCGGAGACCTGCCGCATGATGGCAAAGGATGCACGCATTGCGACGGCAGGCGGTATGGAGGACGGCGGCTTCGGCACGAGCTATGCACGGATCGTCGCCGCGATCGATACGGTGTATACGGACGACGGCGTTGTCATCCTCATGGATGCGGGCAGCTCGATCCTTACGGTGGAGACGATCCTCGAGGAGATGCCGGAGCGACGTTTGCGTATGGCGGACTGTCCCGTTGTCGAGGGCAGCGTTGTCGCTGCGATTGCGGCGGTCTGCGGCGCAAAACTCGACGAGGTTGTGCAGCGCGCGGAGGAGACGCGCGCTGCGGTGAAGATTGGCGATTGACAGCGCGAATCCAGAGTGTTACAATAGCATACGAACGATGCTCTTTGAGGCGGGGTGCAACTCCCCACCGGCGGTACAGCCCGCAAGCCACTCTTGGGAGCGGCACGATTCGGTGAGATTCCGAAGCCGACAGTGAAGAAGGCAGTTGCCTTTGCAGTCTGGATGAGAAAAGGCGCGTCTATGAAAGGAAGCACGGATATGATGTTATCAGTGCGTTCTTGGGACGATTTATGTGCCGCCGGAGGAGGATTCTTCCGGCGGCATTTTGTTTTTGTAAATTCTGTTGTGTTCGCGTGGAGCACAACATCAACCTGCCAAGACAGCATAGAACAGAACGGGATTGTTATGAACGACATTGACGAATCCTATATGAGCGAGGCGCTGCGCATCGCGAACTTTGCGCGCGGGCGCACGTCGCCGAATCCACTCGTCGGCGCGGTCATTGTACGGGAGGGCACGATCATCGCGAGCGGGTGGCATCGCGCGGCGGGCGAGCCGCACGCGGAGATTCACGCGCTGCGGATGGCGGGAGAACTCGCGCGCGGGGCGACCCTCTATGTGACGCTCGAACCGTGCGCGCATCATGGACGCACGCCGCCATGCGTCGAGGCGGTAATAGCAGCGGGGATTGCGCGCGTCGTTATCGCGCTCTCCGATCCGAATCCGCTCGTTGCGGGTCGAGGGCTTGCGCTGCTTAGGGCGGCAGGAATCGAAGTTGTGACCGGTGTATGTGAGGGCGAAGCGCGGCGGCAGAATGAGTTTTTTTTGAAATGGGTGACAACGAAGCGCCCCTTCGTCACGCTCAAGACAGCAATGACACTCGACGGCAAGATCGCAAGCCATACGGGCGCGTCGCAGTGGATCACGGGGGAGGCGGCGCGTGCGCGCGTGCATGCGTACCGCAACGAATACGATGCCATCCTCGTCGGGATTGGGACGGTGCGCGCCGATGATCCGAGCCTTACGGCGCGCCTAGAGGGGCGCACGGGGCACAATCCCCTGCGCATCGTGCTCGACTCCGAGGCGCGCACACCTCCGTGTGCAAAGCTCCTGACGGACGGGGCAGCACCGACATTGATCGCCGTGAGCGAACGTGCCGATCAGCGGCGCGTCCGGGTTCTTCATGCGTGCGGCGCAGAGGTTGTGACGCGCGGCGTGGAGCGCGTGGACATCGCCGCTCTGCTTGACTACCTCGGCGCGCGTGAGATCACATCGCTCTTTGTGGAGGGCGGCGCGCGGGTGAACTGGTCGTTTCTCGCGGGCGGCTTCGTGGACAAGGTGCACGCCTTCATCGCCCCCATGCTGATGGGCGGGGAGAAAGCAAAAACTCCTGTCGGCGGTACGGGCTTTGATAGCCCGCAGACAGCACTCCACCTTGCTGATATGACGGTGGAGCAGGTGGGCGCGGATGTTCTCATTACGGGGTATCCGCGCACTGCGAGGGGGTGAGACGATGTTTACGGGAATCATCGAGGAGGTCGGTAAATTCGGCGGACTTTCAGGCGGCAATATTGCGATCGGGGCAAAGATTGTCCAATCGGACGCGCAGATTGGCGACAGTATTGCCGTCAACGGCATCTGTCTCACGGTGACGCAGTTCGATACGCGCGGTTTTCGCGCAGCGGTCATGCCGGAAACGGTGAGGCGCACCTCGCTCGCAGGACTGACCCGCGGCGCGCCGCTCAACCTTGAGCGCGCTCTGCTCCCGACGACGCGCCTCGGCGGGCATTTTGTCAGCGGACACATCGACGGCGTGGGCGAGATTACGGCGCTGCGCGAGGATGGAAATGCGATCCTGATGACGGTGGCGGCGGACGATGAGATCCTGCGCGGCGTTGTAGAGAAGGGCTCGGTTGCGCTCGACGGCATCAGCCTCACGGTGGCTGCGGTGGGTGCGGCGGATTTCACGGTCAGCCTGATTCCGCACACGCGCACGGTGACGAATCTCGGTGCGAAGCGCATCGGCAGCCCGCTCAACATCGAGACGGACATCCTCGGGAAATATGCGCTGAAGCTGCTTGGCGGAACGTCTGCCGAGCGGCATTCGGGACTTACGCAGGAATTCCTTCTGCAACATGGCTTTTAGATGTCACGGTTGGACGTGGTGTGATGTCCCTAAGCGAACCCTAGTGGAGCAAGCGGGAAAAGCGTGCGTTCTGTCCCCGGCGTACTTCTTTCGTTCAAGCGTAGCGCGTTTAAGAAGTGCGCCGGTATTTAGACAGATAAGCACGCGACCGGTTGCGTAACTAAGTGTTCGCGTGGGACTTGCACCACGACTTAAAAATATCCAGTTTTTAGGAGAGATAGCATGTCAGATTTTGCAACGATTGAACAGGCAATCGAGGATATTAAGAACGGCAAGATGCTTGTGGTCGTCGACGATGAGGATCGCGAGAACGAGGGCGACATCATCGTCGCTGCCGAGACGCTGACGCCGGAGCATATGAATTTCATGGCGACGTATGCGCGCGGGCTGATCTGCACGCCGATCGTCGGTAGTCGTCTCGACGATCTCGAGATCGGGCAGATGGTGGAGAACAATACGGACAACCACGAGACGGCGTTCACCGTCAGCGTCGATGCCTACGACACGACGACGGGCATCTCCGCCTTCGAGCGCTGTCATACGGTGAAGCTGCTCATTGATCCTGCGGCAAAGCCCGCGAGCTTCCGCCGCCCCGGGCATGTCTTTCCCCTGCGCACAGTTGAGGGCGGTGTGCTTCGCCGCGCGGGGCATACGGAGGCGACGACCGACCTGGCGCGCATGGCGGGGCTGTACCCTGCGGGCATGTGCTGTGAGATCATGGCGGACG